>DASPOT010000109.1:0-39318 GCA_035625875.1 Mycobacterium sp. | reverse complement strand
CGGCGCCCCGGCAGCCCATAGGGCCACCGCGAAGTCGTGGACGCTGGCCGAGGCCGAGACGTTCCGCGAGTCGGTGCGCGATCACCGGCTGTTCGCGTGCTGGCTGCTATCCATGTACGGGCTGCGCCGCTCCGAGGTGCTCGGCCTGCGCTGGTCGGCGGTCGACCTGGACACCGGCACGCTGTCGGTGCGCCGCGGCCGGGTCGCTGTGGGCGCCGAAACGGTGGAGGGCGGGCCAAAGTCCCGGCGGTCCCGCCGCGACCTGCCGTTGCCGGCCGACGTGATCGAGGCGCTGCGCGCGCTGCGGCAACGTCAGCGGGCCGAGGCGATGGCGCTCGGCCTCGGATGGTCCGATGACCGCCTGGTGGCTGTGCGCGAGGATGGTGAACCACTGCGGCCCGAGTCCTACACCGATGAGTTTCAGCGGTTACGCGCATCGGCCGGGCTGCGCCGTATTCGCCTGCACGGGCTGCGTAACACCTCGGTGTCGCTCATGCTCGACCAGGGTCATCCGCCGCACATCGTCGCCGCATGGCACGGCCACGATCCGGCGGTGGCGCTGTCTATCTACTCCGACGTGAAAGCCGACGAACTGCGCGCGGTGGGCGCGTCGTTGTTCCAGTGACGCTGTTACGACGACCCGGTCGGCCTGCCTAAACCGGGGCGGTATGACTCACACCGGCACCGACCACCACTCGTTGGGTAACGGAGCGATAGGCGGGGCTGTCACCACCGCATTGCAGAATGAGGTGTGGCCACTGCACCGCGGGTCTTTATGTCCTATTCGCACGACGATGACGAGCACCAGGATTGGGTCCTGCAACTGTCATCCAGGTTGCGCGGGAACGGGGTTGACGTCTGCCTGGACCGTTGGGATGTCACTCTGGGCGGCAACCTCGCGCACTACATGGAGCGCGCGGCCGACGACACATACCGCGTGATCGCCGTCGTATCTGAGACTTACAGCAGCAAGTGCAATGACCGCAGTGGCGGGGCCGGGGTCGAAGCACAGATGCTCTCAGCCCGGCTCTATGGCGAATTGGATTCCGACGCCGTCATACCGATCGTCAGGAACAACCCAAAGAATCCACCAGAGCTGCCCGCATTCCTCAGTGGTCGACTCTGGCTAGACTTCCGAGACGCCACCACGCAGGAAGCTGCATACGAGCGGCTCCTACGTGACATCCATGGAGTGGCTGTCGATGCCGCGCCGCCTATCGGACCGAATCCGTTAGAGGGGCGCACCGATATCGAGGCAACCCTGGCTATTAGAAACTCACCTGGAAGGTGGCACAGTCCCGCGTTTCGCGGAGACGTTGAGTTCGTGTACTCCCAGAACAGCGGCCACTACAAGATCGGCAGCGGGACCTCGGAGTTCACGCTAAACGTCGGTGAGCGGGGAATGGGCACTGTTTATGTGCTCAGGGATCCGGCCGACATAGCCAACGTCGCGGTCATCAACAGGGTGCAGCAGCGCGCCGACTTACTAACCGATGTGTCTCAGTTCGACACGAGCAGCCGGATCGTCGACGCCAGAGCCGGCGACGCTGTGGTGCCGCATAACCGGAACGGGTTCTGGGCGCTGGTGTACATCGTGAAGGTCTACGTACGCCAGGCGTTGAATCGTGAGCTGGTGATTGAGTTCCGGTACGTGATACAGCCCAACCGAACCCCAGATTTTAGCGGGTTCGCCTTCCCTGGCATGGACGCCGAGGGCACCGACAACGTCGAGAAGGCCGGCCGGTAGCAGTGTCCACTGCCACTCGACAGCCCTATTGGGACACTCTTGGGACACTGGGCACCTGGCAAGCGCCATGCCCCCACCTGCAACCGGCGCAAATTAGCTTCTACCTCGGGTTTTAATGGTGGGCGCGGACGGGATCGAACCGCCGACCGCTGGTGTGTAAAACCAGAGCTCTACCACTGAGCTACGCGCCCGTGCCGCGCAGGTTACACGCCCGGGCGCCGCGCGCCCAAAACGCCGCGAATCACGCCTTGAGCGCCGCCAGCGCGTCCGTCCACAGCCGCTGATCACGAGCTTCACCGGGCTGCTTCATCTCGGCGAACCGGACGATCCCGGACCGATCGATGACGAAGGTGCCGCGGTTGGAGAATCCAGCGTCGTCGTTGAACACCCCGTAGGCCTGGCTGACCGCGCCGTGCGGCCAGAAGTCAGACAGCACCGGAAACAGAAACCCGTTCTCAATCGCCCACACTTTGTGAGTGGGCGGCGGACCCACTGAGATGGTCAGCGCCACACTGTCGTCGTTCTCATAATCGGGCAGGTGATCGCGCAACTGGTCCAGCTCACCCCGGCAGATGCCGGTGAACGCCAGCGGGAAGAACACCAGCAGCACGTTCTTGGCGCCCCGGTAGTCGCTGAGAGTGACCGGCTGCTGGTTCTGGTCGCGCAGCGTGAAATCGGGGGCGGGGGTTCCGACGGGCAGCATCAGCGCCGCCCCGCCCGCGATTTCGGCTGCACCAATTGGCTCGCACTCCAGTCACCGAGACTGACCGTCGAGGTGGGCATCAACCCGGCGGTCGGCGCCGACTCCGCGATCTCGGCCGGCAGCACGTGACCGGGCCTGCCAGTCTTGGGTGTCAGCACCCAGATCACGCCGTCGTCGGCCAACGGGGTGATTGCGTCCATTAGGACGTCCACCAGATCCCCGTCGCCGTCACGCCACCATAGCAAAACGACATCGACCACCTCGTCGGTGTTGTCTTCGTCGAGCAACTCGCCGCCGCACGCTTCCTCGACGGCGGCGCGGATGTTGTCGTCGGTGTCCTCGTCCCAGCCCCACTCCTGGACAACTTGGTCTCGTTGGATGCCCAGTTTGCGGGCGTAGTTCGGGGCGTCCTCCGCCGCGACCACCGTGGGACCTCCTTTTATCCGTCAGTGCGCCCTGCGATGGGCATTATCGTCGCACAGCAAGACGCCGCCCACACGGCCGACTCAGGAGGAAGCGATGCACAGCCGCACCGCCTTCGTCTTGGTGTCGTTGAGCTGATCGACCCGCCGGTTGAACTCTGCCGTCCCCGCGTGCGTACCGATGGCGTTCGCCACGGCGCGGCTCGCGTCGACATAGGCGGTGAGCGCGCCCCGCAGCTCCGACGACAGCGGGTCGCTGATGCTGCCGGCGACCGCGTCGGCGCTGTTGTTGAGTGCGTCGATGGCCGGGCCTTCGGTCGGGGCGGTATCGCGACCCTGATTGAACGCCGCGACAAACTCATTCACCTTGTCGATGGCGTTTTTGCTGGTGGTGGCAAGCGATTCACAGGCGGCGCGCACGGCCCGGGTCGTCAGTGACTGCTGCCGCTGGGACTCCCGGATTCTCGACGTCGCCGACGAGGCCGACACCGAGGCGGACACCGACGCCCGGTACGCCGGGGCAACCTCGGTGTCGACCGTCGCCGTACCCTCGGTGATCGTGGTGCACCCGACGATGCCCATCAGGATCGTCGCGATGCAGCCGAGCACCAGCGCCCCTACCCGCTTGCGGGGGCCGGCAGACCATCCGATCGGCACAGCCCGTGACGTTACCGGTTCGGCATTCCCGCCGCCCCGCTGCGCCGAATTCGTGGGCTGGTCCACGGCGAGGTTCGATTGCCCGATAGCCACTACGCGCCCGCGACACCCGTGCGGCACGATAGGAGGGAGGAGTACCGCCGCGACAGCATTCCCACCATCGAGACCCGTGAGAAGCAGATGAACCGCCAACCGAGGAGCGGAAGTTGACTACCGAGTTCGCGCGCCACGATCTGGCCAAAAACTCAAGCAGCGCAAGCGAACCCGACCGCGTTCGGGTGATCCGCGAAGGCGTGGCGTCGTACCTGCCCGACATCGACCCCGAGGAAACATCCGAGTGGCTGGAATCTTTCGACGAGCTGCTGGCGCGCTCAGGGCCGTCGCGGGCCCGCTACCTGATGCTGCGGCTGCTGGAACGTGCCGGCGAGCACCGGGTGGCCATCCCGGCGCTGACATCGACCGACTATGTCAACACCATCCCGACCGAGCTGGAGCCGTGGTTTCCCGGCGACGAGGACGTGGAACGTCGCTACCGGGCGTGGATCCGGTGGAACGCGGCCATCATGGTGCACCGCGCGCAGCGCCCCGGCGTCTCAGTGGGCGGCCACATTTCGACCTATGCCTCGTCGGCGGCGCTCTACGAGGTCGGTTTCAACCACTTCTTCCGTGGCAAATCGCATCCGGGCGGCGGGGATCAGGTGTTCATCCAGGGCCACGCCTCCCCCGGCATCTACGCGCGCGCCTTCCTCGAGGGACGGCTGACCACCGACCAACTCGACGGCTTCCGCCAGGAGCACAGCCATCCCGGCGGCGGGCTGCCGTCCTATCCTCACCCGCGGCTGATGCCCGACTTCTGGGAGTTCCCGACCGTGTCGATGGGCCTGGGCCCGATGAACGCCATCTACCAAGCCCGGTTCAATCACTACCTGCATGACCGCGCCATCAAGGACACCTCCGACCAGCACGTGTGGTGCTTTCTGGGCGACGGGGAAATGGACGAACCGGAAAGCCGCGGGCTCCTGCATGTCGCCGCGCTTGAGGCGCTGGACAACTTGACCTTCGTGATCAACTGCAACCTGCAGCGCCTCGACGGTCCGGTGCGCGGCAACGGCAAGATCATCCAGGAGCTGGAGTCGTTCTTCCGCGGCGCGGGCTGGAACGTCATCAAGGTGATCTGGGGACGTGAATGGGACGCGCTGCTGCAAGCCGACCGGGACGGCGCCCTGGTCAACCTGATGAACGTCACCCCTGACGGTGACTACCAGACGTACAAGGCCAAGGACGGCGGCTATGTCCGCGAGCACTTCTTCGGCCGCGACCCGCGCACCAAGGAATTGGTGAAAAACATGTCGGATCAAGATATTTGGAATCTCAAGCGTGGGGGTCACGACTACCGCAAGGTCTATGCCGCCTACCGCGCGGCGGTCGAGCACAAAGGGCAGCCGACGGTGATCCTGGCGAAGACCATCAAGGGCTATGCGCTGGGTAAGCACTTCGAGGGCCGCATGGCCACTCACCAGATGAAAAAGCTGACGCTGGAAAACCTCAAGGAGTTCCGCGATACCCAGCGGATTCCGATTTCGGACGCTCAGCTGGAGGAAAACCCCTACCTGCCGCCGTACTACCACCCCGGTCCGGACGCCCCGGAGATCCGCTACATGCTCGACCTGCGCCGCACCCTCGGGGGCTTCCTCCCGGAACGCCGGACGAAGTCCAAGGCGCTGACGCTGCCCGGCCGCGACACCTACAAGTCGCTGAAGGATGGCTCGGGAAACCAGGAGGTCGCCACCACCATGGCGACTGTGCGTACCTTCCGGGAAGTGTTGCGAGACAAGGAAATCGGCCCGCGAATCGTGCCGATCATTCCCGACGAGGCCCGCACGTTCGGGATGGACTCGTGGTTCCCGTCGCTGAAGATCTACAACCGCAACGGCCAGCTTTACACCTCTGTCGACGCCGACATGATGCTCGCGTACAAGGAAAGCGTCAGCGGGCACATCCTGCACGAGGGCATCAACGAAGCCGGGGCGGTGGCCAGCTTCACCGCCGCCGGCACGTCATATGCGACGCATAACGAGCCGATGATCCCGATCTACATCTTCTACTCGATGTTCGGGTTCCAGCGCACCGGCGACGGATTTTGGGCCGCGGGCGATCAGATGGCGCGCGGGTTCTTGCTCGGCGCCACCGCGGGGCGCACCACGCTGACCGGCGAGGGCCTGCAACACGCCGACGGCCATTCGCTACTGCTGGCCAGCACCAATCCGGCGGTGGTCGCTTATGACCCCGCGTTCGCCTACGAGATCGCCTACATCGTCGAAAGCGGGCTGGCCCGCATGTACGGGGAGAACCCGGAGAACGTGTTCTTCTACATCACCGTCTACAACGAGCCGTATGTGCAGCCGCCCGAGGCGGAAAACTTCGACCCCGAGGGCCTGCTGCGGGGCATCTACCGCTACCAGGCGGCCACGCAGCGCCGCACCAACACGGCTCAGCTGCTCGCGTCCGGGGTGGCGATGCCCTCGGCGCTGAAGGCGGCGGAGATGCTGGGCGCTGAGTGGGATGTCGCCGCCGACGTGTGGTCGGTGACCAGTTGGGGCGAGCTGAACCGCGACGGGGTGGCGGTGGAGGCCGAGAAGCTGCGCCACCCAGACCGTCCATCCCGCGTGCCGTACGCGACGAAGGCCCTGGCCGAATCCACGGGCCCGGTCATCGCCGTATCCGACTGGATGCGCGCGGTGCCCGAGCAGATCCGGCCCTGGGTGCCGCGCACCTACGTCACGCTGGGTACCGACGGGTTCGGCTTTTCCGACACCCGGCCCGCTGCTCGCCGCTTCTTCAACACCGACGCCGAATCGCAAGTGGTGGCGGTGCTGGAGGCACTGGCACGCGACGGGGAGATCGACCCGTCGGTGCCGGTGGCGGCCGCCCGGCAATACAGGATCGACGACGTGCAGGCCGCGCCGGAGCAGACCTCTGATCCCGGTCCAAATGCGTAACGGCCTGGCCACTAAGCGGTCCCGTCACCCATTTTTGGCGGGAACTTCCAGAAATCCGGCGTAGCTTTTAGAGATGGCTGACAACCAGTTCGTCCTCCCGCGCTCCCCGCTTGAGCTGTTGGACACCGTGCCGGAGTCTCTGCTGCGGCGGCTAAAGCAGTACTCCGGCCGGCTGGCCACCGAGGCGGTTTCGGCCATGCACGAGCGGTTGCCGTTCTTCGCCGATCTCGAAGCGTCCCAGCGCGCCAGCGTGGCGCTCGTGGTGCAGACCGCCGTGGTGAACTTCGTCGAGTGGATGCACGACCCGCATAGCAACGTCAGCTACACCGCGAAGGCGTTTGAGCTGGTGCCCCAGGATCTGACTCGGCGGATCGCGTTGCGCCAGACCGTCGACATGGTGCGGGTCACCATGGAGTACTTCGAAGAAGTCGTCCCGATGCTGGCCCGCTCCGAAGAGCAGCTGACCGCGCTCACGGTGGGCATCTTGAAATACAGCCGCGACCTGGCCTTCACCGCCGCCTCGGGCTACGCCGACGCGGCCGAAGCTCGGGGCGCATGGGACAGCCGGATGGAGGCCAGCGTCGTGGACGCGGTGGTGCGCGGCGACACCGGACCCGATCTGCTGTCCCGGGCTGCGGCGTTGAACTGGGACACCACTGAGCCGGCGACGGTGGTGGTGGGCACCCCGGCGCCCGGGCGCGAGCTGTACGCCAGCCAGGACGTCCGGGATATCGCCGCCCGGCACGGCCGCGCGACGCTCACCGATGTGCACGGCACCTGGTTGGTGGCGATCGTGTCGGGCCAGTTGTCACCGACCGAGAAGTTCTCCGCTGACCTGCTCGGCGCATTTTCCGACGGCCCGGTGGTGATCGGGCCAACGGCCCCGACGCTGACCGCGGCCTACCACAGCGCACGGGAGGCGATCTCGGGGATGAACGCCGTCGCCGGCTGGAGCGCAGCACCCCGCCCGGTACTGGCGCGCGAACTCCTGCCGGAACGGGCCTTGATGGGGGACCCGTCGGCGATCGCGGCGTTACATACCGACGTGATGCGTCCCCTGGCCGATGCCGGGCCGACGCTCATCGAGACGCTAGATGCCTACCTCGACTGCGGCGGCGCGATCGAAGCCTGCGCCCGCAAGTTGTTCGTTCATCCAAACACGGTGCGCTACCGGCTCAAGCGCATCACCGACTTCACCGGCCGCGATCCCACCCAGCCGCGCGATGCGTATGTCCTTCGGGTGGCCGCCACGGTAGGCCACCTCGCTCACCAGATGCATCATTCCAGCATGGGGCTGGGCGCTGCGACCCAGCTTGGGGCGGGTGCTGTCGGCTCGTTCGGCCTGCAGCGAGCCGAGTGACAGATTGCGACGGGATATCAAACAAGTCGCATCCGAGGTTGTTTTGTAGGGTGTCTACAAAAACATAAGACGAGGTTCATAATCTGTTACACCCCGCAAAACCGCCTTCACAGTGTTCTCTTAGACACGTGATTGCCTTGCTCGCGCCCGGACAGGGATCGCAGACCCCGGGAATGCTGGCGCCGTGGCTGGAACTGCCAGGCGCCGCAGATCAGATCGCATCGTGGTCGACGGCCAGTGGCCTGGACCTCGCGCGGCTGGGCACCACTGCGTCAGCGGAGGAGATTACCGATACCGCCGTCACCCAGCCACTGGTTGTTGCGGCGACTCTGCTTGCGCACCAGGAGCTGACAAAGCGTGGTGTGCTAGCAGAAACCGGTAAGAACCTCATCGCGGCCGGCCACTCGGTCGGCGAAATCGCGGCCTACGCGATCGCCGGTGTGATCTCGCCCGATGACGCCGTCGCGCTGGCCGCCACCCGCGGCGCCGAAATGGCCAAGGCGTGCGCCATCGAGCCGACGGGTATGTCCGCGGTGCTCGGCGGTGACGAGGCCGAGGTGCTGGCTCGCCTCGAGCAGCTAGACTTGGTCCCCGCGAACCGCAACGGTGCCGGCCAGATCGTCGCCGCCGGCCGGTTGACCGCGCTGGACAAGCTCGCCGAAGATCCGCCGGCCAAGGCGCGGGTGCGCCCGCTGGGTGTGGCCGGAGCGTTCCACACCAAGTACATGGCTACCGCGCTCGACGGCTACGCGGCCGCGGCGGCGAACATCGCGACCGCTGAGCCCAGCGCCACGCTGCTGTCGAACCGCGATGGAAAGCCGGTGTCTTCGGCCGCAGAGGCGATGAGCAACCTGGTCGCCCAGCTGACCCGGCCGGTGCGCTGGGACCTGTGCACCGAGACGCTGCGTGAGCGCAACGTCACGGCGATCGTGGAGTTCCCGCCCGCGGGCGCACTCACCGGCATCGCCAAGAGAGAACTTCGGGGGGTTGTGACGCGCGCCGTCAAGTCACCCGCAGACCTGGACGGGTTGGTAGAGCTATAACGCCAGCTTCCGCCAGGACAACCACATACCGCAGGTAAGCCCAATCAACACAACACATTACGAAGGGAAGCACGCTGTGCCCGTCACTCAAGAAGAAATCATCGCCGGTCTCGCCGAAATCATCGAAGAGGTGACCGGTATCGAGCCGTCCGAGGTCACCCCGGAGAAGTCGTTCGTCGACGACTTGGACATCGACTCGCTGTCGATGGTCGAGATCGCTGTGCAGACCGAGGACAAGTACGGCGTGAAGATCCCCGACGAAGACCTCGCGGGCCTGCGCACCGTCGGCGATGTCGTCGAGTACATCCAGAAGCTCGAGGAAGAGAACCCCGAGGCCGCCGAGGCCATCCGCGCGAAGATCGAGGCGGAGAACCCGGACAAGGTCGAGGCCGTCCGCGCCCGGATCGAAGCGGATCGAGCGGAGACCAAGTGAGCAAGCCTTCCACTGCTAATGGCGGTTTCTCCAGCGTTGTGGTCACCGCCGTCACGGCGACGACGTCCATCTCGCCGGACATCGAGAGCACGTGGAAGGGTTTGTTAGCCGGCGAGAGCGGCATCCACGTCCTTGAAGACGAGTTCGTCACCAAGTGGGACCTGCCGGTCAAGATCGGCGGCCACCTCAGGGAATCCATCGACGACCAAATGGGACGGCTGGAATTGCGGCGCATGTCGTATGTCCAGCGGATGGCCAAACTGCTCGGCGGTCAGGTATGGGAGGCCGCCGGCAGCCCCGAGGTCGATCCGGACCGGTTCGCTGTGGTCATCGGCACCGGTCTGGGCGGCGCTGAGAGGATTGTCGAGAGCTACGACCTGATGAACGAGGGCGGCCCCCGCAAGGTGTCGCCGCTCGCCGTTCAGATGATCATGCCCAACGGCGCCGCGGCGGTCGTCGGTCTGCTGCTCGGGGCCCGCGCCGGGGTGATTACCCCGGTGTCGGCCTGTTCGTCGGGCTCGGAGGCCATCGCCCACGCGTGGCGTCAGATCGTCATGGGTGATGCGGACATCGCCGTCTGCGGCGGTGTCGAGGGCGGCATCGAGGCGCTGCCTATCGCGGCGTTCTCCATGATGCGGGCCATGTCGACCCGCAACGACGACCCGGAAGGGGCGTCGCGCCCGTTCGACAAGGATCGCGACGGCTTCGTATTCGGCGAGGCCGGCGCGCTCATGGTCGTCGAGACCGAGGAGCACGCCAAGGCCCGTGGCGCCAGGCCGCTGGCCCGGCTGATGAGTGCCGGTATCACCTCGGACGCCTTCCACATGGTGGCGCCCGCGCCGGACGGCGTGCGCGCCGGTCGGGCGATGACCCGCTCGCTAGAGCTGGCGGGCTTGTCGCCCAAGGATATTGACCACATCAACGCGCACGCGACAGCCACGCCGATCGGCGACACGGCGGAAGCCAACGCCATCCGGGTCGCCGGGTGCGAGCATGCCGCGGTGTATGCGCCCAAGGGTGCGCTGGGACACTCCATCGGCGCGGTGGGCGCGCTGGAGTCGGTGCTCACAGTGCTCACGCTGCGCGACGGCGTCATTCCGCCGACACTGAACTACAAGACACCCGATCCCGAGATCGACCTGGACATCGTGGCGGGCGAACCCCGCTACGGCGATTACCGTTACGCAATTAACAACTCGTTCGGGTTCGGCGGGCACAACGTCGCACTCGCTTTCGGGCGTTACTAAAGGCAGGAAAGGAACGTTCGCCACACCCATGACAGAGCTCGTTACGGGGAAAGCATTCCCCAACGTGGTGGTCACCGGCATTGCCATGACGACTGCCCTCGCATCCGACGCGGAGATCACGTGGAAAATGCTGCTGGACGGGCAAAGTGGGATCCGTAAGCTCGAAGACCCATTCGTAGAGGAGTTCGACCTGCCGGTTCACATCGGCGGGCATCTCGTCGAGGAATTCGATAGTCAGCTGACGCGGATCGAGAACCGCCGGATGGGATACCTGCAGAAGATGGCCACCGTGCTGGGCCGCCGCGTGTGGGACAACGCCGGCGCCCCCGCGGTCGATACCAACCGGTTGATGGTGTCCATCGGCACCGGCCTGGGTTCGACCGAGGAGCTGGTCTTCAGCTACGACGACATGCGGGTGCGCGGCATGAAAGCGGTCTCCCCGCTGTCCGTGCAGATGTACATGCCCAATGGCGCCGCTGCGGCGGTCGGGCTGGAACGGCACGCCAGGGCCGGGGTGATGACGCCGGTGTCCGCGTGCGCGTCCGGCTCCGAGGGCATCGCGCGTGCCTGGCAGCAGATCGTGCTCGGCGAGGCCGACATCGCCATCTGCGGTGGCGTCGAAACCAAGATCGAGGCGGTGCCCATCGCGGGGTTCGCCCAGATGCGCATCGTGATGTCGACCAACAACGACGACCCGCCAGGCGCGTGCCGCCCGTTCGACAAAGATCGCGACGGTTTCGTGTTCGGCGAAGCCGGGGCACTGATGGTGGTCGAAACCGAAGAACACGCGAAGGCCCGTGGCGCCGACATCCTGGCCCGGCTGATGGGGGCCAGCATCACCTCCGACGGCTTCCACATGGTGGCGCCGGACCCCAACGGCGAACGCGCCGGATACGCGATGACGCGGGCGATCCAGCTCGCGGACCTCACCCCCGGTGACATCGACCACGTCAACGCGCACGCCACCGGAACACAGGTCGGCGACCTGGCCGAGGGCAAGGCCATCAACAACGCGCTTGGCCCCCATGGCGGAGACGCGGCGGTGTATGCGCCCAAATCCGCCCTCGGCCATTCGGTCGGTGCGGTCGGCGCGGTGGAGTCGATCTTGACCGTGCTCGCGGTGCGGGATCAGATCATCCCGCCTACGCTCAACCTGGTAAACCTCGACCCGGAGATCGACCTGGACGTGGTGGCGGGCAAGCCGCGCCCCGGCGACTACAAGTACGCGGTCAACAATTCCTTCGGATTCGGCGGACACAACGTCGCGATCGCCTTCGGGCGGTACTGACCGGAGCATCACTGAAACAGGAGACCTGCGATGACGATCATCGCCCCCGAGGCGGTCGGCGAGTCGCTCGATCCCCGTGATCCGCTGCTGCGGCTGAGCACATTCTTCGACGACGGCAGCGTGGAGCTGCTGCACGAACGTGACCGCTCCGGGGTGCTGGCCGCGGCGGGCACCGTGAACGGCGTGCGCACCGTCGCGTTCTGCACCGACGGCACCG
The DNA here is from genome assembly GCA_035625875.1 of Mycobacterium sp. GTDB lineage: Bacteria > Actinomycetota > Actinomycetes > Mycobacteriales > Mycobacteriaceae > Mycobacterium. Next base: position 27,202 of record DASPOT010000109.1, on the reverse strand, counting down.
TGATGGGCGGTGCCATGGGTATCGAGGGCTGCACGCACATCGTCAACGCGTACGACACCGCGATCGAGGAGCAAAGCCCGATCGTGGGCATCTGGCACTCCGGCGGCGCTCGGCTGGCCGAAGGCGTGCGGGCGCTGCACGCGGTGGGACTTGTGTTCGAGGCCATGATTCGGGCGTCCGGCTACGTCCCGCAGATCTCGGTGGTCGTCGGCTTCGCCGCCGGCGGCGCCGCCTACGGACCGGCGCTGACCGACGTCGTCGTGATGGCGCCGGAAAGCCGGGTGTTCGTCACCGGGCCCGACGTGGTGCGCAGCGTGACTGGCGAGGATGTGGACATGGCCGCGCTCGGCGGCCCGGAGACTCACCACAAAAAGTCCGGGGTGTGCCACATCGTCGCCGACGACGAACTCGACGCCTACGATCGTGGCCGCCGGTTGGTCGGATTGTTTTGCCAGCAAGGGCATTTCGACCGCAGTAAAGCCGAGGCCGGCGACACGGACATCCGCGCGCTGCTGCCGAAATCGGCCCGGCGGGCCTACGACGTGCACCCGATCGTGACCGCGATCCTCGACAGCGACGCGCCGTTCGACGAGTTCCAGGCCAAATGGGCGCCGTCGATGGTAATCGGGCTGGGCCGGTTGTCGGGCCGGACAGTGGGCATGCTGGCCAACAACCCGCTGCGGCTGGGCGGCTGCTTGAACTCCGAAAGCGCGGAGAAGGCAGCACGTTTCGTGCGGCTGTGCGACGCGTTCGGTATTCCGCTGATCTGCGTCGTCGATGTTCCCGGTTATCTGCCCGGTGTCGACCAGGAGTGGGGCGGCGTGGTGCGCCGCGGCGCCAAGCTGCTGCACGCGTTCGGCGAGTGCACCGTTCCGCGGGTCACGCTGGTCAGCCGAAAGATCTACGGCGGGGCCTACATCGCGATGAACTCCCGCTCGCTCAACGCCACCAAGGTGTTCGCCTGGCCGGATGCCGAGGTCGCGGTGATGGGGGCCAAGGCGGCTGTCGGCATCCTGCACAAGAAAAAGCTGGCCGCTGCGCCCGACCACGAGCGGGAGGCACTGCACGACCAGCTTGCCGCCGAGCACGAGCGCATCGCCGGGGGTGTGGACAGCGCTATCGAGATCGGTGTTGTCGACGAGAAGATCGACCCGGCGCACACCCGCAGCAAGCTCACCGAGGCGCTGGCCCGGGCACCGGCACGCCGCGGCAGGCACAAGAACATCCCGCTGTAGTCGTTAGCGAGAGTCTTGGATGGGGCCGGCAAGGGTCACATCTGCCACATCTTTTCTCCGTGGAGCAGGATTGTTCGTTGTGCCCACCTCATAGCGACAATCCGCTGGCCGCGGCGCCTTCCGACGTTGCCGTCGAGGCGGTTGTCGCTCACTGGCGGGCAAAATGTCTACCCCGGCTGCGGGAGACTCGTGTGGCAGATGTGATGGTGGGCGAGGCCCCTTATCTTGTCGTGTAGCCGCCGTTGGCGAAGATGGTCTGGCCCGTTATCCAGTGGCCCTCGTCGGCCAAAAACACCACCAGCGGCGCGATGTCATTCGATGCGGGTCAGCCGGTTGCCCATGCCCTGCGACTTGTGGAAGGCCACGCGCTCCGGTGTCTCCTGCGGGTAGAAGAACGGCGTGTCCATCGGCCCGGGCGCCACACTGTTTACTGAAATCCCGCAGCGGCCCATTCTTTGGCGGCGGCCCGGCTGAAGTGCTCGACCGGGCTCTTCGAGCCGGCATAGGTGGAGTAGCCGTCGGTGAAGGCACCCAGCAGCGCGGTCACGATCGTGACCACCGCGCCGCCCTCATTCAACCGCTTGCCGACCTGCTGCAGGAAGAAGTACGCCGCCTTGGCGTTGATGTCGAACATCGAGTCGTATTCGTCCTCGGTGGTTTCGAGGATGGGCTTACGCAGCACCTTCCCGACGGTGTTGATCGCGATGTCGACACCGCCGAAGGCGTCCACCGCCGCGTCGAACAATGCGGTCACATTCGCCGGTTTGGTGAGATCGCCCCGCACCTTGATCGCCTTGACGCCAGCGTTTTGCACTGCGGCGACGGTTTTGTCGGCATCGGGTTCACTGGAGTCGCTGTTGTAGTGCACCGCGACGCTGGCGCCCTTCTCGGCCAGTGTGGTACTGATCAGCCCGCCCAGCTTCTTGGCTCCGGCCGCTACCAGCGCTGATTTGCCAGCCAAGTTGCTCATGATCCTGCCTTTCCGTCTATGGACATGAGCGTAGGCCGTCGATACACAAATAAGCGCTTGGCCACCGCCGTCGCACACTACGACACTGTTCGCGTCGCCGCTCGCCCATCAGTGGCGGCCAAGCCCAAGGGTGAATTCACGGCTACTTGACAAGGGCTGAAATCAGCGCTCTGCCCATCTTCGATTTGGTGCGGCTCCGCCACCTGTACCAGGAATCGCCGATGCTGGCACTCGCCGCGCCGACGGTGCTCGGCCGATCATCAAGCCCCAGAAGATTTTCCGCGGTGCGGTGGGCGAAACGCTCCTTGTCCTTTGGCGAAAGGCCGCATCGTTGGAGGAATTCCATCGCGGCGAAGTTGTCCTGGAATGGATAGTCGACGGAGAACATGAGGTTGTCGAGGCCCAGCATTGCTCGGGCACAATCGAACACCGGCACGTCGAACACCCCGCTGCTGGTGATGAACACATTCTCTCGCAGGTAGTAGCTGACGTTGTTGCGCATTGCGGGTCGTCGCACACCATGGTTGTTCGCCTCGGGCCCGAGCAGCCAGCCGGCCATCGTCAGCCCTGCGTTGAGCCGGGTGAAACAGTAGGGCAGCAGTTCTCCCATGTGTCCGACGATGATCTTCAAGTCCGGATGACAGTCGAAGACACCGGCGCAGATGAGCCTGAGCAAGTGTGTTCCGGTTTCCACCGGCCAGCCCCAGGTGGTTACCAGGGCCGAATGGAAGGGCGCGTAATACGCATCCGTCACGGCCTGCGGCGGGTCGGTGGGATGAATGTAAATCGGAACGCCCAATGATTCGGCCCGGCCGAGAAGCATGTCGAACGACGGCTCGTCAAGGTAACGCCCGTTGGTGTGTCCGTTGATCAGCGCGCCCTTGAAGCCGAGATCGCGAACGGTTCGCTCCAGCTCCTCAGCCGCATGTGCCGGCGACTGGGTCGGCAGCATGGCAAAGCCTGCGAACCGTGCCGGATGCGCGGCGATCGCCTCGGCCAGCCAGTCGTTGACTTCGCGGCTCACTGCAACCGCCAATTCGGCCTGGGAGTCGGCAAGAATCTGGATGCCCGGCTGGACGTGTGAGAGCACCTGCACGTCGATTCCCGCCGCGTCCATCAGACGAATTCGCTCGGCTCCGACATCGCTCAGCCGGGCCCTGACGGGCTGATATTTCTGCTGCAACGACTCGGGAAACAAATCCCAAACCCGCGGGTGAAGAAACGCCTCTTCTAACGCCACCACTCGCGAAACCGACTTTGTGGAAACCATTTTTGCCACCTCCTGACATTCCAGTTAGCGTGTTTGCTCGGGCTTGGTCGCGGTGACGGCGTGGGTGCGGAAGCACGGCAGTCCCCACCACGCCCGCCAGCCAAGATCCTGGCGCTTGACGTTCGTCATGCCACGTTGCCGGAGTCGGATGGCATACAGCCGGGTGAAGCCTAGGTCGGCGACGATGAGGCGGCCGCCGGGCCGCAGCACACGCACGGCTTCGTCAATCGCGGACCGCCGCGCTTCGTTGCCCGGCAGATTGTGGATCGCGAGGCTGCTGACGACGAGATCGAAAGACGCATCGGGAAACTGCAAGTCGGTCATGTCGCGGGTATGCAGTTCGATCCGATCGGCGACACCTTCGGCGTCGGCGTTGGCCAATGTCGCCTGCATGGAGTTGCCCGTCTGGTCGGCCCGCCAGATGTCCACGCCCACAGCAGTTCCACCCGGCACCAGCTTCGCCGCCGCCAACAAAACCGCGCCGCGTCCGCAACCGAGGTCGAGCACACGTTCGTCGCCCCGCAGGCCTATCCCGGTCAGCAGGCGTGCCCACACTTCGAACTTTCCTCGTCGGCTGAACCGCAGGACACCGACACCGGCGGCGACCAGCAGCACGGCAACCACGGCGGCCTCGAGTCCCGACAGCGTTCGTCCGGTCACCAGCCACAGGCCGGCCAAAGCCGCTGCGGCAAGGCACAACAGCAGATAGCCGGCGAGAACGACCGGCGCGGGAATCAGCCGGTAGTCGCCGTCCACCCCATACCGCCCGTGCGGGCGAGAGAGCTCAGTTGCCAGCTCAGTCATCGTGATCGCCTCCGTAGGTAGCCGTCCGGTAGTCTCGGGCAAGTCGCTCCAAAATCGGAATAGCTTTCGCCGCAGCGCGTTTCACGTTTTCGCTGCTCGGCGCATCGGTCGGCTCGAACGCCCGCCGCACAGTGTCGGCGAGCTGGTTCGCCTTCTGTTCCAGGGTCAACCTGATAGCCGGCGGCAGAAACGGCTCCGCCGCAAAGAAACCGAAGACGATGGTGGGCAGGGTGTAGTCGAGATCCTTCAGGCGCAGGTCCGCCCGCAGCATCGCCTCCGCGGCGAGCACTCCCAGATAGTCGCGGTTGACACCGAGCTTGCTTTCCTCCAGCCGCTGATGATTCGCCGACGCGAGGAAAGTGTCGAGGGTGTCGGTGTCGCGGGTGTAGAGCGCCCGCAGCACGGGACGGTTCATCGCCTCGACGAAGAGCCGCCGCAGATAGCGGTGCAGCGCTACCTCGGCCGGATCATCGCGAAGCGCGCCCACAACCGCGTCTGTCATCGCCGCCGCCTCGCGAGCGCTGACCGCGTGGAACAGTTCCTCGCGAGAGCGCCAGTGCAGGTAGATGGTGCCCTTACCGACTCCGGCACGGCGAGCGACCTCATCGATGGTGACCCGCCGATATCCCCAGCGAAGCAACAAGTCTCGGGCGGTGTCAAGGATCCGGTCGGCCCTCTCCGCCCGATCGATACGAGAACGTTCCACCATCGCCGATCCTTCGGTCGTACACTCGAGCTGGTGACTAGAATACCAAATTGGTCAACGGTCATCAACTTGGTTTGCGAGGTTGTCGGCGGTCAGGATGGCCGCGACATTAGTGACCGCACAGTCAGCTTCGGGCAAGGATCACCGAAAGCGCCTGGCACAGTTCGGTTTCCGGGCTGGAAGGGAGTTCGTCCGCACGCCACCCGACGAAATCGTCCGGGCGGACCAAGAGCGCACCGTCGGGCGCGAGTCCGGTGACGGCGGCCCACGCGCCGTCAGGGTCGACGGTATTCCCGTTCGCGCCGATGCGATGGACGTTGATCGGCACGCCAAGCGTCTCCGACGCCGAAGCCGCGGCCGTTGACCACCGCTCCCCGCCGTCGCCGGTGAACAGGGTGAACCCGGGGCCGAGCAGGTCGAGAGTCGAGACGCGTTGCCGGTCGCGACGGACCCAGGCATGCGGGACCCGGGTACCGGGTTGCCCACGCAACTCGTGCACCAAAGACACGGCGTCTGGGTCCGCCGGAGCGGACTCGTCGGTCACGACCGCAGCCGAGCGGTACTGGTAGCCGACCAGCAGGGAGAACATCGGCGCCTCCTCCTCCGGCGGCAACCCCGGACCCTCGTCTTCCAACCGGAGCAAGCCAACTGTCGGCCCGGTGAGCGACTGGCGAGCGTTGAAGCGCCCGACCGGGTGCCGCTCGGTGTGGTAAGTGGTCAGCAGCGCAGGTTCGGCCACACCGTTCAGGACGGCTGCGAGCTTCCAGGCCAGGTTGTGCGCGCTCTGGATGGCAGTGTTGGCGCCTCCCGCCTTGAACGGCGGCATGGTGTGCGCGGAGTCGCCGACGATGAAGACTCGCCCGCACTGGAAATGATCGGCTACCTGCTCGTACGGTTGCCACGCCGCGGCTTCGATGATCTCGAGTTCGATCTGCTCGCCGATGGCCTTGGTGAGCACCTCGCCGCAATATTGCGGGGTGAACTGCGCCGCTGTCTCGCCCTTGCCCGGGAAATAGGTGGTGATGAACATGCCAAGGTTGCCTTTGGCCACCAAAAAGATGCCGTCCACGTCAGCATTCTTGACCTGCACGCCATCGCCGTCGCTCAGATGCGGGACGAACGACCGCCAGGGCGCCCGGAAGTAAATGAAGACGACGAAGATCGGCAGGGCGCCGTATCCCGACGTTGTGATGCCAAGCGCGTTCCGGATCGGGCTGTGGACGCCGTCGGCGGCAACAAAATAGTCGGCGCGCACCATCTCGGACTCTCCGGAATCCGGATCCCGCACCACCGCCGTGACACCCGTCTGGTCCTGCTCGAACGACGACAACTCCGTCCCGTAGCGCACTTCGTTGCCATGCCGGCGGGTTTCGGCGAGCAGAATTGGCTCGAGCCGGCTCTGTGGGCAGTACTGCACAACACGCTCCGGGCTCAGATCGCCCAGGCCGGCGAAGATGGCATCCATGTCGATGGCCGGTTTTTCTTCGGCGCCGTTCAGCGTCGGCTTGACGACCATGTCCGAAACACGTTCGGCGACAGCGTGGACCTCGTCGTCCAAGCCCAGACCGCGGAGGATCTCCAAGGTTCGGAAACTCAGGTTGCGGGCCTTCGGGTAGATGAAGACCTCGCGCCGCTTTTCGACCAGCAGCGAACCAACCCCGTGTTTGGCGAGCAGAGCCGATGTGGCGAGCCCGCCGGCGCCGGCACCGACGATGAGGACCGGTATACGCGTGACGCTTGTCATCGGTCACCTCCGGTCAAGGCAAGGAGCGTCTCCGACACCGCAGCCGCGGCCGTTGACCACCACTCCCCGCCGTCCCCCGTGAACAGCGTGAACCCAGGACCCAGCAAGTCGAGAGTCGAGACGCGTTGCCCGTCGCGACGGACCCAGGTGTGCGGAACCCGGGTGCCGGGCTGTCCCGCCAACTCGTCGACAAGCTGCACGGTGTCCGGGTCCGCCGGGGTGGGCTCGTCGACCACGACGGCTGTGGAACGGTACTGGTAGCCAATGAGCACGGCGAACAGCGGCGCCTCCTCCTCCGCCGGCAACCTCACGCTGTTGTCTTCCAACCGCAGCATGTCGAGCTGGGGCCCGGTGCACGACTGCCGTGCGGAAAACCGCCCCACCGGGTGCCGCTCGGCATGGTAGGTGGCCAGCAATGCGGGCTCGGCTGACCCGCCGAGGACGGTGGCGAGCTTCCAGGCCAGGTTGTCTGCGCTCTGGATGGCAGCGTTGGCTCCCCCGGCCCGGAAGGGGGGCATGGTGTGTGCCGAGTCGCCGACCAGAAAGACCCGCCCGCACTGGAATTGGTCGGCCACCTGCTCGGCCGGCTGCCACCGCATAATATCCACGATCTCCACGTCGATCGGCTCGCCGACGGCCGTGAGGATCACCTCGCGGCAACGCTGAGGCGTGAACTGCTCGGCCGTCTCTCCTTTGTCGGGGAAGTAGGTGGTGACGAACACGCCAAGATCACCCTCGGCGGGGACGAATATCCCGTTCACGTCCGCGTTCTTGACTTGCACCGCGTCGCCATCCCCCAGATGCGAGAGGAATTTCCGCCAAGGCGCCCGGAAGTAGACGAGGACGGAATAGAGTGGCCACGGCCCGGACCCGGAGGTGGTGACGCCGAGCGCTTCTCGGATTGGGCTGTGGACGCCGTCGGCGGCGACGAGATAGTCGGCGCGCACCGTCTCGGACTCTCCCGAGTCCCGGTCGCGTACCACCGCCGTGACAGCGGTCTCGTCCTGCTCGAACGAAGACAACTCGGTCCCGTAGCGAACCTCGCTGCCATGCCGGCGGGTTTCGGCGAGCAGCATCGGCTCGGATCTGCTCTGCGGGCAGTACTGCGCGGAGGGCTCGGGGCTCAGCCCGTCGAACGTGGAGAAGATGGCGCTCACGTCCATGGCCGTTTCTTCTTCGTCGCTGTTCAGCGTCGGCTTGACGACCATGGCCGAAACGCCCTCAGCGACCGCGTGGACTTCGTCCCCTAGGCCCAGACCGCGCAGGATCTCCAAGCTTCTGAAGCTCAGGTTGCGGGCCTTCGGGTAGATGAAGACCTCGCGCCGCTTTTCGACCAGGAGCGATCGAACTCCGTGCTTGGCGAGCAGTGCGGATGTGGCCAGCCCGGCGGCGCCGGCGCCGACGATGAGTACAGGTACACGTGTGACGTTCATGCTCATTTGTCCTCCACGGATTCGGTGACGCCGGCGGGATGCAGCCACACGAACGTCTTGGTCCCGGGGGCTACTATGAACGGCTTTACCAGTAGTGGATAAGCCTTCATCGCCTCCGCGGCTGGGATCACCTCAGGTCTTTCCAGCGCATACTCTTTCCCATTCCAGGTGAGCGTGCACTTCCCGGCGGCCAAGACATTGCGGCACCAATCGACTTCGGGGTATGCCACCCCCAAAACGAAACCGTCGCCGAGCCGGTATGCACTCAGCGGAGTCACGTAGGGTCGCCCGCTGCGCCGACCGACGTGATGCAGAGCGCCGAGGTTGAAGTAGAGCATTCCCAGGCGGGTTCCGGCGACCCTACGGAGAGGACGATTCGCCGTTTTGCTGAACTGGCGTGTCCTGTCGCTGAACCACTTCACCCGCAGCAGCGGTGAGTAGGCGAGCAAAAGCAGGTACAACGCCACCACGGCGCCGGCCACCACGATCGGTAGCGCCAAAACCGCTCGCAGCAAACAAATCGATCGGTTGCGGTGCTCCATGAGTCTGACTCCCTTCCTGTCGGTGCCGGGAAACCATCTAGGTGGAACGTACCGGTTCCGTTCTGTAACAAGACTGGCACGGATTGCGGCCGCGCGCAACCGCTCGGAGGTCAATCCGGGCCGCTCCGAGGTGCGCTACTTGCCGGGATCGGGGGTCGCGAGCGGCAGTACCAGCTCTTCGAGAACACGTCGAACAAATACACGATCGATCGGCCGCCCCGTCATCACTCGCAGTATGTTCAGGCCCACGAGGGCGTCGGGTACCAGCGTCAAATCGCGGCCGGCGGGAATCTCGCCCCGGGCCACGGCGTGGTCGAGGACCACCTTGATCATCCGACGGGGCGTGGATAGCACCAGGTCATCCAACGCCGCCGCCAGAACGGGATGGTGCATCGCCGCCGTCGCCACCCCGACGATCACCTTGATCGTGCTGAGAGCGGCTTCGTCGTAGTCAGGTACCGCGGCAATCAGTGCGTCGATGTCACCACGAAGACTACCGGTGTCCGGTGGCTCCACGGGCCCAAGCCCTCGCCGCCAATGCGCGATCGCCTCGGCCACCACCGCGGCCTTCGACGGCCAACGCCGATAGATCGCGGCCTTGCCCACGCGGGCGCGGGACGCGATGTCGTCCATGCTCATCCGGTCGTAGCCCTGTTCGCCCAGCTCCTCCAGCGCCGCATCGAGGATGGCGGCGTCAAGAGAGCGATCAAAGCGTCCCGGACTTCTCCCCGGTTGTCGGCGTGATGTGCGCGCGGCCTGGCCGCTTCGAACGCTGTCAGTACTCACGGCACCCGTCCCCGGTGATACGCTACGGTTCCGTTTCAATCTAGTCTGGCCGAGCACTGTCCGCAAATAGATGACGCATACCGGGTTAAAACGAGATCACATCGAGCAAACGATTCTGGGCACGTTGTTCGGCTGCGAATGAGCCCAACCGATACTGCTTTGTTCGGCGTGTCGTGTGGCCGCTGGTCCAGCCGGGCGTCAGCCGGAATCCCGCGCAATCGCCTCTGAGACCATTGCGTACGCGTGAGCCAACTTCTCAATCTCGTTAGTGTTCGAGCCGCTGAAGTGTTGCAGCTTCGCGAGTTCTGCCCTGATTGTCTTGTACAACTCCTGCGCCGTCTCGGTTCTCTCTTCGGCTGCGCTCACAGTGATTACCTCCTTTTACCATCCATGGCCGACCGTTCGAGTGGGGCCGGAGCTCCCGTATTGATCCACAATTAGCCGAGCCGCGCCAGGAACTCCTCTGCCGCGCCGACAGCCCGCTCACGATCGGATGGCACCAGACCTATGCGGGTCCGGCGATCGAGGATGTCATCGACATCCAGCGCGCACTCGTGGCTCACCGCATATTCGAACTCGGCGCGGATCACGTCGATGCCTTCGGCAACCGGGTCGATAGGCCGCTCGCAGGTGGCGGCGGCGATGACGTGGGCTGCTTCGCCTCCGTAGCGTGCGATCAGCGACGCCGGCAGACCGGTGGCCGGTCGCGCCGGCGAACCCGGGTTCGCCGGCGCGCCGACCAGCGGCAGGTTGCGGGTGCGGCATTGCCCGGCGTCCAAGCGGCGCAAGCCGACAGCGCGATCGATAACGTCTTGGGCCATATGCCGGTACTCGGTCAGCTTGCCACCGATCACGCTGATCACACCGGAGGGCGACTCAATGACGGCGTGTTCGCGCGACAGATCGGCGGTACGGCCCTCACCGGTGTCGATCAGCGGCCGGAGACCGGCGTAGGCACCGATCACGTCGGCAGGCGCCAGCGCGGTGCCCAACGCGGTGTTCACCGTGTCCAGCAGGAAGGTTATCTCCTGCGAAGTGGGTTGTGGCACATCAGGAACCGGGTCGGGCGCGTCTTCGTCGGTCAACCCCAGGTAGACCCGGCCCAGCTGCTCGGGCATGGCGAAAACGAAGCGGTTGAGCTCACCAGAAATCGGAATGGTCAGTGCCGCAGTCGGATTGCCGAAGGCCGTGGCGTCGAATACGAGATGGGCTCCGCGGCTGGGCCGTAGCTTTAGCGACGGATCGATCTCACCCGCCCACACCCCGGTCGCGTTGATGACGGCACGGGCGGACACATCGAACGATTCGCCGCTGCGCCGGTCGGTCAACCGCACCGAGGTGCCAGTGGCCTCGGATGCGCCCACGTACGTGAGGATCCCGGCACCGTGCTGCGCCGCGGTGCGCGCGACCGCGACGACCAGTCGGGCGTCGTCGATCAGTTGCCCGTCGTAGGCGAGCAGACCACCGTCGAGGCCGTCGCGCCGAACAGCAGGAACCATGTCGATGACGCGCTGCGCCGGAATTCGGCCCGATCGAGGCAAAACGGACGCCGGCGTACCCGCCAGCACGCGCAAGACGTCGCCGGCGAGAAATCCAGTGCGCACCAGCGCCCGCTGCCGACGGCCCAGCGAAGGCAGCAACGGGACCAGCTGTGGCATCGCACGAACCAGGTGAGGGGCGCTGCGAGTCATCAAGATTCCGCGTTCGATGGCGCTGCGCCGGGCGATTCCCACGTTGCCGGTCGCGAGATAACGCAGGCCGCCGTGCACCAGCTTGGAACTCCACCGGCTGGTGCCGAACGCCAAATCACGCTTTTCCACCAACGCCACCAGCAGGCCCCGCGAGGCGGCATCCAGGGCGATGCCAGCGCCGGTGATGCCACCGCCGATTACGATGACGTCGAGCGGCGTGCCGTCGGCCAGCGCGCTCAGCTCGGCGATCCGGCGAGCCGCGTTGAGTGCCGTGGGCATCAAGACAGGTATCCGTTCAGCCGGTAGGCCAACTTGGCCAGCGCGTCGGTGTCCAGAATCGGCCGCACGATATGCGCGGACTGAATCGTCGACTGGGTCATCAGCAACACCATCGCGGCCAGCTGGGGCGCGTAATACTGTAACGCATGGCCGACCGCGAGGAACTCCTACCGCCGATGAAATGGAACGCGTGGGGAGATCCGGCTGCGGCCACACCGCTCTCCGATGGAATCCGGTCGTTACTGAAACAGGCTCTCGGCGTGGCTGATTCGGATGCGGCCGAGCTCGACGCCGACCAGGTACGGTTGCGTCCCTCAGGGCTGTCGCAGACCGATCGCGACGCCTTGACCGCGATCCTCGGCGCCGACTACTGCCGCGTCGACGATCGCGATCGGCTGCTGCACGCTGGCGGTAAGTCTACCTTGGATCTGTTGCGGCGCAAGGACTCCGGAGTCCAGGATGCGCCGGATGCGGTGTTGCTGCTCGGCGGCGAGGACGACGTCGCCGCCATCCTGGGCTATTGCACACAGCACGGCATCGCCGTCGTTCCGTTCGGCGGCGGCACCAGCGTGGTCGGCGGACTCGACCCCATCCGTGGCGTGTTCGGCGCGGTGGTGTCGCTGGACCTGCGGCGCCTCGACCAGTTGCTCGCTCTCGACGAGGTGTCTGGTATCGCCGAGTTCGCCGCTGGCGTCACGGGTCCGGAGGCCGAACGGCTACTCGGCGAACGCGGCTTCTCCCTCGGGCATTTCCCGCAGAGCTTTCAGTTCGCCACCATCGGTGGCTTTGCCGCCACCCGATCGTCGGGCCAGGACTCGGCGGGATACGGGCGGTTCAACGACATGATTTGCGGGCTGCGGGCGATCACTCCTGCCGGCGTGCTGGATCTGGGCCGGGCGCCGGAGTCGGCGGCCGGGCCAGATCTGCGCGAGCTGCTGATCGGATCCGAGGGTGTGTTCGGTGTCATCACCCGGGTCCGCCTGCGCGTCCACCGGATGCCGGAAACCACCCGCTACGAGGCGTGGTCGTTCCCCGATTTCGCGACCGGGACCGCGGCCGTGTGCGCAGTCACCCAGACCGGCGCCGGCCCCACCGTCATCCGGCTCTCCGATGAGGCCGAGACCGGGGTCAACCTCGCCACCACCGAGGCGATCGGGGAGCAACAGATCACCCGCGGCTGCCTGGCCATCACCGTGTTCGAGGGCACCGAGGCGCACGTCGAAAGCAGGCACACCGAGACGCGGGCGCTACTGGCAACCCACGGCGGCAGGTCGCTCGGTGATGTGCCGGCACGGGCTTGGGAGCATGGCCGATTCAGCGCGCCGTACCTGCGCGACTCCCTGCTGGCCGCGGGCGCGCTGTGCGAGACCCTGGAGACCGCCACCGACTGGTCGAACATCCCCGCGCTCAAGGCCGCCGTCAGCAACGCGCTCACGACCTCCCTCGCCGAATCCGGCACACCGGCGCTGGTGCTGTGCCACATTTCGCATGTGTACCCGACCGGCGCTTCGCTGTACTTCACCATCGTCGCCGGGCAGCGGGGCAATCCGATCGATCAGTGGCGCGCCGCCAAAGCGGCCGCGTCGGATGCGATCATGGCCACCGGCGGAACCATCACGCACCATCACGCGGTCGGCACCGATCACCGGCCGTGGATGAGCGACGAGGTGGGCGAGCTCGGTGTGCAACTATTGCGGGCTATCAAGTCCACGCTCGATCCCGCTGGAATCCTCAACCCCGGCAAGCTGATCCCGTGACCGGGCGGCTAAAGCGGCGCGGAATCGGCCAAGTCACCGTGCTGACCAATCCGGCATCGGGCCACGGCAACGCGCCGCACGCCGCGGAAAAGGCAACCGCTCGATTGCAGCAACGCGGCGTGGACGTCGTCGAAATCGTCGGCGCGGACGCGCAACACGCGCGTCGCCTGGTCGACGAGGCACTCGACCGCGGCACCGACGCACTGGTGGTCGCCGGGGGTGACGGCGTGATCTCCGACGCGCTACAGGCGTTGGCGGGCACTGACATTCCGCTGGGAATCGTGCCCGCAGGCACCGGCAATGACCACGCGCGCGAATACGGGCTCCCCACCAAAGATCCGGCAGCCGCCGCAGATGTGGTCGCCGATGGCTGGACCGAAACCGTTGACCTGGGCCGGATTCGCGACCGCGGCGGCCTGGTCAAGTGGTTCGGCACCGTCGCGGCGGCAGGATTCGATTGCCTGGTGAGCGACCGGGCCAACCGGATGCGCTGGCCGCACGGGCGGATGCGCTACAACCTGGCGATGTTCGCCGAGTTGTCGCGACTGCGGCTGCTGCCCTTCCGGCTGGTGCTCGACGGAGGGGCGGGCAGTTCGCGAGAAATAGACGCCGACCTCACGCTGGCGGCTTTCGGCAACACCCGCAGCTACGGCGGGGGCATGTTGATCTGCCCCAACGCCGACCACGCCGACGGTCAACTCGACATCACCATGGTGCACTGCCCGTCACGGACACGCCTGATCCGGTTGTTTCCCACTGTTTTCAACGGCACTCATATCGACCTCAAAGAGGTGACCACGGTACGCGCCAAGTCCGTCGAGGTCGAGTCCCCAGGCATCAGCGCCTACGCCGACGGTGAATACGCCTGCAAGCTACCCGCCGAGATTTCCGCGGTTCCAGACGCGCTGCACGTCCTGCTCCCCGCTACCCCACTCCCCGGCTGAGCCACGTCACTTCACCGGCGTCGCCGCCGTCACGATAAACCTCGAGAGCCTCATCCCACGCCGTTCCCAGCACCGAATCCAGTTCGGCGGCAAGCGCGTCCGCGCCTTGAGCCATCATCGCCCGCAGCCGCATCTCCCCCACCATGATGTCGCCGTTGGCGCTCATCGACCCGCTCCACAGGCCCAGCTGCGGGGTGTGGCTGAACCGTTGGCCGTCGACCCCGGGGCTGGGATCCTCGGTGACCTCGAACCGCAGCACCGACCATGAGCGCAACGCGTTGGCCAACAGAGCGCCGGTACCCACCGGGCCGACCCAGTTGGTAACCGCCCGCAGCTGTCCGGGCATCGCCGGCTGCGGGGTCCACTTGAGGTTCGCCTTGGCTTGCAGAGTCGACAACAATGCCCACTCGACATGTGGGCAGACCGCCGCGGGCGAGGCGTGGATATACACCACACCGGTGGTCGCGTCGGCGAATTGGTTCGACGTACACATCTGCTGCTCCTTCGGCTCCACGAGGGACGTCTTCCCCTACGACCTGGTGAACCCGACGAGCAGGATGCTGATGATGTTGTGCCTTGCGTGTCTATTGTGCCTCGTGAGACCCCTGTTGCGCTAGTCTGCCCGATATTCGGATATCACCGCGTCGGACAGTGCCGGCCATAACGGGAGCGCCCACTCGCCGAAATCCCGCTGAGTCAGCACCACCAAAGCCAGGTCACACTCCGGATCTGCCCAGATGAAGCTGCCTGATTGGCCGAAATGGCCATACGTCCGCGTCGAGTTGCTCGCGCCGGTCCAGTGTGGCGACTTGGCATCCCGGATCTCGAAGCCCAGTCCCCAGTCGTTGGGCCGTTGCACACCGTAGCCGGGCAGCACACCGTCCAGGCCGGGAAACTGGACGGCGATCGCCTCGGCGTGCATCTGCGCCGAGACGATCGACGGGCGCAGCAGGTCCCCGGCGAACGCCGCCAGGTCGGCAACCGTCGAGGTGGCGCCAAACCCTGCCGCCCACGCGCCGCCGTCCAGCCGAGACGCGGTCATGCCCAGCGGTTCGAAGACTGCCTCGGCGAGGTAGCGGGCGAACTCGATGCCCGACGCCTGTTGCACCGTCTCGGCCAGCACCGTGAAGCCGTAGTTGGAATACATCCGGCGAGCACCGGGTTTGGCCAGCGCGTAATCGGAGTGCATTGCCAGCCCCGATGCATGCGCCAGCAGGTGGCGGACCGTCGAGCCGGGGGGGCCGGCCTCGGTGTCGAGGTCGACGGCCCCTTCTTCGACGGCGACCTGCACTGCCCGCGCGACCGGCAGTTTGGTCACCGACGCCAGCTCGAACACCTGCCCGGTGTCACCGTGAGTGGCGAGCACGCCCGGTGGCCCGACCACCGCCGCGGCGGCGGTTCGGACCGGCCAGTCATCAAGGACGTCAAGCGCGGCCATCGCGCAGCAGCCTATGCGTTCGTGCGCCGAGTCTGCGCTCAGGACGGGGTACGCCGTGTGCGCCGGGCGAGGCACCAATAGGTTGTAGAGCATGAGTCAGACAGTGCGCGGGGTGATTTCCCGGAAGAAAGGCGAGCCCGTCGAGTTGGTTGACGTCGTCATCCCCGACCCCGGACCCGGCGAGGTCGTGGTCGATGTCGGCGCGTGCGGGGTGTGCCACACCGACTCGACTTACCGCGACGGCGGCATCACGGACGACTACCCGTTCCTGCTCGGTCACGAAGCCGCGGGCACTGTCGAATCGGTCGGGCCGGATGTGAGCGCGGTCGAGCCGGGTGACTTCGTGATCCTCAACTGGCGCGCCGTGTGCGGCCGGTGCCGCGCGTGCAAACGCGGCAGACCGTGGTACTGCTTCGACACCTTCAACGCTGACCAGAAGATGACGCTGGCCGATGGCACCGAATTGACGCCGGCACTGGGCGTCGGAGCGTTCGCCGACAAGACGCTGGTGCACGCCGGGCAGTGCACCAAGGTCGATCCCGAGGCCGATCCGGCGGTCGCCGGCCTGCTGGGCTGCGGAGTGATGGCCGGTCTGGGTGCCGCGGTCAATACCGGTGCGGTCGACCGCAACGACATCGTCGCGGTGATCGGCTGCGGTGGTGTTGGCGATGCCGCGATCGCCGGAGCGGCGCTGGTCGGCGCCAAGCGGATCATCGCGGTCGACACCGACAACACAAAACTGAACTGGGCCCGCAAGTTCGGGGCCACCCACACCGTCAACGCGCGCGAGTTCGACGTGGTCAAGACCATTCAGGATCTCACTGACGGCTTCGGCGCCGACGTGGTAATCGACGCCGTCGGCCGCCCAGAGACTTGGGAGCAGGCCTTCTACGCTCGTGATCTCGCCGGAACGGTTGTGCTGGTGGGAGTGCCCACACCCGACATGCGCATCGACATGCCGCTACTGGACTTCTTTTCCCACGGCGGTGCGTTGAAGTCGTCGTGGTATGGCGACTGCCTGCCCGAACGCGACTTCGCCACCCTGATTGACCTCTACCTGCAGGGCCGGCTTCCGCTGGAGAAGTTCGTTTCCGAACGCATCGCGCTCGGCGACATCGAGGAAGCATTCCATAAAATGCACGCGGGTAAGGTGCTGCGCTCGGTGGTGATGTTGTAGTGACGCCCGTTGAGCGCGTAGTTACCCACGTCACCTTCGAACTCGACGGTGGCAGTTGGGAAGTCGACAACAACATCTGGATCATCGGCGACGATTCCAACGTCGTGGTCTTCGACGCCGCCCACATCGCGGCACCGATCCTGTCCGCCGTCGGTGGGCGCAACGTGGCGGCAGTGGTGTGTACCCACGGCCACGACGACCACGTGACGGTGGCCCCTGAGCTGGGCGAGGCGCTCGACGCGCCGGTATTGCTGCATCCCGCTGACGACCTGCTGTGGCGGATGATCCACCCGGACAAAGATTTTCGTGCGGTCTCCGACGGGGACACGTTGAACGTCGCCGGCATCCAGTTGCAAGCATTGCGCACCCCGGGCCACTCCCCGGGATCGGTGTGCTGGTATGCGCCTGACCTGGGCGCGGTGTTCAGCGGTGACACCCTGTTCTCCGGCGGGCCTGGCGCGACTGGACGCTCGTTCTCCGACTTCCCGACGATCCTGGAGTCGATCTCGAGCCGGCTCGGCACGCTGCCCTCCGACACCGTCGTCTACACAGGTCATGGCGATAGCACCACGGTCGGCGACGAGATCGTCCACTACGACGATTGGGTGGCGAGGCCACTAGCCGCTAATTCGGGTGCGCTTCGGGTGCGGGCATGAGCGGTACGCCACGGAGCCGGCGCCAACCGCGGCCCCTCAGCGTCCGTCGAGGATCCGTCGCTTCTCGGCCTCGAACTCTGCTTGGGTCAATGCTCCGGAATCGCGCAGTGCTGCAAGCATTTTGAGTTGCTCGATCCTGGCCCCCTCATCGGTGGGCGTGTAGGACGCAGGATCCAGCGTTGTTGGGGTTGGCGCGTCGGGCGTCACCGTCACGACCGGCGACACCGCCGGCTGGCTGCTTGCTCCCCGCAGCTGCGACACCGCCCGGGGGATGCGAGCCCCCCACAGCAGCGCTGCCACCAAACCGCTCAGGCCCACAACGAACAGGCCGACGAACACCCACACCAGAGAGCCCTTCGAACTGCTATGCCCGAAAGCCAGTCGCGGACTGATGAATCCGCTGACCTGCCCGTCGGTTGTGATCTTGTAGATGCCGTCGGCCGGAACCTGAACCAGCCACAGCCGCCGGTGGGAATCGTTGCTGACCGTCGTTGTGCTGCCGAAGCTCTCCGTCACCGCCGCCTCGGCGACGCCCGCCGGCGGGTCGATGCTCATCCCGAGCTGCGGAATGGCAACCCGCCGCCACTGGGGCTACAAATGACTTGGGTGTGGAAGCTGACCGCCACCTGAACGGCCGGTAGGTGCAGGCTGCTCGACCCCAGCACGGGCACCTCGCCGTAGGCGTTGTACTTCTCCAGCACGAACGCGTTGAGCACCAGGGTGAGGACAAAGCCGGCGACCGCCACCACCAACGTCACGACAGACCCGGCGACCGCGACGCGCGCTGCGACCTTTGCGCCACTCATCCACGGAGTGTGTCACGGTTGTCCACGTGCCGCCGCGCCATTGACCCGAATGCTGCGGAAGAGTCTCATGCGGTGAATGGAGATCCGATAAAACAGGCTGGGAAACCACCGATAGCAGTGCCAGATGACCTGGACGGCAGTGGGAAACACGATCAATGCCTGATTGCGAGCCACTCCGCGCAGAATTGCGTGCGCGGCGTCTTCGGCGCTCATCTGGGGCATCAGATAGTGGGTGCGCCTGCTCAACGTCGCCACCTGCTCGCGTGGCATGTTCATCACAACCATGTTGTCGTAGATCTTGGTTTTCATGTCGCCGGGACACACGGCGCTTACCTTGACACCGAGGTCAGCTCCTTCAAACCGCAGCGAGAGCGAAAGTCCGACGATCCCATGCTTGCTCGTGCAGTACGGGGTATTGCCGGGCTGCGGAACCAGCCCGCTGAGGGAAGAAATATTGACGATGTGTCCATGGCCTTGGCGCGCCATTACCTGATAGGCGCTGACCGTCCCGTACACGACACCCAATAAGTCGACATCGATCACCCGGCGCCACTGTTGCATCGAGAGATCGCGCGAGTCACCGCCGATGGCGATGCCGGCGTTGT
Organism: Mycobacterium sp.; assembly: GCA_035625875.1. Lineage (GTDB taxonomy): Bacteria > Actinomycetota > Actinomycetes > Mycobacteriales > Mycobacteriaceae > Mycobacterium. The sequence continues at coordinate 8,359 of DASPOT010000109.1, read as the reverse complement.
TGATCATGTAATCGAGCTGTCCATAGTCAGCCACGGTGCTCTCGATCAGCTGCGCAACGTCGGCTTCGTTGGCCACATCGACGTGGGCCGCGCGGGCCTGTACGCCGTCTCCCTGAAGGCGTTCGACGACCTGGCTTGCCGCATCGGCATCGATGTCGGCGACCACGACCATCGCACCCCGACGCCCTAGCTCCACACACAGGGCTTCGCCCAAACCCATTCCGCCCCCGGTGACGATGGCCACCGCGTTCTGAAACTGCTGCATGGTGCATACCTCCTGCCAAACCGTGCCCTTGCTGTGGTGACCCACGATGGCCGCCCAAGCGGTCCAGCCAACTGATTACATCGACTATAATGTTATAGTGACTGTAAGCGACCCGGAAGGCCCCTGCCATGGCGGATGACATGGGGTTGCGGGAACGCAAGCGCGACCGCACCCGCCGGGCCCTGATCGATGCGGCGATGCGGCTGTTTGAGGAAAAGGGCTACGAGCAGACCACCGTCGCCGAGATCGCCGCGGTCGCCGAAGTGTCCACCAAGACCTTCTTCAACTACTTCACCAGCAAAGACGAGGTCCTCTTCCCCTACCTGTCTGGCCGCATCGACGCTGCCGTTGCTCTCATCGAGCAACGCGGGCCCAGGGAAAGCATGGCCGACGTCCTGGTGCGGGCCATGGAGCACATGCTCGCCGATGCTGTGAGAGATGAGTTCAAGGGCGGGCTAGCGTCGGCGCGGCTGCCGATGATCATGACCGTCCCCGCGGTGCAGGCCGCCACCTTGCACCGCTACTTCCTCGCCGAAACCCAGCTCGCGGAGGCGCTGCACCGCGCTTACCCGCACGCTCTCGATCCACCTGCCGCTGCCGCTGTCGTCGGATCGGTGATGGGCGCCGCTCTTGCCGCCGCGCTCGTTTGCTTGCAGCACGGCGAGACCACCGAACAAGTGCAAGCAGCAGCGCAGCGGGCCATCGGCATCGCCATCGGCGGATTACGCAACATCGACATCACGCCGCGCTGACCGCCCACCACCCAGCACACCCGCCTGGGTTCGGTGACGGCGAGCGCGCGCCCGCTATAGTCACCCACGCTTGGCTATTGACCGCCGTCGGCCTGCACGCAACTGTTCCTGGGAGTGAACTCTTCCGAGGTGTCGAGTCGGAGTTGGTAACTTACGGCGTGCGCACGCGCCTCCCCGCCCAACTGCTTGACCCGTGGATCGCCGGCCTTGCCGCGACCACGGTTGGCGCCGCCTGGTCATGGCGCCCGTCGTTCTGGTTCGACGAGGCCGCCACGATCGCGGCAGCCGACCGGTCAGAGGTCGACATCCTGCGGTTAGTGCTGAACTTCGATGCGGTGCACGGTCTTTATTACCTGGCCATGCACGCGTGGTTTTCGTTGGTTCCGATCAACGAGTTCACCGCTCGGCTCCCCAGTGCGATTGCGGTGGGCGTCGGTGCGGCCGGCATGATCGTGCTGGGCAAGCTGATCGCCACCCGTCAAACCGCGTGGGCCGCGGCAGCCGCGTTCACGATATTGCCCCGAACGTTGTGGAGCGCGGTCGAAGCGCGGTCCTATGCGCTCACCGCAGCGCTGGCGGTGTGGCTCACAGTGGTGTTGGTCATCGCCGCGAAACGACGGGGCGCTGCATTGTGGAGTTTGTATGCTCTGCTGCTCGCCCTCGCAATAGTCACCTTCATCTACCTCAGTGCACTGGTTGCCGCGCATGTCGTGACGTTGCTGGCGCTGCGGCAGGCAAGACGTGCGTTGTACGGTTTGATCCCCGCAGCGGCTGCTGGGTTTATGCTCGCCTCACCGGTCATCGCCCTTAGCGTCAGCCAAGGCCAACAGCTCTCCTGGATCAGCGAGACGCGGACAAGCTATCCACGTGCTGTCCTGTTGGAGCAGTGGTTCACCGGCTCACGGATGTCTGCGACGGCCTGTGCGATCGTGGTGGCTTGCGGGATTGGCGTCTTGCTGGCTAGGCCCGATTGCCCGGCTTCTCCTCGGGCCGTCCCCCGCAAGCGGGAGGTGCCCCCCGCACGGCCCGCATCGTCGCCGGGCTCCAAACGCGACGCAGCTTGGCCGTTGGCGGTTGCGGTTCCGTGGTTCGTGATTCCCACCGCCAGCCTGCTGGCGTACTCGGCGATGCACGAAAACATTTACCAGGCAAGGTATTTGACGTTCACAACACCGGGCGTTGCGCTATTGCTCGGCGTTTGCGTCACAATGCTCACCCATCATCGGATCCGGATAACCGTGATTGTGCTGACCGTCCTTGCACTGGCATCCCTCCTCGCGTCCGTGGCGCAGCGCAAAACGTATGCGAAACCGGGCGGCGGAGACTACTCTGCAATCGCAGATGTTATTGCTGCCCAAGCCAAGCCAGGTGACTGTGTTGCCTTCGATACCAAGCCGCGCGAACCGCTGCGTGCGGCGGCGGTTGCGTACCCCGATGCGTTCGCGGGCCTGAACGATATTGCGGCCGGCGTGCCTGGCGCCTATGCGGCGCAACTGTGGGCCCAGGATCTTCCTGTCGACAGCGGGGAGGTGACCGCAAGATTGCGAACTTGCTCTCGGTTGTGGGCGGTGATCGGCCGGGCAAACCCCTCGAGGGTGCTGGACGCCGCGACAAAACAGCAACTGGTGATTGAGCGACGGTGGGTGCTCAAAACTGATGAGGTGGTGCTGCTGGGGCGCCATTGACAAGCCCGGCGACACTGACACGATTGGGGTGGCCCAAGGCCCCGGTCTCCCGGGCTACCGGAATAGGAGTGATACCCATGGCCACCGACCTCGTCGTCACCGTGCCCGATCTGTCCGGCCAGCTGGCAGTCGTCACCGGATCCAACAGCGGCCTCGGGTTCGGGCTGGCTCGCCGACTGGCCGCGGCCGGCGCCGACGTTGTCATGGCGATCCGTAATCGCGCCAAGGGTGAGGCGGCGATCGGCGAGATCCGCGCAACGGTTCCCGACGCCAAACTGGCCATCAAGAACCTCGACCTCTCCTCGCTGGCCAGCGTCGCCGCCTTGGGTGAGCAGCTCAACGCCGAGGGCCGCCCGATCGACATCCTGATCAACAACGCCGGCGTCATGACCCCACCGGAACGCGACACCACCGCTGATGGTTTCGAATTGCAGTTCGGCAGCAACCATCTCGGGCACTTCGCGCTGACCGCGCACCTCCTGCCGCTGTTGCGCGCCGCCGAGGGCGCGCGGGTCGTCTCGCTGAGCAGCCTCGCCGCCCGCCGTGGCCGCATCCACTTCGATGACCTGCAGTTCGAGAAGTCGTACGCACCCATGCAGGCCTATGGCCAGTCGAAGCTGGCGGTGCTGATGTTCGCTCGCGAGCTTGACCGCCGCAGCCGCGAGGCTGGCTGGGACATCCTGTCCAATGCCGCGCACCCCGGCTTGACGAAGACCAACTTGCAGATCAGCGGACCCTCGCACGGCCGCGAAAAGCCATCGGTGATGGAGCACCTGTACAAGCTGTCGTGGCGCTTCACACCGTTCCTCTGGCAGGAGATCGACGAGGGGGTCCTGCCCGCGCTGTACGCGGCCGTCGCACCGCAGGCCGAAGGCGGCGCGTTCTACGGGCCCCGCGGCATCTACGAGGCCGCCGGCGGCGGCGTCACCGTGGCCAAGGTGCCCGCTCGCGCCCGCAACGACGCCGACAGCCGGCGACTGTGGGAGGTTTCCGAGCAGCTCACCGGCGTCAGCTATCCGAAACCGAACTGACAATTACCCGGAGGTTCGGATGCGCGAATCGAGCATCGTAGTGCGGCCGGAACCCGTGGAAAGCCCGACCTACACCTCGTCCTCGCGACTGCAGGCCGCCGGATTGGCACCGGCCATCGCGTTGTTCGAGCAAGCCGCGGAAGCGGTGCCGCTGCCCGCGCCGCCGCAACCGATCGTCATCGCCGACTACGGTGCCGCCACCGGACACAATTCGCTGTTGCCGATTTCCGCGGCGATTGCGGTGATCCGTCGGCGCACCCGCCACGATCACGCGGTCCTCGTCGCGCACACCGACCTGCCAGAGAACGATTTCTCCGCTCTGTTTCGGACGCTGGCCGACGACCCGGACAGCTACCTGCAGAAGGACGCGGCGAGTTTTCCCGCGGCCGTGGGCCGGTCGTTCTACTCACAGATCCTGCCGTCCAACAGCGTCACCCTTGGCTGGACGTCGTGGGCGACCATGTGGCTGAGCAGGATTCCCACTGACCTCCCCGATCATGTGCAGGTCGCTTACAGCAACGACGACGCCGCCCGCTCGGCCTACGCCCACCAGGCGGCCACGGACTGGAACGACTTCGTAGCGTTCCGTGGGCGCGAGTTATGTCCCGACGGACGGCTGGTGGTGCTAACGATGGCCGTCGGCGAGGACGGCGAGTTCGGCTACCGGCCGTTGCTCGATGCGATCGTTGCAACGCTGAATGACCAGGCCCGCGACGGTCTGCTGCGCCAACACGAGGTGCAACGCATGACGATTCCCACGTTTGCCCGCAGCGAGAAGGACTTTCGCGCGCCCTTCGCGCCGAAAGGACGCTTCGAGGGCTTGACGATCGAGCATCTCGAAGTGTTCAACGCCGAGGACCGGTTCTGGGCCCGATTCCGGGTGGACCACGACGCCGAGGCGTTCGGCGCGCAGTGGGCGGCGTTTGCGCGGGCGGCAGCCTTCCCGACGCTGGCGGCGGCGCTCGACGGCGGAACCGGCGACCCACGAGCGGCCGATTTCGTTCAGCACCTGGAGACTGCCGTCGCGGCGCGGTTGTCGAGCGCACCCGAGCCCATGCAGATCCCGCTCGCCTCGGTCGTCCTGGTCAAGCGCAGGCGCGCCTAGCCGCGATTGTCCGGCTCCTCCTCGGGCCGTCCCGGCCCGCATTGTCGCCGGACTGACCCCGATTGTCCGGCTCCTCCTCGGGCCGTCCCGGCCCGCATTGTCGCCGGACTAGCCGCCAGGTGTTCCCGGCTGCGGGATGAACCGCGGGACGCCGGGGATCCGCGGAATGGGCGGAACCACTGGCGGCTGACTCGACGTCGGCGCCTGCGTGGTTGTCGGCTGTGTCGTTGTCGCCTGCGTGGTCGTCGTGCGAGTCGACGACGACGGCGCCTGAGTGGTCGTCGTCTCGGTCGAGGAGGGGGGCTGGCTGGTCGGCGGCCCCGTCGTGGTCTGGGGAGCGCCGCTTTCGGTGGCCGGCGCGGAGGATCCCGGTGCCACACTTGGTGGCGTAGCCGGTGGGCCGCCGGAAGTGTGGCGCAGAACGATCATGATCGCCGCACCAAGAGCCAGGACTACCAGAGCCGTGCCGAGGATCACCACCACAGGCCGGCGATACCAGGCGACGGCGGCCCGGCGGGCTTCACTCGGTCGCATCCCGAAGTCGAGTTTCTGCGGTGGCCGCACGAGCGGGGCCTCGGCGTCGGCCGGCCTGGGATACTCACCGGTGCTGACGGGCATGATGCCGGAGTCGTCGTCGGCCTCCGACCAGGCCAGCGCGGGTTCGGGGCTCGACTCCAGGTCGACGGCCGATGTCGTCACTGCTTCGGTCGGTGGGATAAATGCTGCTGCGGTCGACGCCAATGCTGTTTCGCTGTCGTCGGCTGGACCGCGCGCGGCCCGCAACGCGGCGCCAATAGCGGCCGTCAGGTGCGGCCGTGGCGCCGTGATGACCGGTACCCGAAAGTGGTCCGACAAGGTGGTGGTGATCGCCGGGATGCTCGCTCCCCCGCCCACCGAGGCGACCGCGGCTAGATCCTCCGGCCGGATTCCACTGCGCTCCACCGTTTGTCGTACGACGGTGATGATGGTGTCCAGTGGCTGGCGTATCGCGTCGTTGAGTTCGTCTCTGGTGAGCCGGATATCGCCGCTGAACCCCGGCAGCTGGGCGGTCAGGGTTGTCGCCGTGCTCGACGACAGTTGTTCCTTGGCGCGTCGACAGTCGGCCCGCAGCCGGGTCAGCGAGCCGATCGCGGAGGTGCCGGACGTATCGAACGAACCCGCCGCCGACAGGTCATCGACTATGTGGGTGAGCAGCGCCTGGTCGATCAGGTCGCCGGAGAAATCGGCATGCCTCACGGTCGCGGCGACCGCCTGGTAGCGATTGGCGGCGTCGACAAGGGTGATGCTGGTCCCGGTTCCGCCGAAGTCGAGCACCGCGATAATGCCGCGGCTTGGCAGGCCAGGGTTCGCCTGCAATGCGATCAGCGATGCCGTCGCATCCGCAAGAAGCGATATCCGTTGTGGGCCACCTGACCATTCGGGCACCCGGCCCAGGGCGGCGCGTAGCGCGTCCACCGTCGTCGATCGCCAGTGCGCGGGGTAGGTGACCGCCGCCGCTTCCGGCAGCGCGCGCCGGTCGGTCACGGCGTAGGCCAGTGCGCGCAACGCATCCGCCATCAGCCGCTCACCCCGGTACGTCGAGCCGTCGCTCGCCACGATCCCGGCCGGGTTGCCCACCCGGTCGACGAAGTCGGTGATGATCAGGCCGGGTTCTGCAAGGTTGGGGTTCTCCGACGGCACGCCCACTTCGGGTTGACGGTGCCGATACAGGGTCAGCACGGGCTTGCGGGTGACGGCACGATCGGCGGTCACCGCCGCCAGGTTGGTGGCCCCAATCGACAGACCCACCGTGTGCCTTGTTCCGTTTGCCATGTCGTCCAATCCACGCTTGGGTTTGATTGCCCGGCTCCTCCTCAGGCCGTTCCGCCCCGCATCGTCGCCAGGGGCGTCACTGGCATGCGCTTGCATCCCGGCCAGGTCAACTTAGGGCACTTTATAGGCAGTCTCGGTCCCGCCGCTGCGGGCGCTGCTCAGCCGAATGGTGCCAACACCGGGGATCAGCGGCAGGTCGAGCGCGGTGACCCAGCCCGGCGACCGGTCGTTGACCGCCGGTACTGCGTTGAGCGCCCGCATCCCGGTTGCCAAGCAGCCGGCGGTCGCGGCGTCGCGTCCCGAGCCGTCGGTGAACCGGAACGCCGTTTCCTGCAAGATACTCGGCGTGCCCTCGATGTCCACCCGGTAAACGTCGTTGTAATGCCCGGTGGGCCAGTCAGGTGCGGCGTCGTGTCCAATGCGGTTGACGTGTTCGAGCTGGATGCGCGTCTCGCCTCGATAGATGCCGTTGATGGTGAACCGGACGGCGGCAACCTGTCCCGGTTTGATGACTCCCTTCGCGGTCGTGCGCTCGACGGATGTCACCCACCTGTCCCAGGTGGTGGTGATCTCGTCGAGCATGATGCCGGCGGCGTGCGCAATCATCGGGACGGTGGCGCCCCACGCGAAGATCAGCACATCGCGGTTTTCCAGAACCGGGCGGAATTCGGGTTCGCGGCCGATGCCCATCTCGTTTTCGTAATCGCCTGTGTAGTTGGTGTAGTCCAGCAGCTCAGAGGCTTTGACCTTGCGCACTTCCGAGCAGACACCCATCAGCGTCATCGGAAACAGGTCGTTGGCGAATCCCGGGTCGATGCCGGTGGTGAAGCACGACGACTCGCCCAGCTCACATGCTTCGGTGATCGGCTGGATCCAATTCGGTGGGTTGAGATGCATCGCCGGCCAGACCCACGGCGTCATCGCGGTCGAGCACACGTCGATGCCCGCTAACCCGGGGCGCGGTGACTTGCTCGCCACAATGCTGACCGATCTCCAGCGCCGACCGGCCCTTGCCGACATCAACTACGACCTTCGGCTGTTCGTGCCTGACCCACAGGCTTCCGGCGCCGGGGGGCCCTAGCCGACCTGCTGACCGGCGCGAACGAAGCGACCTCTGTCGGCAGCGAGGCGTTCCACACGCTGAATCTAGGCCTTGTGCCAAAGTTATCGGTCGCGGTGCGCCCCCTCGACGAATTCCGCTCGGCTTCCGGCGCGCATGCGGCTCACATAACTGTTTTGTTCGACGCCTTTAGCGGTGAGCGGTTCAACACCACAGCCACGGAAGGCACCGCTCGGGTTCCCGTTCATGGTCTCGTCCAGGACATGATCGTCCACTACAGCTCAACAGACGATGCGGTCGGATGGCGCAAATATCCCCGGCACGGACGTCCCGCCCCACTCGACGATGACACCGACGACCTCACAGCCGCACGGAAACGGCGCCCCCGAGAGGATTAGACGCAGGGTCGGGGTCGTAGTCGGCACACAACCGGTAGCTGCCTAGGAGCCGAGGGTTGGGGTCGGAGACGTAGGCCGCTATCCCCTTGGTGGGATGAGGATAACGGGTCGCGCCGGCCGTCATGGCGGCTCCCCGGCGGGCATCGGAAACCCTTCTCGCCACAGGTATTTGAGGAACTTCGCGAGCGTCGGCGGGCATCGTCAAGTTGTTTGAAAATTATTGTGGCGCAGTTGATGTTAGTTTCTTCGGT
>DASPOT010000108.1:0-17501 GCA_035625875.1 Mycobacterium sp. | reverse complement strand
CTGGATCGAGGTGGACAGCTTTTCCTGGTCGCTTTTGGTCTTGGGCTCGATCGCGACCTCGATAACCGGATCCGGGAACGTCATCGACTCGAGGACGACCTGGTTGTTCGGGTCGGACAACGTGTCACCGGTGGTGGTGTCCTTCAGGCCGATCACGGCGTAGATGTGGCCCGCCGACGCGGTGTCGACCGGGTTCTCCTTGTTGGAGTGCATCTGGAACAGCTTGCCGAGCCGCTCCTTCTTGCCCTTCGTCGCGTTGATGACCGCCGAGCCGGAATCCACCTTGCCTGAATACACCCGGATGTAGGTGAGCTTGCCGAAGAACGGGTGGGTCGCGATCTTGAACGCCAGCGCCGAGAACGGCTCGTCCGTGGTGGCGTGGCGCACGACCACTTCGTCCTCGTTGCCCGGCGCGTGCCCGACGGCGGGCGGCACGTCCAGCGGCGACGGCAGGTAGTCGACCACCGCGTCAAGCATCGGCTGCACGCCCTTGTTCTTGAACGCGCTGCCGCACAGCACCGGGGTGATCTCGATGGCGATCGTCAGCTTGCGGATCGCGGCCTTGATCTCGTCGACGGTGATCTCCTCCCCGGCGACGTACTTCTCCAGCAGGTGCTCGTCGGACTCGGCGAGCGTCTCCAGCAGCTTGCTGCGGGACTCCTCGGCCGTCTCGGCCAGCTCGGCCGGGATGTCGACGACGTCGTACTTCTCCCCGAGTTTGGTTTCGCCGCGCCAGACCTTGGCGTTCATCTCGACCAGGTCGACGACGCCCTCGAATTCGCTCTCCGAGCCGATCGGCAATTGGATCGGCACCGCGTTGGCGCCCAGGCGCTCCTCCATGGTCTTGACGGAGAAGTAGAAGTCGGCGCCGATCTTGTCCATCTTGTTGACGAAGCAGATCCGCGGAACGTTGTACCGGTCGGCCTGCCGCCACACCTGCTCGGACTGCGGCTCGACGCCTTCCTTGCCGTCGAAGACGGCGACCGCACCGTCGAGCACCCGCAGGTTGCGCTCCACCTCCACGGTGAAGTCCACGTGTCCCGGGGTGTCGATGATGTTGAGCTGGTTGCCTTTCCAGAATGTCGTGGTGGCGGCGGAGGTGATGGTGATCCCCCGCTCCTGCTCTTGCTCCATCCAGTCCATGGTGGCGGCGCCCTCATGGACCTCACCCATCTTGTAGGTGATGCCGGTGTAGTACAGGATCCGCTCGGTCGTCGTTGTCTTGCCGGCATCGATGTGCGCCATGATGCCGAAGTTGCGGACCTTGCTCAGGTCGGTTAGCACATCCTTCTGTGCCACAGAAGTCTTCCCACTCTTTCGGTTGCTTGGTTAACTCTCGTTCGCTGTTATTCCCGCCTCCGGCCACGCTGCCAATATCGCCGTCAAGCGGCTCTGCTGCTGGCGCCTGTCACCAGCGATAATGTGCAAAGGCGCGGTTTGCCTCGGCCATCTTGTGGGTGTCCTCGCGCCGCTTGACGGAGGCCCCGAGGCCGTTGCTGGCATCGAGGATCTCGTTTGCCAGGCGCGCGACCATGGTCTTCTCCCGACGTTGCCGCGCGAAGCTGACGAGCCAGCGCAGCGCCAGCGTGGTCGACCGGTCAGAACGCACCTCGACCGGCACCTGATAGGTCGCACCGCCAACGCGACGGCTGCGGACCTCCAGCGCCGGCTTGACATTGTCCAGGGCACGCTTGAGCGTGATGACCGGATCGGTGCCGGTCTTTTCGCGGGCTTGTTCGAGCGCACCGTAAACAATGCGCTCGGCGAGCGATTTCTTCCCCTTCAGGAGAACTTTGTTCACCAGCTGGGTGACCAGCTGCGATCCATAGACCGGGTCGTTGACCAGCGGACGCTTGGGCGCCGGCCCCTTGCGCGGCATCAGCCCTTCTCCTTCTTGGCGCCATAGCGGCTACGAGCCTGCTTGCGGTTCTTGACACCCTGGGTGTCGAGCGAACCGCGGATGATCTTGTACCGCACACCCGGCAGGTCCTTGACCCGGCCCCCACGCACCAGCACCATCGAGTGCTCCTGCAAGTTGTGGCCCTCGCCGGGGATGTACGCCGTGACCTCGACCTGGCTGGTCAGCTTCACGCGCGCAACCTTGCGAAGCGCCGAGTTCGGCTTCTTCGGAGTGGTGGTGTACACGCGAGTGCACACGCCACGGCGCTGCGGGCTGCCCTTGAGAGCCGCGGTCTTGACCTTAGCGATCTTGTCGCGGCGCCCCTTGCGGACCAGCTGCTGAATGGTTGGCATCTACCGGCTTCCTGTGTTGCGTTATGCGGTTTCAAGTCTCTGTGCTGCAGTTATGCCCCGCCGCAGTACCCCGCGGCCGGGTGTGTCGCACGCGCTTGCCCCGGTCTTATCCCGTTGCATCCTGGACATGCGAATTGGCCCGGCGTGCGCGCCTACGTCACCAAAGGCGCCTTGAGCCGCCAGGCACGAGGAACCACAATACCCGCCGCTGGTCGCGCAGGTCAAAGCAGCGCCGACGGTGCCCGTTCCGGGTAAGTTAGCAGGTCGTTTCGGCCGTCTAGCCCTCGCGGCCAGGTCCGCTGCGGCGCTCCAGGCCCGCCGCCAGCCGCAGCACCATGTCGGAGAACACCGCATCGGTGTCGATGTCGTCCATGACACCGGTCATCTCCAGCAACACGAACCCGTGCAGTGCCGACCAGAACTCCAAGGCCGCGTAGAAGGCCTCCTCGCCGTCGAGACCGTAGGAAGACAACACCGCGATCACGGGCGCGGCCGCGGCCTTGGTCGCGGCGGTGTACTCGGGGTCATCGCCACCTAGCGGCATCCGGGTGAACGCCGAGTACCGACCGGGGTGGTGATGGGCATAGCTGCGGTAGGCACCGGCCATGACCAGCACCGCATCATCGCGGGCCCGGCCCTCACCCACCCTGTTCAGCATCGCGATGATGTCGTCGATGACCCGCATCCGTACGGTGCGGCGCAGGTCCTCCAGGCTGTGGACGTGGTTGTACAGCGACGGGCCCTTGGTCCCGAGCTGCGTGGCCAGCGCGTTGATGGTCAGCGCATCCCAGCCCTCCCGGTCCAGGAAAGTCAGGGCGGCGTTGACGATGACTTCGCGACTCAGCTTGGCCAGGCGGGCCACAGGTTTCCCCCCACCACGCGGGCGACCACCCGCTAGCGGTGGTTCCGGCTGAGCTGCCATGGCAATCGCCCTTCGGTTGCGATGATGGTCACCACCACTTTTCTCGATGCAAGGTCAGCGAAAAACTCTAGTTGACGAATTGTTGCGACGAATGCGCGAGTTGGCTGGTGGCGGTGTGCAAGTTTGGCGGCCGCCGCTACGCTATGCCCGTTCCTTCGTCGCTTAGCGCAATCGCGATAGCGGCCCCGCGAAACCGCCCGGCATATGGACGAAGTCGTCCATGGGGCAGGCGAATGCACGTAGGCTCAGTCAGCAGATCACGCGCCACCGGCGAGAGGGGCCCGCGGTGAATTGGACAACCTTGGGCGGGGCACTGGCCGCCGGCGCGGTAGCCATCCCGACCGCACTAACGGCTGGCGCGCCGACCGCACACGCCCAGAACGGCGACACCCATGTCACCGGGCAGGGCATCGAGCAGACGCTGGACTGCAACGCTTACACGCTGCTGGTCGAGGGCACGTCGAATACCGTCAATGCGAAGGGAACTTGTGGGGCGGTGACGATGATGGGCTCGTCCAACACCGTCATCGCCGACACCATCGTCAACGACATCACCGTGGACGGCTGCGACTAGACGATCTTCTTTCAGAATGGCGAACCGTTCATTTGGGATCGTGGACGCGAACTGGGCATGGTCAACCGGCTCCAGCGCGTACCGGCCTGAGGCGCGACATCGATCGACGCCCACCGTTAAACCGATGAATCGAGGAAGAATGCGCGCGCACATCACCGATGACTCCCCGAGGCTGGCAAGGGCGGCCGGCATCGTGACGCTCGCTGTCGTGCTTGCGATCTTCGGACTGGCCGGCTGTGGTCCCAAGAACAAGAACGTGACCCCATCGACCACGACCACGGGAAGCACAGGCGCGCAGTTCGAGGTCGGGAACACGCTTAACTACGGGTCGTTCGGAACCACCGCCGATCTTGACTGCGCCGACGGCAAATCGCTGAACGTCGGTGGCTCCAACAACACGCTGACCGTCAAGGGCACCTGCTCGTCGGTGAGCGTCGGCGGCGCAGACAACAAGATCACCTTTGACAAGATCGGCCAACACCTCAGCGTCGTCGGGCTCAACAACACCATCACCTACAAAAACGGTGACCCGAAGGTCGACAACCTCGGCTCAGGCAACACGATCAACAAGGGCTGACGGCCAGCCCGGCGACGATGCACGCCGCGTGGGGGCACCCCAGCTTGCGAGGGGACGGCGTGAGGAGGAGCCGGGCAATCAGACCCAGCCCGGCGCGCCGTGGCGACCGGCGCCGGCCGCGAAGCGCCCGGCGCCTTCCATGGCTTCGGCGGCGACGCGGGAGATGCTGGCGAATTCGAAGTCGAGTGCCTCGGCTTCTGATACTCCCCACTGGTGCAGCGCCGACAGCCGATCCGATCGCATGCACTGCTGCGGCAGCGCCGCCAGTTCAGCTGCCAGCTCCTCGGCCGCCTGCCGGCCCTGGCCCTTGGGTACGACGCGGTTGGCCAGACCGATCGCCAGCGCTTCGTCCGCCGCGACGCCGCGGCCAGTGAGGATCATGTCCATCGCCCGGCTGTGCCCGATCAGCCGCGGCAGCCGGATAGTGCCGCCGTCGATGAGCGGCACCCCCCACCGTCGGCAAAACACCCCGAACACGGCGTCCTCCTCGGCTACCCGCAGGTCGCACCACAACGCCAACTCCAGACCTCCGGCGACCGCGTACCCACTGACCGCGGCGATCACCGGTTTGGACAGCACCATCCGCGTCGGCCCCATCGGGCCGGGCCCGGTCCGGTGCACGGCGTTGGCATCCGCTGTGCCAAAGGCTTTCAAATCAGCTCCGGCGCAAAAGGTTCCGCCATCGCCCCATAACACCGCCACCGAAGCGGTGTCGTCATGATCGAACTGCTCGAACGCCGCGTACAGCGCGGCGGCCGTCGGGCCGTTGACGGCGTTGCGCGCTTGCGGCCGGTTGAGGATCACCGTGGTTACCGGGCCATTGCGCTCGACACGTGCCGGATCACTCATGTTGCCTCCACTAGTTGCGTTCTGTCGCGCCGTTTTGTCAGTTCGGCGGCGAAGTCGTTGTAGGCGGCGCGCAGCTGCGCACCCGGCCAGTCGGCGGGCAGCAGTTCGGCGGGCAGCATCGGGTCGGTCAGCAGATGGCGCACCATCGCCGCCGCCACCACGAATCGCCTCGGGATGTCGGATGCGGCGGCCATTTCATCGAGCAAACGGTGTCCCCCTCGCGCCCACGCCGGCAGGTCCCAGAGTTGCGCGGCCAGCTGAGCAGGTGTGTCGTCGCGGGCCTTCAATATCCGCACCCGGGCACGGATGTCAGAATCCAGGTCGAGGTCGAGGTTGTCGGGCCGCATCCACACCCCCTCACGCAGTTCGCCGAAACGCTTGCCGTGCAGGGTCGTCCGCAATGTGGCGCGGGTGCGGGCGTCAGTGCCCACGCTGGTGACGATCAGAGTGGTCCAGTATCCGCGCCACGGCCGAACTCGCAGGCTTATCGCCTCGTCTTGACGACGCTGGCGGGCCAGCAGCCGGTTCGAGAGTCGGTAGCCGTCGGCCGACCGGACCAGGTCGCCGGCGCTGACCATCCGGGTCAGCGCGACCCGCAACGTTGTCTCCTTGATGCCAAAATCTGATGTCAGCCTTATCAATTCTGCTGCGCTGGCCCATGCTGGATGAGCACCCAGCAGCACGCTGAGCACCACCGACCGGGCGGTCATGCGCGCCAACGTCTTTGGCATGGTCTAGACGCCGGATGCTTTGCGACCGTAGTCGCCGAACGGCTCGTCGCGGTGACGCACCGCTTCCCGGAACCCGTGCCCGGCCGCGTCGGCGACGAAGGCGTGACCCTCGGGCGTGTGCCGGGCTATGCCGTCGAACACGGTGCTGACCATCCTGCTGGTTGGCACACCCTGTTGCAGCAGCGCGGAATTGAGCGCGAGCTTGACCATGATCAGCTGGTTGACCGGGATAGCGGCGATGCGAGCCACCAGTCGCTCGGTGCGCTCGTCGAGGTCTTCCGGATCCGGCGCCTCGACCGCCAGCCCCCACTCCGCGGCTTGCGCCCCGGTGATGCAATCCCCGGTCAGCAGAAGGCGTTTGGCGCGCTGGTCGCCCAGCCGGTGCGCCCACAGACCCGCGGCCGGCACCCCCCACACCCGCGTCGGCGGGTAGCCGATCTTGGCATCGGCGGCGGCGATCACCTGATCGGCGTGCAATGCGATATCGGTGCCGCCGGCCACGCAGTAGCCGTGGATCTTGACCACCGTCGGCTTGTCGGCGTGCATCAGGGACGAGAACCCACGCACAAACCGGCTCATCATCTGGTAGTCGATCATCGGGTCCCACGGCTGGTTGGGCAGGTGGTTGACCGCCTGGGTCTTGCCGTCCAGCACCGTGCCTTGGTAGGGGCCGGTTCCGCCCGCCGGGGAAGTCCGGTCGGCGTAGGCGCTCAAATCGAAGCCCGCGCAAAAGCCTTCGCCGCGACCGGACACCAGGATGACGTGGACGTTGGGGTCCAGATCGGCGCGTTCCACCAACGCCGACAGCTCCAGCGGGGTGTCGGCGATGATGGCATTGCCCTTCTCCGGCCGGTTGAAGGTGATCCGTGCAACCCGGTCGGTGACCTCGTAGGTCATGGTCTTCAGGTTGTCGAAGTCGACCGGTCTGATCGCGTGTGTCATCCCTTGACCAATGCTCGCTCGAGGATGGGCGCGAGATCCAGCCCGGCGGGCATGGTGCCGAAGGCACCGCCCCACTGGCCACCGACCCGGGTGGCCAGGAACGCCTCGGCCACAGCAGGATGCCCGTGGCGCACCAGCAGTGAGCCCTGCAGCGCCAGGCAGATGTCCTCGGCGACCTTGCGGGCCCGGTAGGCGATGGTCTCGAGATCGTCGAACTGCGCGTTGAGTCGCTCGACGTGCGCGTCCAACCGCGAATCCTGACCGGCGGTCGTCGCCAGCTCGTCGAACAGCACCTCGACGCATTCAGGGCGAGTTGCCGTGGCGCGCAACGTGTCCAGCGCGCTGACATTCCCCGACCCCTCCCAGATGCCCATCAGCAGCGCCTCCCGGTACAGCCGTGGCATCCCGGAGTCCTCGACATAGCCGTTGCCGCCAAGGCATTCCAACGCCTCGGCCGCGTGCGGCGTGGAGCGCTTGCACACCCAGTACTTGCCGGCGGCCAGTCCGATGCGGCGCAGCAGCGTCTCCGTCTCGTCCCCGCGCACGGCGTTATCGGTGGCGCCGGCCATCCGCATCGCGACAATGGTGGCGGCCTCGGCCTCCACCGCCAGGTCGGCCAGCACGTTGCGCATCAGCGGCTGGTCGATCAGGTAGGCGCCGAAGGCCTTTCGGTGCTGGGCGTGATGGATGGCGTGGGTCAGGCCGGTGCGCATGCTCGTTGCACTGGCCAGGGTGCAGTCCAACCGGGTCAGGTTGACCATCTCGATGATCGTCGGCACGCCGCGCCCCTCCTCCCCGACCAACCACGCGGTGGCACCGTCGTATTCGACCTCGCTGGAGGCGTTGGCGTGGTTGCCCAGCTTGTCCTTGAGCCGCTGCAAAAACATCCGGTTGCGGGTGCCGTCGGGCAGCACCCGGGGCAGGAAGAAGCATGACAGCCCGCCCGGCGCCTGGGCGAGCACGAGGAAGATGTCGCACATCGGCGCCGAGGTGAACCACTTGTGACCGGTCAGGGTGTAGCTGCCATCGGCGTTGAGGATCGCCTGGGTGGTGCCGGCGCGCACGTCGGAGCCGCCCTGTTTCTCGGTCATCGACATGCCCGCGGTGATGCCTGCCTTCGTGGTCGGCACCCTCAGCTCCGGGTCGTACTCACGACTGGTCAGCAGCGGCTCGTAGGTGTTGGCCAGTTCGGGGTTGTGCCGCAGTGCCGGCACCACCGCATACGTCATCGAGATCGGGCACATGTGACCGGGCTCGATGGTCCACACTGAGGTTTTGGCGGCGCGGACGACATGCGCACCCGGCCGGTAATCGGCCCAGGGCGCGGCGTGCAGGCCATGGGAGATGGCGGTGCGCATCAGCTCGTGATAGGCCGGGTCGTACTCCACCTCGTCGATGCGGTGCCCGTAGCGGTCGTGGGTGTGCAGGATAGGCCGGTTGCGGTCGGCGAGCTCACCCCACCGTTGGGCCTGCTTCGAGCCGGAAATCGCGCCGAGCTCCGTCACCTCGTCTAGGCCCCATTGCCCGCCTTCGCGGATCAGCGCCTCGACGAGCACCGGCGACGACGCGGGGTTGTGGTTCTCCAGGGGCGGGACCTGGTTTGTGACGACATGAGTATCTGGCATGCCACCACTGTTACATTTTTTCCACAACCGCACAAGAGATGTAACGATCGCAGTTTCCTGGGGTGCAGGCTCTGCGGGCAGGTCAGCGGAGGTGAGATGCGAAGAACCGCCACAGCGCGCCGGTCGCGAACGGTGGCCAGCCGTGTCCGCCGCCGTCGACAGTGCTCAGCACGACGCTGCGACCGTCAGGGCAGTCCGCGGTCGATGTGGTTACCGGCCCGTCGCTAGATGTGACCGGTGGAGCGCACCGGTCGACATTGCGCCAGAACGCATTGATGTCGGGGACGGGTGGACCGTCGATATATGCAACGCCGGCGTTCGGTCCGCCATCGTAGCGGATCACCTGATCCGCCGTGCCGTGAATGTGCATGACGGACGTCGGGTGCGGGGCCGAGCAATGGCTGAGCTGAGTCGCCGCGACCGGCCCGATCGCAGCGAAGTTGCCTGAATTGCACGCCAGCGCGTAGGCCATCATCCCGCCGTTGCTGATACCGGCCGCGTAGATTCGGGCTGAGTCGATGCCGACATTTCTGCTGATAGCGTTGACCGCCGCGTTGATGAAACCGACGTCGTCGATATTTTCCTTTGCCGGCCGCCCGCAACAGCCATCGGCGTTCCAGGCTCGGCCAACACCGTCAGGGTAGGCCACAACGAACTTCGCGTCGTCAGCGAGTTCGTCCCAATCGTAACGGTTTTCGCACTGCTGCGCGTCGCCGAAACACCCGTGCAGCATGACCACCAATGGCGCGGGTGTCGGCAGACCGGCCGGCAGGTAGACACGGTAGCTGCGGTCCAGGCCGCCGAAACTGATGCTATGGACGCTGGTGCCGGCGCTGAAGCTTCGTGGTGCCGCCGAACGGCCCCCCGCGCAAGCCGACAACACGAGCAGCACAGCGAACGCCGCGGCCAGTCGAGCAAACATTGCTAACCGGCCACGTGTGCGCGCAGGAAGGCGATGTCGTCCTTGCGGCCCTCGTCGGCGGTTTCACAGATGACCGGCGCATCGGCTGCCTTGACCACCGCCACCAGCAGCTCCGGATCGATCTGGCCAGCGCCGATGTTGGCGTGGCGGTCCGCGCCCGAGCCTGCCGCGTCCCTCGAGTCGTTGCAGTGCACCAGGTCGATGCGGCCGGTGATTCCCTTGATGCGATCCACCGCGTCGACCAGCGCCTCGCCGGCCGCCCAGGCGTGGCAGGTATCCAGACAGAAGCCGATGCCGGTGTCGCCGATGTGGTCCCAGAGCCGGGCGATGGTGTCGAAGTGGCGGGCCAGTGCGTGGTCGCCGCCGGCGGTGTTCTCGAGGTAGACGGGGAGATCGGTCTCGAGCCGGTCGAGGGCTTTGCGCCAGCGGGCATACCCGGCTTCCAGGTCGTCATCGTCGGCCACGTACCCACCGTGGACGATCACTGCTGCAGCGCCGATGTCGGCCGCCGCGTCACACGTCTCCTGCAGGATCTTGCGCGACGGGATCCGTATCCGGTTATTCGCCGATGCGACGTTGATCAGATAGGGCGCGTGCACATACACCGGCACTGAGGACTCCCGCAGCCGGGCGGCGTCGTCGCGCGGCTTGGGCTTCTTCCAGCTCTGCGGGTTGCCCAGGAAGATCTGCACGACGTCGGCGCCCTCGGCCTCGGCCGCGGCCAGCGGGTCCTGTGGGCTGACGTGCGAACCGATGAGCACGTCGGTCAGTCTAGGCCGCCCGCCCAGTGTGCACGTACTACGGCATTTCGAAAATCTCGCAACCAGTTCACGCTGGGCGTACGAAGAAGCCCCCGAGAGCCCTCGGGGGCTTCTTCGTCGCTACTTACCGGTAGTCCGAGTATCCGTAGTCGTCCAGCGGAACCGCGGCTCCGGTGGCTTGGCCGAAGTCCGGGCTGTAGTACTGATCCTCGTAGGACGGGATCGTGTACGCCGCCGCCCGGGCCTCCTCGGTGGGCCGCACCTGAATGTTGCGGTAGCGGCTGATACCGGTACCGGCCGGGATCAGCTTGCCGATGATCACGTTCTCCTTCAGACCGTTGAGCCGGTCGCTGCGGCGGTTGATCGCCGCATCGGTCAGCACCCGGGTGGTCTCCTGGAACGACGCCGCCGACAGCCACGAGTCGGTGGCCAGCGACGCCTTCGTGATGCCCATCAGCACCGGGCGCCCGGCCGCGGGCTCCCCGCCCTCGGCCACTACCCGACGGTTTTCGGCCTCGAACTCCGAACGGTCGATCAGCGAGCCGGGCAGGAACTCCGTCGAACCCGAATCGATGATCGTCACGCGGCGCAGCATCTGCCGGACGATCACCTCGATGTGCTTGTCGTGGATCGACACGCCCTGAGCCCGGTAGACCTCCTGGACCTCACGGACGAGGTGGATCTGCACCTCGCGGGGGCCTTGCACCCGCAGCACCTCGTGCGGGTCGGCGGAGCCTTCCATCAACTGCTGGCCCACCTCGATGTGGTCGCCGTCGGCCAGCACCCGTTCGGTGCCGTCATCGTGCTTGAACACCCGCAGCCGCTGCCGCTTGGAGAGCTTGTCGTAGACCACTTCCTCGCCACCGTCGTCGGGGACGATGGTGATCTTGTAGAAGCGTTCGCCCTCCTCGAGCCGGACCCGCCCGGTGACCTCAGCGATCGGCGCCTTGCCCCGCGGCACCCGGGCCTCGAACAGCTCCTGCACCCGCGGCAGACCACTGACGATGTCCTCACCAACACCACCCTGGTGGAAGGTACGCATGGTCAGCTGCGTGCCGGGCTCGCCGATGGACTGGGCCGCCACGATGCCGACGGCTTCGCCGATGTCGACCAGCTTGCCGGTGGCCATGGACCGCCCGTAGCAGGTCGCGCACACGCCGAATCCGGTGGCGCAGGTCAGCACCGAGCGCACCTTCACCTGCGTGATGCCCGCCGCCAGCAGCGCGTCGATCTCCGGGTCGCCCAGGTCCTGACCGCGCTCGACGATGACGTTGCCGTCCTTGTCGACCGCGTCGGCACCGAGCGTGCGCGCATACGCCGACGTCTCGATGTACGGGTCGCGAATCAATGTACCGTCGGGCTGACGCTCGGCCAACTCCACGACGATCCCGCGCTCGGTGCCGCAGTCGCCCTCGCGGACGATGACATCCTGCGACACGTCCACCAGACGCCGGGTCAGGTAGCCCGAGTCGGCGGTCCGCAACGCGGTGTCCGCCAGGCCCTTCCGCGCGCCGTGGGTGTTGATGAAGTACTCCAGCACCGTCAGGCCCTCGCGGAACGACGATTTGATCGGCCGCGGGATGAACTCGCCCTTCGGGTTGGTCACCAGGCCCTTCATGCCGGCCAGCGTGCGGGTCTGGGTGAAGTTACCGGTAGCACCCGAGTCGACGATCATGATGATCGGGTTGTCGTCGGGGTAGTACTCCCGCAGCCGCTGACCGACATCGTCGGTGGCTTCCTTCCAGATCTCCACCAGCGCCTCGTTGCGTTCGTCATGGTTCAAAGCACCACGCTGGAACTGCTTTTCGACCTTGTCGGCGCGCTCTTCGTAGGCGTCCAGGATCTCCTGCTTGCCCGGCGCCACCAGCACGTCAGCCATCGACACGGTGACACCCGAGCGGGTGGCCCAGTAGAAGCCGGCGTCCTTGAGCTTGTCGACGGTCTGCGCGACCACGATCATCGGGTAGCGCTCGGCCAGGTCGTTGATGATGGTGGCCTGCACCTTCTTGTGCATCTGCTTGTTGACGAACGGGTAGCCCACCGGGAGCAGCTCGTTGAACATCACCCGCCCCAGCGTGGTCTCCGCCATCCAGGAGTCGCCCGGGTGCCAACCGTTTTGGCCGAACAACTCGGGCTTGAGGTCGGCAGGCGGGCGCAGCTGCGAGAGCCGAACCTTGATCTTGGCACGCACGGAAAGCGCCCCACGGTCCATCGCCATGATGGCCTCGGCCGGGGACGAGTAGACGCCGCGTTCCGGTGAGTCCTTGCTGGCCGGCTGGTATTCGCCGGTGTCGCCGGGAACTTCGGTGGTCAGGTAGTACAACCCGGTCACCATGTCCAGCCGCGGCATCGCCAGCGGACGGCCCGACGCCGGGGACAGGATGTTGTTGGATGACAGCATCAGGATGCGGGCCTCAGCCTGCGCCTCGGCGGATAGCGGCAAGTGCACCGCCATCTGGTCGCCGTCGAAGTCGGCGTTGAACGCCTCGCAGACCAACGGGTGCAGCTGAATCGCCTTGCCTTCCACCAACATCGGCTCGAAAGCCTGGATGCCCAGCCGGTGCAGGGTGGGCGCGCGGTTGAGCAGCACCGGATGCTCGGCGATGACCTCTTCGAGCACATCCCACACCTGCGGACGCTGGCGCTCCACCATCCGCTTGGCGCTCTTGATGTTCTGCGCGTGGTTGAGGTCGACAAGCCGCTTCATCACGAACGGCTTGAACAGCTCCAGCGCCATCAGTTTGGGCAGGCCGCACTGGTGCAACTTGAGCTGCGGGCCGACCACGATCACGGAACGGCCCGAGTAGTCGACGCGCTTACCAAGCAGGTTCTGCCGGAACCGGCCCTGCTTGCCCTTGAGCAGATCAGACAGCGACTTCAGCGGACGGTTGCCCGGCCCGGTGACCGGGCGGCCGCGACGGCCGTTGTCGAACAGCGCGTCCACCGACTCCTGCAGCATCCGCTTCTCGTTGTTGACGATGATCTCGGGTGCGCCCAGGTCGATAAGCCTCTTGAGCCGGTTGTTGCGGTTGATCACGCGCCGGTACAGGTCGTTGAGGTCGCTGGTGGCGAACCGGCCACCGTCAAGCTGCACCATCGGTCGCAGCTCCGGCGGGATCACGGGGACCGCGTCAAGCACCATGCCCATCGGCGAGTTGCCAGACTGCTGGAACGCGGCGACCACCTTCAGCCGCTTCAGCGCACGAAGCTTCTTCTGCCCCTTGCCGTTTCGGATGACCTCGCGCAGCGCCTCGGACTCGGCGTCGATGTCGAAGTTCTCGATGAGCTTCTGGATCGCCTCGGCGCCCATCGAGCCGGTGAAGTACTCGCCGTAGCGGTCGACCAGCTCGCGGTAGAGGTTCTCGTCGACGATGAGCTGCTTGGGGGCCAGCTTGGTGAAGGTGTTCCAGATGTCCCCCAGCCGATCCAGCTCACGCTGCGCGCGGTCGCGGATCTGGCGCATCTCCCGCTCGCCGCCGTCGCGCACCTTCCGCCGTGCGTCCGCTTTCGCGCCCTCGGCCTCCAGATCGGCCAGGTCGGCCTCCAGCTTCTGCGCGCGCGCCTCGAGCTCGGCGTCGCGCTGGTCCTCAACGGCCTTGCGCTCCATGGCCATCTCAGCCTCAAGCGTCGACAGCTCGTTGTGCCGCATCTCCTCGTCGACCTCGGTGATCACATACGCGGCGAAGTAGATGATCTTCTCGAGATCCTTGGGCGCCAGGTCCAGCAGGTAGCCGAGTCGGCTCGGCACGCCCTTGAAGTACCAGATGTGCGTGACCGGTGCGGCCAGCTCGATGTGGCCCATCCGTTCGCGGCGCACCTTGGCGCGGGTCACCTCGACGCCGCAGCGCTCGCAGATGATGCCCTTGAAACGCACGCGCTTGTACTTGCCGCAGTAGCACTCCCAGTCGCGAGTCGGTCCGAAGATCTTCTCGCAGAACAGGCCGTCCTTCTCCGGCTTCAGCGTGCGATAGTTGATGGTCTCCGGCTTCTTGACCTCGCCGTAAGACCACTGCCGGATGTCGTCCGCGGTGGCCAGGCCAATGCGGAGTTCATCGAAGAAGTTGACGTCTAGCACGTAACTCCCTTTCCCCTTTCGGGTTTAATAACTAGAGGTTTAAGCCAGGTCCTCGACGGACGCGGATTCGTTGCGGGACAAGTTGATTCCCAGGTTCGCCGCGGCCCGCTCCAGATCTTCGTCCTCGCCTTCACGCAACTCGATCGCCGCACCGTCGCTGGAAAGCACCTCGACGTTGAGGCACAGCGACTGCAGCTCTTTGAGCAGCACCTTGAACGACTCTGGGATACCCGGCTCGGGGATGTTCTCGCCCTTGACGATCGCCTCGTACACCTTGACCCGGCCGACGGTGTCGTCGGACTTGATCGTCAACAGCTCCTGTAGCGTGTACGCCGCGCCATAGGCCTGCATGGCCCAGCACTCCATCTCGCCGAACCGCTGGCCACCGAACTGCGCCTTACCGCCCAGCGGCTGTTGGGTGATCATCGAGTACGGGCCGGTGGAGCGCGCGTGGATCTTGTCGTCCACCAGGTGGTGCAGCTTCATGATGTACATGTAGCCGACCGTCACCGGGTACGGGAACGGCTCGCCGCTGCGGCCGTCGAACAGCACCGCCTTGCCGTCCTTGTCGACAAGCACGTCCCGGTCGCGGTTGGGCAGCGTCGAGGACAGCAGGCCCTGCAGCTCCGCCTCGTGGGCGCCATCGAACACCGGGGTCGACACGATCGCGTTCGGCTCGGCCTCCAGCAGCTCCTCGGGCAGCCGGGCGGCCCAGTCCGGCACGCCGCCTGTGGTGTCGATTTTCCAACCGCTGTGCG
The DNA here is from genome assembly GCA_035625875.1 of Mycobacterium sp. Lineage (GTDB taxonomy): Bacteria > Actinomycetota > Actinomycetes > Mycobacteriales > Mycobacteriaceae > Mycobacterium. Next base: position 2,512 of record DASPOT010000108.1, on the reverse strand, counting down.
CGCACCAGCCGAGGTGGGTCTCCAGGATCTGGCCGATGTTCATCCGGCGTGGCACACCGTGGGTGTTGAGGATGATGTCCACCGGGGTGCCGTCGGGCAGGAACGGCATGTCCTCGACCGGCAGGATCTTGCCGATCACACCCTTGTTGCCGTGCCGACCGGCCAGCTTGTCGCCGTCGGAGATCTTGCGTTTCTGCGCCACGTTGACACGCACCAACTCGTTGACGCCGGCGGGCAGCTCGTCGTCGTCCTCGCGAGAGAACACGCGGATGCCGATCACCTTGCCGGATTCACCGTGCGGCACCTTCAGCGAGGTGTCACGGACCTCACGAGCCTTCTCACCGAAAATCGCCCGCAGCAGCCGTTCCTCCGGGGTCAGCTCGGTCTCTCCCTTCGGGGTGACCTTACCGACCAGGATGTCCCCGTCACGGACCTCGGCGCCGATGCGCACGATGCCGCGCTCGTCGAGGTCGGCCAGCACCTCGTCGGAGACGTTCGGAATGTCTCGGGTGATCTCCTCGGCACCCAGCTTGGTGTCGCGGGCGTCGATCTCGTGCTCCTCGATGTGGATTGAGGTGAGGATGTCCTCCTCGACGAGACGGTTGGAAATGATGATCGCGTCCTCGTAGTTGTGGCCTTCCCACGGCATGATCGCCACCAGCAGGTTCTTCCCCAGCGCCATCTCGCCCTGGTCGGTGCACGGACCGTCGGCGATCACCTGGCCGGCCTCCACCCGGTCGCCGGCGTCCACGATCGGACGCTGGTTGGAGCAGGTGCCGTGGTTGGAGCGGGCGAACTTGCGCATCCGGTAGGTGTGCCGGGTGCCGTCGTCGGCCATCACCGTGATGTAGTCGGCGGAGATCTCCTCGATGACGCCGCCCTTGTCGGCGACGACGACGTCTCCGGCGTCGATCGCGGCACGCAGCTCCATACCGGTGCCCACCAGCGGCGCCTCGCTGCGCACCAGCGGAACCGCCTGGCGCTGCATGTTGGCACCCATCAGGGCGCGGTTGGCGTCGTCGTGCTCGAGGAACGGGATCAGGGCGGTGGCCACCGACACCATCTGGCGCGGCGAGACGTCCATGTAGTCCACTTCGGACGAGGACACGTACTCGACCTCGCCCGCCTTGCGGCGGACCAGGACGCGTGGCTCGGTGAACCGGCCCTCGTCATCGATCGGCGAGTTGGCCTGGGCCACCACGTGGCGGTCCTCCTCGTCGGCGGTCAGGTACACGATCTCGTCGGTGACCACACCGTCGACCACCTTGCGGTAGGGCGTTTCGATGAACCCGAACGGGTTGACCCGCGCGTACACCGACAGCGAGCCGATCAAACCGATGTTCGGGCCCTCCGGGGTCTCGATCGGACACATCCGCCCGTAATGGCTCGAGTGCACGTCGCGGACCTCCAGCCCGGCGCGCTCACGGGACAGACCGCCCGGACCCAGCGCCGAAAGCCGGCGCTTGTGGGTCAGGCCCGACAGCGGGTTGTTCTGGTCCATGAACTGGGACAGCTGGCTGGTGCCGAAGAACTCCTTGATCGCGGCGACCACCGGCCGGATGTTGATCAGCGTCTGCGGCGTGATCGCCTCGACGTCCTGAGTGGTCATCCGCTCGCGGACCACCCGCTCCATCCGCGACATGCCGACCCGGATCTGGTTCTGGATCAGCTCGCCGACAGTGCGCAGCCGGCGATTGCCGAAGTGGTCGATGTCGTCGATTTCCACCGGCACTTCGACACCGCCCGGAGGCGTCATCGTGGGGTGTCCCTCATGCAGGCGCACCAGGTATTCGATGGTGGCGACGATGTCGTCTTCGGTCAGCGTCGTTGTGATGATCGGATTCTCGGTGCTCAGGCCCAGCTTCTTGTTGACCTTGTAGCGACCGACACGGGCCAGGTCGTAGCGCTTCTCCTTGAAAAACAGGTTCTCCAGCAGGGTCTGCGCGGACTCTTTGGTCGGAGGCTCGCCCGGGCGCAACTTGCGGTAGATGTCCAGCAGCGCCTCGTCGGTGCCGACGGTGTTGTCCTTCTCCAGCGTCGACATCATGATTTCGGAGAAACCGAACCGCTCGGTGATCCGCTCGTTGGTCCACCCCAGCGCCTTGAGCAGCACGGTGACCGGCTGGCGGCGCTTGCGGTCGATGCGCACACCCACGGTGTCGCGCTTGTCGACGTCGAACTCCAGCCACGCACCGCGGCTGGGGATCACCTTGACGCTGTGCAGCGTCTTCTCCGTGGACTTGTCGATGGTCTCGTCGAAGTACACACCCGGCGAGCGCACCAGCTGGCTGACGACCACCCGCTCGGTCCCGTTGATGATGAACGTGCCCTTCTCGGTCATCATCGGGAAGTCGCCCATGAACACCGTCTAGCTCTTGATCTCGCCGGTGTTGTTGTTGATGAACTCGGCCGTCACAAACAGTGGGGCCGCGTACGTCATGTCCTTGTCTTTGCACTCGTCGACGGGCGCTTTGACCTCGTCGAAGCGGGGATCGGAGAAGGACAGCGACAT
>DASPOT010000107.1:0-7415 GCA_035625875.1 Mycobacterium sp. | reverse complement strand
CGCTGGCGTTGCAGGGAACTCGTTTGAGCCGGGCGACCGTGCTGTTCATGGGCTGGTTCGGCCCCAGGGGTCTCGCGTCCATCGTGCTCGCGCTGGTGTACCTGGTGCGCGAGGCAGGGTTGGCAGGCACCTCAACGATCCGACTTGCGGTGATGGCGACGGTACTGCTCAGCATCTTCGCGCATGGCCTGACCGCGCAGCCCGGAATAAACCTGTATGCAAGGCGGATCGCAGCCCTCGACGAGGCGTCCCCCGAGCACCAAGCGCTGGGGGATGGATCACCCGAGCCGCCGCAGACGCCGCACGTCGGCACCTGAGCGGTCCTTGTCATGACCGGAAAATACCCAAGGTGAGTTGACAAGGACCTTCATAGGCATTCCTCGGAAGAGCGGCGGTGCGCAGGCGTGCTTGAAATGGTTGCCGTTCATGTCAGGCAGGCACGAGGCTGTGTTCGGCGGCCGTGTGGATCATGTGTTGGACGAAGCCGAGTTTGGCGACTACCGGCAGGGTGAGTTGGAATGGGTAGAGGTCCTCTTTGCCCATTGCGTGATTGATCCGGTTGAGCACTCCGGAGAGGACCTCCCAGTCGTGGACGAGCGTCGCGATGTCGGCGTCGGAGTAGGACACGCGTGGGTCGATGTCGGCATCCAGGTCGAAGTCCGCCCGATCGGCGCACAGCACTATCCCCGAGTCGGCGATCGTGGCGAGTGTTCCGGTGATGTGTAGATAGTGGGCGAACGTTTCGGCCCAGTCTTCCCACGGGTGCGCCGTGGCGTAGTGCGAGATGTAGTCGTGTGCCCAGTTGTCGGGGACGTGGCCTGCGTAGTATTGCGACAGTGCGTGCTGGTAGTCGACTCTCTCGTCGCCGAAGAACGTGCGGGCCTGGTCGATGAGGGCCCCGCTGGTGACGAGGATCATTTCGTAGTAGTGACCGACCTCATGGCGGAAATGTCCGAGCATGGTGCGGTACGGCTCGTTGAGGATGATGCGCTGGCGCTCCCGGTAGAGCTCGAGAGATTCGGCGAGGTCGATCGTGATTACCCCGTTGGCGTGTCCGATCTTCACCGCGTGTCCCAGCGATTTGCTCGACACGAGGTCGAAGGCCAGTCCGTGCGGATGCTCGAAGTAGTGCTTCAGCGGGAGTTTGAGGTCGAGGAGCTGAAAGATCAGTCGCCGTAACGCCTTGAGGGTGTTGGCTAGCTCCCACGTCGCCTCGGTGTCGTCCGGGTTAGGGCCGGTCCGCACGAACGCGTCGGCGAAACAAATCCCCTTCGGGGCATCGGTGGCAACCAGCCAGTTGCATCCGTGCTTCCAGTTGGCGCAGCGCACCCATTGGGCGTTGTCGATGAGGGTCGACGATCCGGCCTCTGGCGCGAGCGCGATCTGCATCCACGGCTTGTGGAACCCCACCGCTGTGGCGCAGTTGGAGCACTGCTGCTCTTCGAAGGCCACCGCGGCGCCGCAGTGGGGGCAGCGGAAGGCGCGCATCGCCGCTATCCCTTCGGAGCGCCTGGCGTGGTGACATAACTCCATGGCTGCTGCGGGCGGCTCCTCAAATATCCTTTCTGCCAATTCCACTGCGGGTGTTGGCGCAGGAATTCCTCGGCGTCGAAAGGGGCGCCGTCGGCGCGGCCGTAGCGTGCCCACAGGCTCAGCGCCGCCACGTCGTTGGAACTGGCGATCTTCGCGTCGATCGAACCGAACGGTGTGAACGGTGTCAGTCCGCTGAACTCACAGGGGTCTTCGTCGGAGTGCGCACAGATCGTCCGCGCCGAGGGGTGGGTGTAGTTGAGGTATGGGTCGAAGGTGTCGCTGATCATCCGTTTGCCGACCTCGACGTCGATTCTGCCGTTGAATTCGCTGAGCAATTGCCGCCAGCGCACCTGACGTGCCCCGTTGGGGGTTCGGATGTCGCTGAAGCCGGTGCCGAAGCACTCGAGATTGCGGATGCGCGGGTCGGTGGGTGTGTTGTCTCCCCAGAAGTAGCCGTCGGTTGTGCGAGCCAGGCTCTGATACAGCAGGCCTTCTTCGTAGCGGGCGATCTCGCCGGTATTGATATCGCCGATCAACCAGGAGTTCGCGTATCCACCGTTGTTGTCGGCGTTGATTAGGCTGATCCAGTGGTCGATGTCATTGGCGTATTGGGTGGCAATGCGGGCTCGGCAGAATTCCGGGACCCGGGTCTCGTCGTAACCTTTGAAGCCCTCATATCCACCGATGGTGGTCTCGGTGATCGCCAGCCCCCCCGAGGAAAGCCAGAAGTCGGTCATGCTGGCGATCCAGCCGGGCGCGGTCTGCATCACCATCCGATTGCCATCCTCAGGTGTGAGGTCGACGATGACGTTCTCGAACTGGCCTTGCCAGAAGTCGGTGAAGCTGGTGTGACCCAATACGATTGAGCCGTCAGCGGTGGCGCTGCCGGTGGCGATGAAGGCGCTGCAGTGGTTGCCCTCTCCGCCGGTCGGGGCGAGCGCGGTGTAGCGGCCGGAATTCTTGGGCCACCAGTAGCCGGTCAATTCCATCCAGTCGTTGATGCCCAGGACATCGCGAAATGTCGCCGGCACACCGGCGGCGGTCAATCCCGCTGCCACACCCTCCATCTCGGCATGCAGTTCAGCGGGAACGTTGGCTGTGTGCAACTCGACGGCCTTGTCGACGAAGAAGTCGTAGGTCATGCCAATGTCCTGGTAGGTCATTTCCCGATAGACCCGAATCGATTCGGCGTACTCGTCAGCGACGAGATAGCCGTATTGAAAGCCCCGTTCGAACGGTCCGCCGATGATGGAGACGAGCAGCCAGCCGTTTACATCCCGGCGCGAAGCCCGTGACAGCCATTCTTTCTGCTCGGCGGTCAGTTCGGCAGGCTCGGTGCGGGCGGGCGCGACACTGGGGGCCGCAGGTGGGGCCGCGTTGTGTCGGGGTGGTTCAGGCGGACGAGAGGACGGGCCAGAAACCATGATCACTCCATGATTGGATTATTCGGTGGTGTTCGTCGCGCCCGTGGATGTCGGGCCGGCGTCAGTCTAGACGGTGGCGACAATTTGCGAACCCCTTTCAGCACAGGGCTTTTGGCGACGTAGGACCGGTTGTTGCGACCGGGTCGGGGGGTCCGCCCGGGTGGTTACCGAACATCCCCAACTGCAGGCGGTTGACGATGTCCGCGATCACAAACCAGCCGCGCACGCTGTTACCGGCCTCGTTGAGTCTCGGCGAGAAGGCAGACAGAGCAAGGCGGCCCGGCACTACCGCGAGCAATCCTCCTCCAACACCGCTCTTGGCCGGTACGCCGACGGTGTAGGCCCAGTCACCGGACTGGGTGTACATGCCCTCCATCGTCATCTCGGCCAGCAGGTAGGGGACATTGGCGGGCGTGATGACGCGTGCGCCGGTGCACGGGTTGACCCCGCCGTTGGCCAGCGTGGCCCCCATGGTTACCAGATCGACCGTGTTGATCAACGTCGAACACTGCTGGGTGTAAACGGTGCACGCCTCCATCGGATCGCAGAAGATCGTCCCGGCGCTGGCCAGCAACCATGAAATAGCCTTGTTATGGGCGTTGGTGGCCTGCTCGGAGGCATTGATCTCCTCGCTGAGGGCCAGCGGTCGCCCGGCAAACGCGCTCTGCATGTCCAGGATCTTGGTCCACCGGTCCGCGGCGTCGCTGGCCTGCACGTAGCTCGTAGTCGCGATCGCTCCCGCGTTGACCAGCGGTGACATCGGCTTATCGTGGTGCAACTCCAGGGCCAACACCGAGTTGAACGCCGATCCCGTGGGATCGGCCCCCACCTTGGCGCGCACCGCACGGTGACCCCGCTGTTCGATGACCAAGGCGAGCGTGAACACCTTCGAGATCGACTCGATCGGGAACTCGTGGTCGACATCACCGGCGGTGGCGATCTGCCCGCCCGCAGTCATCGCGCATACCGCGAACAGATCGGGATCCACTCCCGCCAGGGCCGGAATGTAATCGGCGTTCCTGCCCCCGGAGTTATGGCGGTGGGCGGAATACGCCTGCACCACAGCGGCCGCGATCGTTGCTGGATCCAGCACATCGTCGGCCACGCGAAATACTCCTCGGTCTCATCGGGACAAAGACTCTGCGCTCATCTCCACCGCAATAGGCGCCTACCGGGGATCCGTTTTTTATGAGTTTCCCCTAAATTCGGTGGCTGTCGCCACTGTATCGGTAACCGTTGTCCAACGGTGCTAGCAGGAACCCTGTCTGACAACTCTTCCACGGCTCGACGGTCGACCTGGAGCACGATTTCGACCCGGGCCGTGCCGACCATCACCTGGGCAAGCAGGCCGCCGAGGTTGGGCTCGACCCGACACGCGCCGGCCAACTTGCGGTAATCAATCGAGACGCATGCCCTCGAACAGGCCAAACAAGTTGTTTGCGTTGCAAGGACAAGTTCTATGCCCAAGCCGGCCGACGTTGACGGCCTAGGCGCGCAAGTACACCGTCCGGCCCGGAAAATCGAGCGGGATGCCAATCCAGGCACCGTCTTTGCCGCGCAACCGCTGCACCGGGATCTCGCTGGGATCGCTGAACGGGTAGAATTCGCGCTGGTTGCCCTGCGAGTCGAGGGCCTGACGAGAGTATCCCTGCCGGTAGAGCAAGCCGACTTCGACCACCGGCGCGCCGAGATCGGTCGACGACTTGGGTCAGCGTGACGTTCGGCGATTACGCCGGGCCAAAAGGCCCTCGTCCAGACACCACGCTGGCACAGAATGTAATGAGTCCGACCGCTACCAAATGATTAGCAATGTTCATGTTCGCCAAGGTTAAACAGGTAGCCGCTGTCGGGGCCGCCGTTGCCGGCGTCGGGTGGGTGACTGTTGTGAGTCCGGCCGTGGCGCACACGCAGCCGCTGCGCATTCCCCCGGGCAATGACATCACCTGCCCGGGTCGTGACGTCGTGGGCCAGGAGAGCGTGGTCTGCAGCCATGCTCTTCGAGGTGGTGATTGGGTGTGGCTCGCTTAACCCCTGTCGCGTCTGGCTGACTACTTACTGGCTTGCCAGCCCGGTCACTGCCGCCCCAGCGGGGAGTGGCTGAAGAGAGGACTGCATTGCCGAAAGTTGGTGTGCCCTACTCGCTTTCAAACCGGATCGAGTGAGGAAGGTTAGTGTCGGTGTCGGTGGTAATCCAATCCGGCAAGGACCACCCGACGTCAGTCCGACACTCGGACAATGAGTTTGCCAAAATTCTCTCCGCGCAACAGGCCCCGGAAGGCGTCCGGGATGGTCTCGAACCCGTCGACGACGTCTTCGCGATACCGGACCTTGCCTTCCCTAATCCATTCGCCGACCTCGGCCTGGAATCGATCGAATTGCTGGACCCAGAACTCAAACACGATGAAGCCGCGAATAGTCAGACTCTTCGACAGCACCTGCCGCATCAGATCCGACGGTAGCGACCATCTCGGCTCAGTATCGTTGTAACCAGAAACCAGGCCGCACACCGGCACGCGCGCATAGGTGTTCAGCAACGGAAAGACGGCGTTAAAGACAGCCCCGCCAACGTTTTCGAAGTACACATCGATTCCCCCTGGGGTGGCGGCGGCCAGCTGGTCGGCAAAATCCGCGGCGCGGTGGTCGACCGCGGCGTCGAATCCCAGCGTTGAGCGCAGGTATTCGGTCTTCTCCGGTCCACCGGCGATGCCAACCGCGCGGGCACCTTTGATCTTCGCGAGCTGACCCACGAGCGAACCGACCGGCCCAGTGGCGGCTGCGACCACGACTGTCTCTCCCGGCACCGGTCTGCCGATGGTCAACAATCCCGAATACGCGGTCAGTCCGGGCATTCCCAGCACACCCAGGGCAGTGGTGACGGGAGCTATCGCCGGATCGAGCTTGCGCACTGCGCGCGCCTCTGCCAGAGCGTAGGTTTGCCAGCCGGTATCGGCAAGGACAACATCACCGACGGACAACGACGGATCTTGACTCTTGATGACCACGCTGACGGCGTCGCCCGGCGGGGCAGACCCGATAGGCGTCGGCTCGGCATATGAGCGCACGCCGCTGATGCGCCCGCGCACATACGGGTCAAGCGAAAGGTATCGAGCGCGCAGAAGCACCTGTCCGGGGGCAGGTTCGGGTACTTCGATTTTCTCCAGACGGAAGTTGTCTCTCGATGGTTCGCCTACCGGGCGCGAAGCCAGCGCGAACCTTTGCGCAGTGGTGGTCATGACGCGAAGGTCAATCCTGCTGCGACAGGGTCGCATCGACGGTGATGTCCACCGCGGCCAGCGCCCGGGAAACCGGACAGCCAGCGCCGGCACGCTTCGCGGCGTCGCGGAACGCCGCGGTATCGATGCCCTGCACCCGTCCGCTCACCTCGAGGGCTGACGAGGTGATCGTCGGCGCCCCCGAGGAGTCATCGAGCGTGATCGTCGCGCTGACCTCGAGATGCTGCGGCGGATGACCCTCCTGCGAAAGCAGGTTAGCCAAAGCCATGGAGAAGCACGACGAATGGGCCGCGGCGATGAGCTCTTCGGGGCTGGTGCGGCCATCGGGGCGGCCGATGCGCGACTTGTAGGTGACCGGCAGCTCGGCCAGCGCCCCGCTGGCGCCGTTCACCCGTCCGGCGCCGTGGGTGAGGTCGCCGTCCCAGAGCGTTGTCGCATGCCGTTGTACAGATGTCATAGTTTGCTCCCAGTCAGATTGTTCAGTTCGCGGTCCTGAGTTTTGAGGTCGTGGTGGGCTCTGGCCGACGAGCGCTGACACCAAGATGGCACGTATCGGGCTGGCGATCCGTCACCTAATCAGGTGAGGCCAGGCCCGACCGGCATACTTGTGACGCAGCTTAGCTTAGCCGGCATGGGGGTTTTCCACGACGACGGCTACCGCTTGTCCCGATCCGATGCATTCCCCGACAGCGCCGTAGCGAGCGTTGCGTTCGGCCAGCTCGGTCGCCAACGTCAGCACGTAGCGCGCTCCAGTCGCGCCGAACGGATGCCCGATGGCCACCGCCCCGCCATTGGGGGTGAGCTTGTCGTCAGGAATTATGAAGGCGCCGAGCTGATTAGGAAGTTCCCGAAGCACGCCGAGAGCCTGTGCGCTGAACGCTTCGTGGACTTCCCACACATCGATCTGCTCGGGGGTCAGGCCGGCACGCTTGATCGCCAGCGGCAATGCCCATGCCGGGGCCAGCCCCATGATCAGCGGGTCCAGCGCAGGCATCGTCAAGTTGTTTGCCTTGGTGTGGTGCTGCCAGGATTGGTCGTTGTGGCGATTGCGACGAGGTACAAGGGCTACCGGTATCCGATCGAGGTGATCGGGCACGTGGTGTGGCTGTATCACCGTTTCGGTGTGTCCCGAGCGTGGAAGGGAGTTCGATGTAGGTAGAGCTTGCTGAAGCGGTGCTGTGCAGAAGATGAAGGATTGCTGGCCCTTCGGAGTCGCTCTGCGGGG
>DASPOT010000106.1:0-41180 GCA_035625875.1 Mycobacterium sp. | reverse complement strand
GGCAAACCACACCGAATCCGCATCCGCGCCCATCGCCACGACACCCAACAACCCCGGCGCCACCCCCGCCGCCCCCGCACCCAACTCCGCCGCCAACCCCGACTCCACCGCCGCCGAGGCCCCCACCACCGCCGGCACCATCGCAAACACCATGCCCTACCACCTTAAAACCGCCACCTGGAGCCCCCCGCCCGCAGGCACAATCGGCATCGATCCTAACCCGAACGCACACCACCCACCCACACCAAAAACCCCAGCCCGACCTTGGGACCAGCCGACCTCTGCCCTGGGCCCTCTGGACCCGAAGTTTCGCGGCATTAGTCGTCAAAAGGGTAGATCCGCGGCTTTCCTCCAAGGTCAGGTTACTTTGTCGAGTCCTCAGCGGGTATCGCGGCGGCGCTCTATCTGTCAATATCTGCGGATATAGATATCAAAACCCCTGGGATGCAAAGCAATCAGCCTCGCCATGCAAGCTGCTATTCGTCACCGATCGCGGTGATCAACTCAAGCCCCGGCGCTCCATCGAACAGCCGGTCATGGGAGACCAGTGACACGCCGAGCCGCATGGCGGCGGCTGCAATCCACCCGTCGCCGTCATGAAGTTTGTCGCCGAGCGCATGGCCGATCTGTCGCACCGCACCCGCAAGTCGGCACAGGCGGTGATCATCTCGTCATCGGGCTGGATGACGGTCAGCTCAGCGATGCGGTGTTCGAGCCGTCGGCGCCGTAGTTGGCCCCACCCTGCGCGTAAAACCCCGTAACGGAGTTCCATCACGGTCTGGAACGCGAGCAGAACCGGCCTTGGACCGATCGGCTCCCGGTAGCGATCAGCGAGCCGGTTAAGGCGGTCATCGAACAGCCAGCTGATGACCATCGTGTCCACGACCACGCCATGGGCGTTGGTCATGTGCCAGCCAACGCCTCCTGGAAAGCGGCCCACTCTTTGTCGGGCACATCCTCGATGACCAGCCGGTCGCGGGGAGGCAGTGGCCGGGCGCGCTTGATCGCCTCGTCAGGCTGATAAATTCGCACGGCTGGCTCTTCAGGTTGCTCGACGCTGGACACGACTTCAGTCTACGGTCGAACACTGACATCCTCAGCGCCGTGGGGGCCGTGACACCTACCAGTGAACGCGGCGCGGTTTGCCACGGCTAATCAGTCGGGTCTTGTTTCTCGGCGTTGAACTTCTCAGCGGAAGCGTGCAATCGGCATTCTTGATCGAAGCCAGAGCTTATGGGGGTAGATTCCAGACTCGTAGCCGACGTCAGGTGCTTGTGTCGAAATACCACCTGCTCGAAACTTTCTGGACCCCGTCAACGGCTGGGCGGATCTCCAACTACCGGATGGCACTGTGATCTGGGCCGCGCCGACCGGCAAGACCTACATAACCCACCCGGCAAGCCGACTGTTCCTGCCTGACTGGTACGTCGCCACCGCTGACTGCCGACCGCCTCCGCAGCGGCAACCACCGTCACCGACCGCGGTGTGATGATGCCGACGAGACGACGCAGGCGGTCCGCCGAACTCGCGCGCCGCATCCGATACGAACGCGCATTCAACGACGCCCGCATCACCGAACGCAACCAGCCACCACCATTCTGACCGCGAGACATCTCGTCGCCGCTGAACCACAAGCGTGAATCCACCTGGACCGGTCCGGTAGAGTAGGTGCTGCTCGTTTCTGCGAGCACAGTCGTCAGAAAGGCCTTTCCAGTCCCGTGGATAGACCCAGGGTCGCGGAGCATCCGCGACCGGACCACGTCATAGCACATATCAGCGACACTCATCTCATAGCCGGCGACGGCGACCTCTACGGAGATGTCGACGCAGACGCCCGATTATCCGAGCTGCTTGAGCGGCTTGAGGGTTCGCAAACGCGCCCCGAAGCGTTGATTTTCACCGGCGACCTCGCCGACACCGGCCAGCCCGACGCCTATCGGAAGCTGCGCGAACTGGTCGAACCTTTGGCCGACCGCCTTGGCGCTGAGGTCATCTGGGTGATGGGTAACCACGACAACCGGGCGGCGTTGCGCGAACATCTGTTGCGCGAGGCCCCGACGATGGCGCCGATGGACCGGGTGCACGATATCGCCGGTCTACGCGTCATCGTCTTGGACACCTCGGTTCCCGGTTACCACCACGGGGAGATCGCGCCGGAGCAGCTGCAGTGGCTGGCGGCGCAGCTCGCCGAACCCGCCCCCTTCGGCACCATCCTCGCGATGCACCACCCGCCGATTCCCAGCGTGCAGGACCTCGCCGTCCTGGCGGAGCTGCGCGACCAAGCCCGACTGGCCCCGGTGCTCCGCGGCACCGATGTGCGCGCAATCCTCGCCGGGCACCTGCACTGCTCCACCACGGCCACCTTCGCCGGCATTCCCGTTTCGGTGGCCTCAGCCAGCTGCTACACCCAGGATCTCTTGACGGCGGGAACCCGAGGTCACGATGGTGCACAGGCATTCAATCTCGTGCACTGCTACTCGGAAACGGTGGTGCACACCGTCATTCCGCTGACCCCAGGGCCCACCGTGGGACGGTTCATCCCGCCCGAGACCGTGCAGCGTGAACTCGCCGACGCGCAGGTGAGTATTCTGCCGGCCAGCCGTATCCCCTGCGTCGCACCGCAATTCGCGCGGAGATAGGACGATTGCAGCGGACGGGGGGACTGACGCACCCGCCCGCTGGGAGCTTTCACTCGTCAACGGCTAGTCGCTCCCACGGCGCCGGCACCGGGAAGTAGCTCTCGAGGAACTCGCCAACCACGCGTGCCCGCTCTTGTGCACTCACCTCGGGGAAGCTGCCGTCGTTGAGGCAAAAGAACTCGAACTTGCGCTTCTTCAGCAGCTCCGGCAGTTTCGCCAGCCCAGACCGCAACGTGGTGTCCACGTAGAGCATCTTCGCTGACTCGTGCTGCACCGCACGTCCGGTCATCAACGCGTAGTAGTGGTATAGCGAGTTGGTCACCGAGATGTCGGTGCTTGCCCGGAAGCGGCTCGCCTGGGTGCGCGCGAAGTCGTCCGGGAACTCACGCTCGAGTTCCAACAGCACGCTCTTGCGCAGCGGAGCAGCGGTGTGCTCCAAGTGGCGGGTGGTGATCTTCCCGAACTTCTCCCACAGCAGCTGCCGGTTGACGCGCGCTGCGTTCTCGAAGCCACTGCGCTCGGGGTGGTTGGCCCCGAGCCCGATACGCGTGCCCGCTTCGATGAACTTCGTGACCCCTCCGGGTGAGAAGAACATGGTCGGCGAGAGCGCCCGCCCGAAGAACATGTCGTCGTTCGAGTACAGGAAATGTTCTGCGAGACACGGGATGTGGTGCAGCTGAGCCTCCACCGCGTGGCTGTTGTGTACCGGCAGCGCGGACAGATCGGTGAAGTGCTCCTCCGCGCGCACGATGGTGACCTTCGGGTGAGGGGCGAGCCATTCGGGGACCGGCGAGTCGGTCGCGATGAAGATCCGCCGCACCCACGGCGCGAAGGCGTGCACCGACCGCAGGGCGTACTTCAGCTCATCGATCTGACGGATCCGCGCATCTGCGTCATCACCGTCGCCGACAACGTAATCCGCCATCGCTGCTGCGCGGCGTGCACGGAACTCCGGGTCGTTGCCGTCCACCCAGGAGAACACCATGTCGATGTCGAACGTCACATCGCCGGCATGCGGGGCAAACATTCCGGCGATCGTCGGCCACGTGCGCCCGTGCAGTTCGACCGTCGTGTACACAATCTCGCTCAGCGGCAACGCCTTCCGGGTAAGCGAGTTCTCGATCGGGCAGATGGCCTGCTGCCCGTCGAACACCCAGAACTGCAGCTCCACCCCTGCGGAAGCGCCGTAACGCATGCCGGAACGCGGGCATTCGCGCCGACGAAACACCCGCAGCAACCGCGGGTCCGGGTCTACCGACAACAGCCCGTCACCGAGGTACACCGAGCGGCGCCCGGTCCCGTCGAGGATCTTGGCGCGCAGCGGCGCTTCGAGGCATGCGGCCATCAGGACCTCGGCCACCCGGGCGCGCAGGCCAATATCGACGACGAGCGCCGGACGCGCGTCCGCACCGCGGATGAGAAGGAACGGAATCCCAGCCATCTCCAGCTCCGCGCTGACGAACAACAGGTCCCGCACCATCGCCTCATACGGAGTCAGGCGCAGCCCATTGGCTGAGCCGACGATGGCGACGTCGATCATGCTGGTCATGGGAACACCTGCCTTCCACACTCGATGTCGGTTAAGACGCGCACAAAGAGGGTTACCGCAGAAGCGGTCGAGCGGCGACAACGCCCTCACACGTTGAGCTTCGGCACTGGACGACGTATTCCCGCAGAACCGGGAAAGCCACTTGGAACCACCCCTTAAGCCGGGGAGATCTGTCCTGATCTTGGGCGTCTCTCGACGTCGTCAGATCAGTGGCCTATGTTCGTCCAGAAGCCTCGCCTAACGAGGTGCTCCCGCAAGATAGCACCGATTCGAACTTCCGGCAACACGGCTCTCGCGTGGGACAGACATGGCCAAAGCGCTTGATGTCGTTCACGTCCCGTGTCTCGGCGAAGCGGTCCGAACGCTACCCTGGTGGAAGGTGGGCGTGGTTGACGAGGTTCGCAGCGGTGCCGACGTGGCTCAACATCCGGGTCAGCACCTCGGCGTGCTGGGTCCGGGACTCCGATCCGCCGCCATCAGGCCGCACCGCCGCCCCCTCGTGCCACCAGCCGCAACCGGACGGCCATCAAGATGATGCCGAGCGCGTTGGCTCCGGGGATGTCGCAATGCTCGTCACATCGGCATGATCCCCAAACCTGGTCGTGCCAGGTGTTTCCCTCGACCAGCAGCGAGCCTTCGGTCGCCAGGAGCCGACGAGCTAAGTCCGTGTTGTGGTCGAACTTCGCGCTGACCACCTCTTCCATCGCCGTGAATTTGCCGCCGGATTCCCAGCCGTCGACCAACGGCGCGGCGCGCCCTATCTGCTTGGCCCGCGCGGGATCGTTCGTCTCACGGATGGCGGCGATGGCGGCTTCGTCGCGTGTCTTGGAAGCCGCGAACGCGTGCTCGCTTGTCGGATAAAGCCAACCCCGATGTGGCGTGGGCGCCGGAGCGAAGTTCGAGAGGAACAGGTACTCCCCTGCGAAGGAGTCAATCACTGGCATATGCAGCGCGCTCATCGGCACCTCCGCAGCTTGCAATCCGCCACTGTGCGCCAAGCTATGCGACCGTCCGAGCCGGCGCCGGAGGCACACGGGGGCCGAGCGCCGGCGGTGGGCTATCCCGAAGACTTCTTGTCCGCCAACTCGGAGCCCTTGTGTTTTGGCAGCAACGCCTCCAGCGCAGAGCCGGTAATCCGCCGAAACGCGCGCCGCGGCCGGTTCTGGTCGAGGATCGCAACCTCCAGGGTGGACACACCAAGTGTGGGCTGATCGCTGCCCGAACCGTTGGCGCTGCCAGCGCGCAGCGCGTTGACCGCGATCTGCACAGCGTCGGCCAGGTCGGCGTTCTCGGTAAAGGACTCCTTGAGCGCGTTGGCGATGGGCTCAGTCGTGCCGCCCATCACCACGAAATGCGGCTCGTCGTTGATCGACCCGTCATAGGTGATCCGGTACATCTCAGGCGGTTTCGTCTCGCCGTAGTGCGCGACCTCGGCCACACACAACTCGACCTCATAGGGTTTGGCCTGCTCGGTGAAGATGGCGCCCAGGGTCTGGGCATAGACGTTGGCCAGCTGCCGGCCGGTGACGTCGCGGCGGTCGTAAGCGTAGCCGCGGGTGTCGGCGAACTGAATCCCGCCGCGGCGCAGGTTGTCGAATTCGTTGAACTTCCCCGCAGCCGCAAAGCCGACCCGATCGTAGAGCTCGCTGATCTTCTGCAATGACCGCGACGGGTTCTCGGCGACGAACAGCACGCCGCCGGCGTAGGCCAGCGCCACTACACTGCGGCCCCGCGCGATGCCCTTGCGCGCGAGTTCGCTGCGCTCCCGCATGGCCTGTTCGGGTGAAATGAAATACGGGAAACTCACTTCTCCCCCCGCGGGGGTTGCGCATCAGGGCCGAAAGTGTCTGCGCGGGAGCGGCTTTCGATGACCTCTCGCGCCAGCTCGGCGATGCGCTGCTCGGGCACGTCGACCGCGCCGTCAGCGTCGACAGTGACCGCTGTGGGGTAGATGCCGCGGACTAGGTCCGGCCCGCCGGTAGCGGAATCGTCGTCGGCGGCGTCGTAGAGTGCCTCGATGGCCACCCGTAGTCCAGAATCGGCATCGGTCACTTGCGGGTAGAGCTTCTTCATCGATGACTTGGCGAAGATCGACCCCGAACCTACCGCCTGGTAACCCTCTTCCTCGAAGTTCCAGCCGCCGGCCGCGTCGAACGACACGATGCGACCCGCTTTCTGCGAGTCGGGATCGTCGATGTCGTAGCCGACCAGCAACGGCAGCGCCACCAGGCCCTGCAGCGCCGCGCCCAGGTTGCCGCGCACCATGATCGCGAGCCGGTTGACCTTGCCGGCGAACGTCATCGGCACACCTTCAAGCTTTTCGTAGTGCTCGAGTTCGACCGCGTAGAGCCGGGCGAACTCCACGGCGACCGCGGCGGTGCCAGCGATCCCGGTCGCGGTGTAGTCGTCGGTGATGTACACCTTCTTGATATCGCGACCGGCGATCATGTTGCCCTGCGTTGAGCGCCGGTCACCCGCGATGACGACACCGCCGGGGTATTTCAGCGCGACGATGGTGGTGCCGTGCGGCAGGTGTCCACCTGCGCCGCCCGGTGTTACGCCGCCGCTGGTGACCGTCGGTAACAGTTCCGGCGCCTGTCGGCGCAGGAAGTCAGCGAACGAGGACAGGTCGACCGGGGGTACCTCCCGCGCGCGGGGGACGGTAACGGGGACTCCGGAAATTGCTGAGTTGGCGGCCAGGCGATAACCAAACGGCCAGGTCACTGTCCGCCCTTTTGGACATACGCACGCACGAAGTCCTCAGCATTCTCCTCAAGAACGTCGTCGATCTCGTCGAGCAGATCGTCGGTCTCCTCGGTCAGCTTCTCGCGACGCTCCTGGCCCGCGGCGGCGCTGTCGGTGAGGTCGTCGTCATCGCCGCCGCCACCGCCACGCTTGGTCTGCTCCTGGGCCATCGCTGCCTCCTGCTTCGTCATCGGCCGCGCATCACACGCGGGCCGGTTTCTCCACCCTACCGGTCTACGCCGGTCTTGCCGGGGTAACGACGCTTAGGTGGTCAGTTGTTCCACGAGTTCGACCGCGCTGTCCACCGAGTCCAGCAACGCACCGACGTGAGCCTTGCTGCCGCGCAGCGGCTCCAACGTCGGTATGCGCACCAGCGAGTCGCCGCCCAGGTCGAAAATCACCGAGTCCCAGCTGGCCGCGGCGATGTCGGCGCCGAACCGGCGTAGGCATTCCCCGCGGAAGTACGCGCGGGTGTCCGTCGGCGGGTTGTCCACCGCGTTGAGTACCTGTTGTTCGGTGACCAGACGGCGCATCGAGCCGCGGGCCACCAGCCGGTTGTAGAGGCCTTTGTCCAACCGGACATCGGAGTATTGCAGGTCCACCAGGTGAAGCCGGGGCGCCGACCAGCTCAGATTCTCCCGCTGCCGAAAACCTTCGAGGATTCGTAGCTTGGCGGGCCAATCAAGCAGCTCAGCGCAGTCCATCGGGTCGCGCTCGAGCTTGTCGAGCGCATTCGCCCAGGTTTGCACGATGTCGGCGGCGCGCGGATCCGGGTCGCGGCTGTCGACCAGCTTGGCGACCCGGTCGAGGTAGATCCGTTGCAGCGCAAGGCCGGTCAGTTCGCGACCGTCGGTCAGCGCGACGGTAGCCCGCAGCGACGGGTCGCGGCTGATCGTGTGGACGGCGTGCACCGGCCGCGCCAGTGTCAGGTCGGTCAGGTCGATGCCTTCTTCGATCAGGTCGAGCACCAGCGCCGTGGTGGCCAGCTTCAGGTAGGTCGACGTCTCGGCGAGGTTGGCGTCGCCGATGATGACGTGCAGCCGGCGGTACCGGTCGGCGTCGGCGTGCGGTTCGTCGCGGGTGTTGATGATGCCGCGCTTCAGCGTGGTCTCCAGCCCAACCTCTACCTCGATGTAGTCGGCGCGTTGGGACAGCTGGAAGCCGGGTTCGTCACCGCCGGCTCCGATGCCGACCCGGCCGGAGCCGGTGACCACCTGGCGGGACACCAGGAATGGGGTCAGCCCGGCGATGATGGCCGAGAACGGCGTCTGCCGCGACATCAGGTAGTTCTCATGCGACCCGTAGGAGGCGCCCTTGCCGTCGACGTTGTTCTTGTAGAGCTGCAGCTTCACCGCTCCGGGCACGCTGGCGACGTGCCGGGCGGCGGCCTCCATCACGCGCTCACCGGCCTTGTCCCAAATCACCGCGTCGAGCGGGTCGGTGCACTCGGGCGCGGAGTATTCCGGGTGCGCGTGGTCGACGTAGAGCCGCGCGCCGTTGGTGAGGATCATGTTGGCGGCGCCGACCTCGTCGGCGTCGACCACTGGCGGCGGACCGGTTGAGCGGCTCAAATCGAACCCCCGGGCATCCCGCAGCGGCGATTCCACCTCGTAGTCCCAGCGGGTGCGCTTGGCCCGCTGGATGCCCGCGGCGGCGGCGTACGCCAGGACCGCCTGCGTCGAGGTCAGGATCGGGTTAGCGGTCGGGTCCGACGGCGAGGAAATGCCGTATTCGACCTCAGTCCCGATGATCCGTTGCATGACGTCAAGCCTAAGCGCGGCGACGATGCGGCCCGCGCAGCGGGCCGAGGAGGAGCCGGGCAATCCAACCCAGCGCGGCGACGATGCGGCCCGCGCAGCGGGCCGAGGAGGAGCCCCCGGGGACCCGTGGGCCTGGACGGCCAGCGCGGGCCCTGTGCGCCGCGAGGGTGAGCCGACATGAACTTTTCCCTCGCCGCCCGGCGGCACGGCAACAATCGCAAGTGCCGCGGCTGAAAGCTGGTTCTTGGACCACGGCTTGCCTCGTGCCCACCGCCGACGGTGCACAGTCGCACGCCGATCGCCAAGCGCAACCCGGTATTGACGCCATTGACGTCGGTGATTAATTTCACCGTGGTGCCTGCCGAGGAAGTGCGCGAACGACTGACCGACGTGTCCGGGAAGCGTTACGGCGAAGTCCTTCTCGTACACCTCGGCGAGTCGGGTCCGCAGGCGACCGTCTACAACAGCTTCCCGCTCAATGACTGTCCCCTCGAGCTGTGGTTTGCGCTCGACCCGCAGGCCATCGCCGCCGAGAACGGCGCTGCCGCAGCCCTGCTCAACGGCCCGCGCTACTGGCTGATGAGCAGCATCGAGAAAGCACCCCATGGCACGCCGGTGACGAAGACCTTCGGCGGCATAGACATGCTGCGGCAGGCCACGGTCATGCTGTCCTCGATGAACCCTGCGCCGTACACCGTCAACCATGTGAGCCGCAACACCGTCTTCGTCTACGACGCCGGGCGAGAGGTTTATGAACTGGTCGACCCGGACGGACGGCGCTGGGTCATGCAGACGTGGAGCCAGACCGTGGACCCCAACCTGTCGCTGGCCGATCTACCCGGGCTCGCCGGCCGCCTCACCCTGCCGGCGGGGTGGACCTACCAGCCGCGGGTGCTCACCAGCCCGCTGCGCGTGGACACCATCACCCGCGATGCCCAGGTCCTGCAGGACGACCTGGCCAACAGCTATTCGCTGGAGACGGACTTCGAGACCGCCTGAAGTCGACACGCTTTACAGGTACTGACCCAGGTTGGATTCGGTGTCGATGGCCCGCGACGCGCTCGACGACTTGCCGGTGACCAGGGTGCGAATGTAGACGATCCGCTCGCCCTTCTTGCCCGAGATCCGCGCCCAGTCATCGGGGTTGGTGGTGTTGGGCAGATCCTCGTTCTCCGCGAACTCGTCGGCGATCGAATCCAGCAGATGCTGGATACGCAACCCAGGCTGCCCGGTCTCCAGCACCGCTTTGATGGCGCTCTTCTTCGACCGGTCGACGACGTTTTGGATCATCGCGCCGGAGTTGAAGTCCTTGAAGTACATGACTTCTTTGTCGCCGTTGGCGTAGGTGACCTCCAGGAACCGGTTGTCGTCGATCTCGGCGTACATCCGGTCGACGACCTTTTCGATCATCGCCGCGATGCACGCGGAGCGGTCGCCGTCGAATTCGGCGAGATCGTCGGCATGCACCGGCAGCTCTTCGGTCAGGTACTTGCTGAAGATGTCCTGAGCGGCCTCGGCGTCCGGGCGCTCGATCTTGATCTTCACGTCAAGGCGCCCGGGCCGCAGGATCGCCGGGTCGATCATGTCCTCGCGGTTGGACGCGCCGATCACAATGACGTTCTCCAGCCCCTCCACGCCGTCGATCTCACTGAGCAGCTGCGGGACCACCGTGGTCTCCACATCCGAGGAGACCCCGGTACCGCGGGTGCGGAAGATCGAGTCCATCTCGTCGAAGAACACGATCACCGGGGTGCCTTCCGAGGCCTTCTCGCGCGCCCGCTGGAAAATCAACCGGATGTGGCGCTCGGTCTCCCCGACGAACTTGTTCAACAGCTCGGGGCCTTTGATGTTGAGGAAGTACGACTTCGCCTCCTTGGCGTCGTCGCCGCGGACCTCGGCCATCTTCTTGGCCAGCGAGTTGGCCACCGCCTTGGCGATCAGCGTCTTGCCGCAGCCGGGCGGGCCGTAGAGCAAGACACCCTTGGGCGGGCGCAGCGCGTACTCCTTGTACAGGTCCTTGTGCAGAAACGGCAGCTCCACCGCGTCGCGGATCTGCTCGATCTGCCGGCTCAACCCCCCAATGTCGTCGTAGCTGACGTCGGGCACCTCTTCGAGCACCAGGTCTTCGACCTCGGCCTTGGGAATGCGTTCGAACGCGTACCCGGCCTTGGTGTCGACCAGCAGCGAGTCCCCGGGGCGCAACTTGCGGGGCCGGGTGTCGTCGTTGAGCGCGTCGGGGACGCCATCAGGCAAGTCTTCGGAGACCAGCGGCTCGGCAAGCCAGACGATGCGTTCCTCGTCGGCGTGGCCGACGACCAGCGCCCGATGACCGTCGCCGAGGATTTCGCGCAAGGTGGAGATCTCGCCGACGGATTCGAACGTGCCAGCTTCGACGACGGTCAGGGCTTCGTTCAGCCGGACGGTTTGCCCCTTTTTGAGGAACTTGACGTCAATATTCGGGGAGCACGTCAGGCGCATTTTGCGGCCCGAGGTGAACACGTCGACGGTGTCGTCGTCGTGGGCGGACAGCAGCACGCCGTAACCGCTGGGCGGCTGTCCGAGCCGGTCGACTTCCTCGCGCAGCGCCAGTAGTTGCTGACGGGCTTCCTTGAGCGTTTCCATCAATTTGGAATTGCGCGCCGCGAGCGAGTCGATACGCGCCTCGAGTTGATGCACATCACGGACACCGCGCACTGCACTCATCGGTCCGATGGCGTTCTCCAGTTGCTCGCGCAGCGCCGCAGCCTCACGCCGCAGCTCTTCCAATTCCGCGGCATCGTCAGTGGGCATCGGGGGTTCGAACGCTTCGCGCTCTGATTCAGCCATGGTGCGCTCCCTTCCCGCCCCGACCGAAAGTTGGCGCGATGTACATCAACGCTACCGGCGATTGCGGATTCATGCTGGACTCGAAATACGACACACGGGTCTCAGGGTTAACATCGGCGTTGAGTCGGCCTAATCGAAAGGACAGCCGTGACCGTGAAATCCCTAGCCACAGGCGTGGCAGCAGTCGCCGCAATCGGTGCGGCAGCCGCAGGTGTGATGTCCATTGCATCCACTACCCAGGCCGCACCCCAGGTTCAGCCTGTTGTATTCGGCGCACCACTGCCGCTGCAACCCGGCGCAGACGTGCCCACCCCGGATCAGTTGTCGAACGTGCTGTACGGACTCGCCAACCCGGGCGTGTCGTTCGCGAGCAAGGGCGATCTGGTGGAAGGCGGCATCGGCCCGACCGAAGCCCGGATAGCGGACCGGCAGATGCAAAAAGCCGCGCAGAACGGTGCCCTACCGCTGGCGTTCTCGGTGGCCAATGTCGCGCCAGCCGGTCCGGGTGCCGCTTCGGCCGACGTTACCGCCTCTGGTCCGAAGCTCGCGCCGACTATGCAGAACGTCACGTTCGTGGACCAGGGCGGCTGGAAGCTGTCGCGCGCCTCGGCGATGTCGGTGCTGGAGGCCGTGCAGGCTGCGGGTTAACCGCTCCTGGATGCACCGGCACTTCACCGCAGCTTTGACCGCCGCCACCATCGTGACGGCGTTCGGGCTTTCGGGTTGCTCGCATAGCGAGTCCAGGAATTCGCCGCCGGCCCCGCCGCCAGTGACATCCGCCACGTCGACTCTGGCTGCAGCTCGACAGACCGCTCCGGTGCCTCCACCCGAGGCCCTGACCGACGTGCTCTATCGGCTGGCCGACCCGTCGGTGCCCGGTACCGAAAAGCTCAACCTCGTCGAAGGTGCCACCGCGGATGACGCCGCCGCGTTGGACAAGTTCGCCATCGCATTGCTGGACAGTGGCTACGCACCCATGACTTTTGAGGCGACGGACATCGCTTGGTCGGACAGAGATCCTGCCGATGTGGTGGCCAACATCAACCTCACCACACCCAATCGCGACGTTCGCGGGTTCTCGTTCCCGATGGAGTTCAAGCCGTGTCAGGGCGGCTGGCAGTTGTCCCAACAGACCGCCGACATGCTGCTGGCCTTTGGCAATTCGCACGCGGGGGCTAGCCCGACGCCGCCAGCTCCCACTCCCACCCCTTGACCCGCTCGGCACGGGATGTGGATCGGCTGGCTTGAGTTCGATGTGCTGCTGGGTGACGTGCGGTCACTCAAGCAGAAGCGGTCGGTGATCCGCCCCGTTGTCGCCGAACTGCAGCGCAAGTTCAGTGTGTCGGCCGCCGAGACCGGTTCGCACCATCTGCGTCGACGGGCAGGCATTGGGGTGGCCATGGTGTCCAGTGACCGCAGCCATGCCGTGGACGTGCTCGATGCGGCCGAACGCCTGATCGCCGCGCACCCGGAGTTCGAGCTGCTGTCCGTACGCCGTGGCCTGCACCGCAGCGACGACTAGCTCGGCGACGATGCGGGCCGTTCTGTGGCCCGAGGAGGAGCCGGGCAAATCGGACTAGCTCGGCGACGATGCGGGCCGTCCTGCGGCCCGAGGAGGAGCCGGGCAAATCGGACTCGGCGCTGCTTCTGGGCTCGGCCTATACCTGGCGCTTGCGGCGCAACGGGGTCGGCGTGACAGCGCCGGGAGCAAGCCGACGCGCCGAGACGAGGAAAGCGGTGTGACCGCGCATGGTGTGCAGCGGGCGAACGGCCAGCCCGACGACGTTCCAACCCCGCTGAAGCGTCTCCCAAGCCCGCGGTTCGGTCCAGCACTGCCGCTCCCGCAGCGCCTCCACGGTCCTTGAAAGCTGGGGGACCGTGGCGAGGTAGATCATCAGCACACCGCCGGCGACCACCACCCGCGATACCGTGTCGAGCACCTCCCACGGCGCCAGCATGTCTAGCACCACCCGGTCGACGGACCCGCCACTCAGGTCGGAGTCGGCGACATCGCCGGTGATCAGCTGCCAGTTGTCCGGTGCGTGACCAAAGAATGCCTCCACGTTGCGCCGGGCGTGTTCGGCGTGGTCGTCGCGCAGCTCGTAGGAGGTCACCTGTCCGTCCGGCCCGACGGCCCGCAGCAGCGAGCAGGTCAGCGCACCGGATCCGGCGCCGGCCTCCACCACCCGCGCGCCCGGGAAGATGTCACCTTCGTGCACGATCTGGGCGGCGTCTTTGGGGTAGACCACCTGGGCCCCGCGGGGCATGGACATCACGTAGTCGACAAGCAGCGGGCGCAGCACCAAAAACTGGTCGCCGCTGCTGGATTTGACCACGCTGCCTTCCTCCAGCCCGATCACCGCATCGTGCGCGATCGCACCACGATGGGTGTGGAACTCCCCGCCGCGGGTGAGCAACATCGTGTAGTGCCGGCCCTTGGCGTCGGTGAGTTGGACGCGATCACCCACCGCGAACGGGCCGGTTGCGGACACGAGGTCTAGCCTGCCAGCCGACGCGCCGTAACCGGTGCGCGGGGTTGTCGGCACCCGGCCCTAGGCTGCCGCTATGAGCGGCCAGCCGGGCAATCAAACCTCCACGTCACGGCCGGCGTTGTCACCGTCGCGAGCGGCCGACTTCAAGCAGTGCCCGCTGCTCTATCGGTTCCGTGCGGTCGACCGGTTGCCCGAGCCGCCGTCGACGGCGCAACTGCGCGGGTCGGTGGTGCACGCCGCGCTAGAGCAGCTCTACGGCTTACCCGCGGTGCAGCGCGGTCCGCAGACCGCCAGGGCGCTGGTCAACCCGGCCTTGGACCGGGTTATCGCCGAGGAACCCGACCTGGTCGCCGAGCTGGGCTCCGAGCAGCGCACCCAACTGCTCGAGGAGGCCCGCGCGTTGCTGTCCGGTTATTACCGGCTGGAAGACCCAACCCGCTTCGATCCGCAAAGCTGTGAGCAGCGCGTCGAGGTCGAACTGGCCGACGGCACGCTGCTGCGCGGTGTCATCGACCGGATCGACATCGCCGCCACCGGCGAATTGCGCGTGGTCGACTACAAGACCGGCAAGGCACCACCAACCGCGCGGGCACTGGCCGAGTTCAGGGCGATGTTCCAAATGAAGTTCTACGCGGTGGCAATGCTGCGTTCGCGGCATGTGCTGGCGACGCGGCTGCGGCTCATCTACCTGGCGGACGGCCAGCTGCTGGACTACTCCCCCGACCTAGACGAGCTGCTGCGCTTCGAGAAAACGCTGATGGCGATCTGGCGCGCGATCCAATCAGCTGGCGCGACAGGCGATTTCCGTCCCAGCCCGTCACGGCTGTGCGAGTGGTGCCCTCATCAGATGCACTGTCCGGTTTTCGGGGGCACGCCGCCGCCCTACCCGGGTTGGCCGGACGCCCCGCGGCACGGCGACGCAGATGCCACGCCACAGCGCGCAGAGCCGGCGGCGTGATCAATGCGGCCACAGAGACGATCTCACCGAAATGCTTTGTCACAGAATGGCCGTCACGGCGGCTATCGCGAACCCACCTAGAATCGCGACCGCATCTTCGAGTAGCGCGACTGCCAGGTCGTGCCCGTCGCGGGCAGCGACCAATCGCGTGCGCGCCTGATAGCCGCCCACGGTGCCCAGCACGGCACCGACGATACCGGCCCCCAGTCCGCTCCAGGTGTAGCCCCACGCGGTGCCGATCGCAGCACCCGCAAACGCGCCCGAAATGATCCGGGCCGTGAATGATGGCGCAGTGGTACGGGCTGGTGTCTTGGGATGTTTGTCGGCGGCCAGTTCGATGACCGCGAGGATGGTGAGGATGGTGACCGTCACTGGATGGCCGACCCATGACGCCCACGTTCCGTTCAGGTTGATCCACCGCAACAAGGTGGCCCAGGCGACCGCGGCGGGAGCCGTCAGAGCACGCAACCCGGCAACGACGCCGATCAGCAGAGCTAGCAGCAGGACAAGGGCATGCGTCACAGCGACCTCCTGACAACACGACTAGCCGGGACGCTAACACAGCAACTGGCCGGTACCCGGACGTCTGATCAGAATCGGCAGAACCTGATGTCCGAGGCCAAGATCGCCTTCGCCCCGATGGCGGCAAGCTCGTCCATGATCGCGTTGACTTCTCGGCGGGGTACCAGCGCGCGCACCGCCACCCAGCCCGGGTCGGCGAGCGGGGCAATTGTCGGTGACTCCAGTCCCGGCGTGATCGACGTGGCTTCGTCGAGCGCCGAGCGTGGGCAGTCGTAGTCCAGCATCAGGTACCGCTGCCCGAACACGACGCCCTGTACCCGTGCCACGAGCTGGTCGCGCGCGGCGACGTGGCCAGCATCCTGTCGGCCCGGGTCGGTCCGCTCGATCAGCACCGCCTCCGAATCACAGAGCGGCTCACCGAAGGCCACCAGGTCATGCAGGCTCAAGGTGCGACCAGACCCCACAACGTCGGCGATGGCATCGGCCACCCCGAGTTGCACCGATATCTCCACGGCGCCGTCGAGCCGGATGACGTTTGCTTCAATCCCCTTGGCTGCCAGGTCTTTTCGCACCAAATTCGGGTAGGCGGTAGCGATCCGCATTCCGGCTAGGTCTGCTGTGGTCCAGTTGCGCCCGGCGGGGGCGGCATAACGAAAGCTGGATGCCCCGAATCCGAGCGCCAAACGTTCGCGTACCGGCGCGTCGGACTCGCGCACCAGATCCCGTCCGGTGATCCCGAAGTCGAGCTCTCCTGATCCGACATAGATGGCAATGTCTTTGGGCCGCAGGAAGAAGAACTCGACGTTGTTGATCGGGTCGATGACGGTCAGGTCCTTGGGGTCGGTGCGGCGACGATATCCTGCCTCGGCAAGGATCTCGGTGGCCGGCTCGCTCAACGCACCCTTGTTGGGGACCGCGACGCGTAGCATCGACGATTCATCGCAACGTTGGGCCGCCATCACAGCTTCCGATACACGTCATCGAGGGTCAGCCCGCGGGAGATCATCAGCACCTGTGTCCAGTACAGCAACTGGCTGATCTCCTCGGCAAGTGCGTCGTCGGGTTCGTGTTCGGCGGCCAACCACACTTCACCAGCTTCCTCGAGGATCTTCTTGCCCAGCTCATGTATCCCGCCGTCCAATGCGGCCACCGTGGCACTGCCAGCCGGCCGCGTCCGGGCGCGCTCGTCGAGTTCGGCGAACAGATCCTCGAAGGTCTTCACGGGCAGCGATTGTTTCACGTGCCGACGAGCAAAGTCACGGCGGTTTCACCCGGCGACGATACGCGCCGGGATCGGGCGAGCAGAGCCGGGCAATCAGGTCGAGCCGGTCGTCGGTTTGTCCTCGTGGAGCAGCCCGGCGTGCATGTCTTCCAACGCCACACCCTTGGTCTCCGGGACCCACTTCCAGACAAACACGAACGACAACACTGCGCACATCGCGTAGAAGCCGTACGCGAAGCCAAGCACCTCGCGCAGTGCCGGGAAGGTAACCGTGATCGTCCAGTTGGCCATCCACTGGGCAGCGAGCGCCAGCCCGAGCGCGGCAGCCCGGATGCGGTTGGAGAACATCTCCCCGAGCTGCACCCACAGGATCGGCCCCCATGAGACGCCGAACGCGATGACGAAGACGTTGGCGGCGATCAATGCGATCGGCCCGGAAGCGCCGCCGAGGTGCGGCTTGCCATCGATGACCGGGGCGCTGGCGAACACGACCGTCATCGTCGTCAGCATCAACGCCATGCCGGCCGACCCGGTCAGCAGCAGCGGCCTGCGGCCGGTCTTGTCGATGAGGGCGATCGCGATCAAGGTGATGAGGACGTTGATCACCGCGGTAACCACAGCGATCGCAAACGACGAACTCTCGGCGAATCCTACAGCCTGCCATAGCACTCGCGAGTAGAAGAAGATTACGTTGATGCCGACGAATTGCTGAAAGACCGCCAGTCCCAGGCCCACCCAGACGATCCCGTACACGCCGCCGGCAGGCTTTCGCAGGTCACGCCACGACGGCGGGATTTCCCGTCTCAGCGTCTCGGAGATCCGGTTCACGATGATATCCACGTTGCGCTCACCAAATAGCATCGAGATCACTTGGCGAGCCTCCGGAATTCGTTGTGCCGCAACGAGGTAACGCGGTGACTCCGAGATGGTGAAGGCCAGCGTGCCGTAGACCAGGGCCGGAATCGCGTCCGCAAGGAACATCCAGCGCCAAGCGGGCAGGCCCAACCACAAGTGCGCGTGTGGACCACCCGCGATACCGGCCAGCAGCCAGTCCACCACCAACGCCAAGAAGATACCGGACACGATGGCGAGTTGCTGGAGTGAGCCGAGCCGGCCGCGGATACGCGGTGGCGAGGTTTCCGCGATATACGCGGGGGTGACAACCGAGGCAACCCCGATCCCGACGCCGCCGAGGATGCGAAAGGCAACCAAGAGCCAGATTTTGGCCGCCAGGCCGCTGCCCAGCGCGCAGACGAAGAAGAGCGTCGCAGCAAGTTTCATAGCCGGCAGACGCCCGACGCGGTCGGCGATACGTCCGGTGATGATCGCTCCGGCCGCGGCACCCAGCAGCGCCGCGGCCGCAGTAAAGCCCAGCACCGCGTTGCCGATCTTGAATTCGTCCTGCAGCGCGGCTACCACGCTGTTGATCACCGAGATGTCGTAGCCGAATAACAGCCCACCGAGGGCAGCCACTGACGCGACCCGGACCGACCTGCCAGCGGACGATAATCCCTCCTCGGGAAGCGCCGAGGGCGCACTCCCGAGGGCACCCTCACCCGCCATCGGACGTCGTTCCATCCGTGAGCAACCTCCGACCTAACCGTCTTCTTCACCGGGGCGACCCAGGCGGCCCTCCGGGAGGGTGGGCTCGAAAAGTTCGACCGGGTTTCCGGACGGGTCATCGACGAGGATCTGCTTACCGCCCACGCCGACGACGATGTCATTGCGAAAGTGGACACCGGCCGCGCGCAGCCGCGCGACCGTGGCCTCCAGGTCAGTCACCTCGATCGAGAAGCGGTTCCAGCCCCCCGGCGTGGGCAGCGTGCCGTCCGGCATGGCCTGGCCGCCGCCGGGCCCGCCACCGGGTCTGCTGAGCACGAGCCGCAGATCTCCGCGCGAGAGCATCGCGAACCCCGGCGCCGGATGCATGTCTTCGTGGAACCCAAGCTGGCCGCAGTACAAGGCGATGGCGGCATCCACGTCATTGACGATGTAGCGAACACTGACCTTTGCCATCTGTACGTTTCTCCGGGGCTGACTGGCCACAGGATAGCCACCTGCCCGGCGATGATGCGGGCGGGAGTGCCCGAGGTGGACCTCCCGCTTACGGGACGAGCCGGTCCATCAGCTCCAGCCGACGACGTACCGTGAGGCATGCAGTTCACCGAGATCGAGGTCACAGTCGACGGCGCGAGGGCAGATATCACCCTGAACCGGCCAGAGAAGCTGAACCCGCTCGGCGCGACAACCTTGAACGAACTGATAGCAGCTGCGGGCCATCTCGACACCGTGCCGGACGTGAAGGTGGTGGTGGTCGGTGGCCGGGGGCGCGCCTTCAGCGCCGGGGCGGATCTCGCAGCTTTCGCCCCAGCGGGTGGCCAAGGTGACATGACACCGACAACGGCCTCCGCCGTCGTGGCGCGGCAGGCGGCTGATGCCGGGCGGCGGATGGCCGAGGCGATTGAGGAGATGAGGGCGGTGACCGTCGCCAGGATTCACGGCCACTGCGTCGGCGGTGCGGTGGTGCTCGCCGCGGCCTGCGACTTGCGTATCGCCGCGGACGACACTCGCTTCTCGATCCCCGAAGTCGACCTGGGGATCCCACTGGCCTGGGGAGGCATCCCCAGGCTAGTGAGGGAGATCGGCCCGGCCCGGACCAAGGAGCTGGTGATGACCTGCCGCCCCTTCGGCGCCGCCGAAGCAATGGCGGCGGGCTTTCTGAACCAGGTGGTTCCCATGTCAGGTCTTGACAGCGCGGTCGACGAGCTGGTGGGTGTGTTGGTCGGCAAGTCGGCGTTGACCTTGACCGCCACCAAGCGTCACACGAACGCGGTGACCGAGGGGATGGTCGGCACCGCCCGGGCTTGGAATGACGCGGATTCGCTGGTCACCGCGCTGCGGGATCCCGAGTCGCGGGCCGCGGGGGCGGCTTACCTCAACGGTTTGGGGCGCGGCTGAGCGCTTCGTCAGACGTTGAAGTACTTGGCCTCGGGATGGTGCAGCACAAAGGCGTCGGTCGATTGCTCGGGATGAAGCTGGAACTCCTCTGACAACGTCACCCCGATGCGTTCGGGCCCCAGCAGCGCCACCATCTTGGCCCGGTCCTCTAGGTCCGGACAGGCCCCGTAACCGAACGAAAAGCGGGCACCGCGGTAGCCGAGTTTGAAGTAGTCTTCGACGGTCTCGGGGTCCTCGGCCGACATCGCCCGGTCCCCGGAGAACCGCAGCTCCTCGCGGATGCGCCGGTGCCAATACTCGGCCAGCGCCTCGGTGAGCTGCACGCCGATGCCGTGGACCTCAAGGTAGTCGCGATAGGCATTGGACGCGAACAGCTCGTTGGCGAAGTCGGCGATGGGCTGCCCCATCGTCACCAGCTGGAGTGGCAACACATCAACCTGACCGGCCCTGCTCGCGTAATCTCGTGACCG
This sequence comes from Mycobacterium sp., assembly GCA_035625875.1. Classification (GTDB taxonomy): domain Bacteria; phylum Actinomycetota; class Actinomycetes; order Mycobacteriales; family Mycobacteriaceae; genus Mycobacterium. The sequence goes on along the minus strand of DASPOT010000106.1, from coordinate 21,039 downwards.
GACGAAATCCGCGATGCACAGGAAGCGGCCGCGCTGCTGGCGCGGGAAGGTGAACCGGAAGTGTTCGGGGGCATCAGACTTGGGCTCGGTGAGCACGATGACGTCATCACCCTCCGACACCGCCGGGAAGTAGCCGTACACCACCGCGGCGTGTGCCAGGACGCCGTCGGTGGACAACCGGTCCAGCCAGTACCGCAGCCGCGGTCGGCCTTCCGTCTCGACCAGGTCTTCGTAGGCCGGGCCCTGACCGCCGCGCACGCCGCGTAAACCCCATTGGCCCAAAAACAACGCACGCTCGTCGAGCAGCCCGGTGTAGTCGGCCACCGCCAGACCCCTGACGATCCGCGAACCCCAAAACGGCGGCGTCGGCACCTCGACATCGGCCGCGACGTCGGAGCGTTCAGGCACTTGTATCGGCGTCTCGGCAGCTTTGCGTTGCGCCGCAATCCGTTTCGATCGTTCGTGACGGGCCTTGCGCTCGGCTTTCTTCTCGCGGGCGGCGATGGCCTCCGGACTCTCCGTGTCCGGCGCCTTCCCCCGCTTGGCGCTCATTATGGTGTCCATCAACTTCAGGCCTTCGAAAGCGTCTCGCGCGTAATGCACTTCGCCCTCGTAGAGTTCGGCGAGGTCGCTTTCCACGTAGGTGCGGGTCAACGCCGCGCCGCCGAGCAGCACCGGGAACTTGTCGGCGACCCTGCGAGTGTTCATTTCCTCGAGGTTTTCCTTCATCACTACGGTGGACTTCACCAGCAGGCCCGACATTCCGACCACGTCAGCACTTTTTTCCTCCGCCGCCTCCAAAATGTTGCCGATCGGCTGCTTGATACCGAGATTGATCACCTCGTATCCGTTGTTGGTCAAGATGATGTCGACGAGGTTCTTGCCGATGTCGTGCACGTCGCCCTTGACCGTGGCCAGCACGATCCGGCCCTTACCGGAGTCGTCGTCGGACTTCTCCATATGCGGTTCCAGGTAGGCGACAGCGGCTTTCATCACCTCCGCTGATTGCAGCACGAACGGCAGCTGCATCTGCCCGGAGCCGAACAAGTCACCGACGGTCTTCATACCGGCAAGCAGGTTGTCGTTGATGATCTCCAGCGGGGGCTTCAGCGTCATCGCCTCGTCGAGATCGGCCTCCAGGCCGTTGCGCTCACCGTCGATGATGCGCTGCGCCAGCCGCTCCAGCAGGGGAAGTTTGGCCAGTTCGGCCGCGCGTGTCTCCTTCGACGAGGCCGCGGACACCCCCTCGAAGAGCTGCATCAGCTCCTGCAGCGGGTCGTACCCCTCGCGGCGCCGGTCATAGACCAAGTCAAGGGCGGCCTGGCCTTGTTCGTCAGGAATGCGGTTCATCGGCAGGATCTTCGACGCATGCACGATCGCCGAATCCAGCCCCGCTTCCCGGCATTCATTCAGGAACACCGAGTTGAGCACTTGGCGCGCAGCCGGATTCAGTCCGAACGAGATGTTGGACAACCCCAGTGTGGTCTGCACATTCGGGTGGCGTTTCTTGAGCTCACGGATCGCCTCGATGGTCTCGATGCCGTCCCGGCGCGACTCCTCCTGTCCGGTGGCGATGGTGAAGGTCAGGCAGTCGATCAGGATCGACGATTCCTCCACACCCCAATTCCGGGTGATGTCGTTGATCAGCCGCTCGGCGATGGCCACCTTCTTCTCGGCGGTGCGGGCCTGGCCGTCCTCGTCGATGGTCAGCGCCACCACCGCGGCGCCGTGCTCGGCCACCAACTCCATGGTCTTGTGGAATCGGGATTCCGGGCCGTCGCCGTCCTCGTAGTTGACCGAGTTGATGGCACAGCGCCCGCCAAGGTGCTCCAAACCCGCTCGCAGCACCGCGGTTTCGGTGGAGTCCAGCATGATCGGCAGCGTCGACGCGGTAGCCAGCCGGCTGGCCAGTGCCGTCATGTCGGCGACACCGTCGCGGCCCACATAGTCGACGCACAGATCCAGCAAATGCGCCCCGTCGCGGGTCTGGTCCTTGGCGATGTCGAGGCATTTCTGGTAGTCCTCGGCGATCATCGCTTCGCGGAAAGCCTTGGAGCCGTTCGCGTTTGTCCGCTCGCCGATCATCAGCACCGAAGCGTCCTGCGCGAACGTGGTGGCGCTGTACAGCGACGCCACCGACGGCTCGTAGGTGACCTGACGCTCGCCGCGGGTTGCCTCCCCGTTGTTGAACTTGGCCACCGCGGCGGCGACCTGCCGGATGTGTTCGGGGGTGGTGCCGCAGCAACCGCCGACCAGCGATAGCCCGAATTCGGCGATGAAACCGGCCAGCGCCTCGGCCAATTCGTCTGGCTGCAGCGGGTATTCGGCGCCGCGTGCGCCCAGCACGGGCAGGCCCGCGTTGGGCATCACCGACACCGGGATGCGGGCGTGTTTGGACAGATACCGCAGGTGCTCGCTCATTTCGGCCGGCCCGGTCGCGCAGTTGAGGCCGATCATGTCGACGCCGAGCGGCTCGACGGCCGTCAGGGCCGCACCGATCTCGCTACCCAGCAGCATCGTGCCGGTGGTCTCGACGGTGACGTGGGTGAACAGCGGGATGTGACGCCCGGACTGCGCCATCGCCCGCCGTGATCCCAGGACCGCGGCCTTGAGCTGCAACAGATCCTGGCAGGTCTCCACCAGGACGGCGTCGGCGCCGGCGTCGAGCATGCCGAGTGCCGCCTCGGTGTAAGCGTCGCGGATCAGCGCGTACTCGGCGTGTCCCAGGGTCGGCAGCTTGGTGCCCGGCCCCATCGATCCCAACACATAGCGTTTGCGCTCGGGGGTGGACAATTGGTCGGCGACCCGGCGCGCGATCGCCGTACCCTGCTGCGACAGGTCCCTGATCCGGTCGGCGATGTCGTAGTCGCCGAGGTTGGACAGGTTGCAGCCGAACGTGTTGGTCTCCACGGCATCCGCGCCCGCTTCGAAGTAGTTGCGGTGGATGCGCTCGAGGATGTCGGGCCGGGTCTCGTTGAGGATCTCGTTGCAGCCCTCCAGCCCGCGGAAGTCGTCGAGCGTGAGATCGGCGGCCTGCAACTGGGTGCCCATGGCACCGTCGCCCACCATGACACGCTGCGACAAGGTATCGAGCAGGTCGGTGTCGTAGACATGATCGTTAGGAACAGTCACCTCCGCGAGCATAGCTGTCCTATCCAAATGGCTTTGTTCGTCACTGCGCGAACGGCCTGCCACAAGCCGTACGCTGATGCTGTGATTCCGCCGGATGCCAGCGCCGCGCTGCCCGAACTGCACAACACGATCGCCGTGGCGGCGTTCGAGGGGTGGAACGACGCCGGCGACGCGGCCAGCGATGCGCTGGAGCACCTGGACGCCATCTGGGAGGCCGACCCGATCGTCGAGATCGACGACGAGGCCTACTACGACTACCAGGTGAATCGCCCGGTAATCCGCCAGGTCGACGGGGTCACCCGGGAGCTGGTGTGGCCATCGATGCGGATTTCACACTGCCGCCCGCCGGGCAGCGACCGCGACATCGTGTTGATGCACGGTGTGGAACCGAACATGCGCTGGCGCACGTTCTGCGCCGAGCTGCTGGCCATCGCCGACAAGCTCAATGTCGACACCGTCGTGATCCTCGGGGCGCTGCTGGCCGACACCCCGCACACCCGGCCGGTGCCGGTCTCGGGCGCGGCCTATTCCCCCGAGTCGGCGCGGCGCTTCGGCCTGCAGGAAACCCGCTACGAGGGGCCGACCGGGATCGCCGGAGTGTTCCAGGACGCCTGCGTAGCCGCCGGGATCCCGGCAGTGACGTTCTGGGCGGCGGTGCCGCACTATGTGTCGCAGCCACCGAACCCGAAGGCGACGGTGGCGTTGCTCCGCCGCGTCGAAGATGTGCTCGACATCGAGGTGCCGCTGGGCGACCTGCCCGCGCAGGCCGAGGAGTGGGAGCAGGCGGTCACCGAGATGACCGCCGAAGACGACGACCTGGCCGAATACGTGCAGTCACTGGAGCAGCGCGGCGACGCCGAGGTCGACATGCACGAGGCCCTGGGCAATATCGACGGCGACGCGCTGGCCGCCGAGTTCGAGCGCTACCTGCGACGCCGCCGCCCCGGTTTCGGACGCTAGAGCTCTCTGCGCCAGGACGGCCCGCTGAGGAGCCGGGCAATCAAGCACAGCGCACTTTGGGCCCAGGGGGCCGCTATTACCGTTTGCCCTGCCGCTTCTCCAAGCCTTCGGTGATAGCGCTGGTGGAGCGGCCGAGGGCGGCGACTTCGGCGTCCAGGCGGGGCAACAATTCCGGAGTGAATCGGCGGATGGCGAACTCACCCAGCGGGGTGGACAACACCGGCTTGAGCCAGCGGAACAACCCCACCCAGTCCGGGCAGTAGACATGGCTCTTGCGGCCCTCGATCCCCGCGACGAACGCAGCCGCGCACGCCTCCACCGAAGTGGTCAGGTTCAACGGCCAGGGCAGCTTCGCCAACATTTCCCGGAATGACGGCAGGTCGGCCTTGGTGTCGCGGACGAGGTCGGTGTCAATCCAGGACATGTGGGCCGAGCCGACGCTGACGCCCCGATGCGCGACCTCCAGTCGCAGCGCGTTGGCGAGGTGCTCGGCGCCGGCCTTCGACGTGTCGTAGGACACCATCCCGGGAGGGGCTACGAATGCGGCCAGCGACGAGACGATCAGCACGTAGCCGCGGCGTTCGATCACCGCCGGCAGCGTGGCACGCACGGTGTGAAAGACACCGAGCACATCGATGTCGATGACCCGCTTGAACGCCTCCGGATCGACTTGCAGCAGGGACCCATAGCTGGCAATCCCTGCATTGGCTACGACGACGTCGATGCCCCCGAAGAGCTCAACGGCCTTGGCGGCCGCGGCCTGCATGGCCGACAGGTCGCGCACATCGGCGATCACGGTCAGCACTCTCTCGTCGCCGAGTTCAGCGGCCAGCTGTTTCAGCGAACCTTCGTCCAGATCGGTCAGCACCAGTTTGGCGCCCTTGTGGTGGAGCCGACGGGCGGTTTCGGCGCCGATTCCGCGGCCACCGCCGGTGATGAAGACGACTTGGGAGTTCACAGATGCCATAAACCGAAAGGTACACCGATGTGTGCGCTAGATCACCCAACGGCGCGACGACTACAACCGCACACCCAGCAGCGCATCCACCGCGGTGACCACCGCCCGAGGTGCCCCGGCGTCATGGCCACCATACTCCAGCGCGTCAGTGGCCCAACCATCAAGGGCCGCAATGGCTTTGGGAGTGTCCAGGTCGTCAGCCAGGTACTGGCGCAGCCGGGCGATGGTGTCCGCGGCGTCCGGGCCTGCGGGCAGCGCGGTCGCGGTGCGCCACCGGTGCAGCCGCGCAATGGCCTCGTCGAGCACCTGGGCGTCCCAAAAGCGGTCCGCGCGGTAGTGCCCGGCCAGCAGACCCAACCGGATCGCCGACGGGTCGACACCTTGCCCGCGCAGCGTCGACACGAATACCAGGTTGCCGCGGCTCTTGGACATCTTGTGCCCTTCCCAGCCGATCATCCCGGCGTGTACGTAGTGGCGGGCGAATCGCCGTTCGCCGCTGACGGATTCGGCGTGCGCGGCGGTGAACTCGTGATGCGGGAAAATCAGGTCGGTACCGCCACCCTGGATGTCCAGGCCGGTGCCGATGCGGCTGAGCGCGATCGCCGCGCATTCGACATGCCAGCCCGGCCGGCCAGGGCCGAACCGCGAAGGCCAACTCGGCTCCCCGGGCCGCGCCGCCCGCCACATCAGGGCGTCTAGCTCGTCGTTCTTGCCCGGCCGGTGCGGATCCCCGCCACGCTGCGTGGACAGCCGAAGCATGGTGTCGCGGTCATAGCCGGACTCGTAGCCGAACTGCAGCGTGGCATCTGCCCGGAAGTAGACGTCGGGGTATTCGTCGTCAATGACGTACGCCGCCCCGGAGGCCAGCATTTTTTCGACGACCTCGACCACTTCTTCGATGGCCTCGGTGGCTGCAACGTAGTCGTGCGGCGGCAGCACCCGCAGCGCCGCCATGTCTTCGCCGAATAAGGCGACCTCGCGCGCCGCGAGGTCGCGCCAGTCGACGCCGTCTCGCTCGGCGCGCTCGAACAGCGGATCGTCGACGTCGGTGATGTTCTGGACGTAGCGCACGTCATGACCGATGTCCAGCCATAGTCGGTGCACCAGGTCGAACGCCAGATAGGTGGCGGCGTGGCCCAGATGAGTGGCGTCATACGGCGTGATCCCGCAGACGTACATGGTTGCGGTGTGACCGGGTGCCACCGGGCGCACCTGGCGATCGGCCGTGTCGTACAGCCGTAGGTCCGGGCCGCGTCCCGGTAACACCGGAGCCAGTGCGGCCGACCACGATTCCATACCGTCGACTGTAAGGTGTGGCTTCAGCCCGGCGACGATGCAGGCCGCGCGGCGGCCTGAGGAGGAGCCGGGCAATCGCGTCTAGCCCGGCGACCGGATGGCACCCAGCAACACGTCGGCCAGTTCGGGGCGGCACATCAACAAGTCGGGCAGATACGGATCGGGCTGGTTGTAGACGAGTTCCGACCCGTCCAACCTGGACGCGTGCAGGCCCGCCGCCAACGCCACGCCTGCCGGTGCGGCTGAATCCCACTCCCACTGCCCGCCCGCGTGGATGTACGCGTCCGCATCCCCCTTGACTACGGCCATCGCCTTCGCCCCGGCGGAACCGATCCGCACCGTCTCGATGTCCAGCTGGTCGCGCAGCCGGTAAAGCACCGCAGGTGGCCGGCTGGAGCTGGCGGTGATCCGGATCGGCCCGGAATGGGGGGACATGTCCACGGCGACGCTATCGGTGCGGTAGAGCTCACCAACCGCGGGCAGTGCGACCGCCGCGTCGGTGACGGCACCGTTCGGGCCGCCGTCACGTTGCCACAACGCCACGTGCACCGCCCAGTCGGCGCGTCCGGATGTGGAGAATTCGCGCGTGCCGTCCACCGGGTCGATGATCCACACCCGATCAGCGCGCAACCGGGTCAGATCGTCATAGGCTTCCTCGCTGAGCACCGCGTCACCCGGCCGTTCGGCGCGCAGCCGCCGCAACAGCAGCGAGTTCGCCCGGCGGTCACCAGCATCGCCGAGCGCCCACGGATGGTCGAACCCGATCTCCTCGCGCACCGCCAGCAACAGCTTCCCGGCGTCTTCGGCCAGATCGGCGGCCAGCGCCGCGTCGGTCAGGTCTTGAGGGGTCGGGCTCACCCGGTCCAGTATTGCCAACCTGAACACATGTACTGATTTCGGTGTGAGGGCATCGAGATGCGCGAGGATCTGCATCGTGGATGTCGCCGATGCGATCGAGACGCTGGACGGCGCGGCCAGCCGCTGAACGCGGCTAGTGCAGCGCTCTGCGGTGGATTGTCACATCCGCCACATGAGCCTCCGCGAACGAAGGGTGCTCGTTGTGCCCGCCTCGCTGAGCGACAACCTGTCGACTGAACCGTCGCTTGCCAGATTCTGACGGCGCTACTCGTGAAATCGAGTTCGACGTGCTCGTGCCGGCTTCGGGCCCAGCGCCCCCACATTGTCGCCCACGGGTGGGCAAACTGTGTGCCGTGCCTAGGCGAGACCCATGTGGCAAATGTGACCGTGCGACGTGATGGGCTAGTCGTGTTCCCGTGAGGAATGAGCCCCTTCACCGGATCGAAACACCGAGAGAGCACTAAAACGCCGGCCACGGAATGGGGCGATGTCGGTTCGGACTGGGCATCACGGGATTATCCAGCAGCGCGTGAACGCGTCGGCGTAACGCCGCGATCTCCCGGCGAGTGACCTGCTCGGTCAGCGCGTCAGCGAGCGGGCCGCTGAGCGCGTCGGCGAGCCCCGCGATCGCGTCCAGCGTCTCGTCGTCGACGGGCTTGCCGGCCCAGCCCCACAGCACTGTGCGCAACTTGTCCTCGACGTGCAGGCACACACCGTGGTCGACACCGTACACATGCTCGTCGACGCCGTGCAGGATGTGGCCGCCCTTGCGGTCGGCGTTGTTGACCAACACGTCGAATACCGCCATCCGCCGCAGCCGGATGTCGTCGGCGTGGCTCAACATGACCTCGTCGCCGGAGTAGTTGTAGGCCCGCAGAACCGGCAGATATCCCGGGGGCAGCTTGCCGGCCGGAAACAGATCGACCAGGTCGGGTCCCGGATCGGGATCGGAGTCCGCTGCGTCGCCGGGTTGGTCCACCCACAGCTGCAGCATGCCGACACCCGCCGGTCCGTCACGAATGATGGTGTAGGGCACAATATTCCAGCCCAGCTGCGTCGACACCAGGTAAGCGCCCAGTTCCCGGCCGGCCAGGGTTCCCTCGGGGAAATCCCACAGCGGCTGCTCACCGGCGATCGGCTTGTAGACGCAGTGCACACTGCGCTCGTCCAGCGTCGACTCGCACAGGAAGGTAGCGTTACTCGCCGAGCGAATGCGTCCGAGCACCGTCAACTCGCCGCACCGCAACACCTCACGATCGTCAGTTCTCGAGGTCATCGTCAGACCCGAGCAACGCGCTACGCCGGTAGCCGTTGGTGCGCGCGCAGATGTGTCCCTCGGGGTCTAGCGGTTCGTCGCATAGCGGACAGGGTGGGCGGCCTGCTGAGATGACGCGGTAGGAGCGGGTCGCGAACTGCCGTGCCGACTCCGGTGTCAAGAACACCCGTACCGCGTCGGGACCCTCCTCGGTGTCGTCAAGCACGACCGACGCGTCAAACTCGTTGTCGGTGGCGGCCAGCAGTTCGACCACCACGGTCTGGGCCTCGGAATCCCAGCCCAGGCCCATGGTCCCGACCCGGAACTCGGCGTCGACAGGGGTGATCAACGGACTGAGGTCTTCGACCTCGGTGGTCTCCGGCGGTACCGGTGTGCCGAACCTGCGATGCACCTCGTACAGCAGCGCTCCGATGCGCTCGGCGAGCACCGCGACCTGCTGCTTCTCCAAGACCACCGACACCACCCGGGAGTCGTGCACCGCCTGCAGGTAGAAGGTGCGATTTCCGGGCTCGCCGACAGTCCCGGCAACGAAGCGGTCGGGTGTACGGAAAACATGGATTGCGCGAGGCATGGCATCTCCAAAATACCGGCGGTGGCCGTTGCTTCGTAATTACCCAGTTGTACCCGCTCAGTCGCGACGATACGCGCCGATGGGGAGCGGGGTAATCGGTGTCAGCCCGTGGAGCCGCCCACCACCGCGTCGCCGGGCGGCGCCTCATCGTCCGGCGCTGGTGCCGTCAGCCCAGCCGTCAGCCGTTCGCCGGTGTGGTTAACGTGCAGCACAAACGGCCGCAGCTGGGTGTAGCGGATCACACTCATCGACCCGGGATCGACGGTCACGCGCTGAAAACTGTCCAGATGCATGCCGAGCGCGTCGGCGACCAGCGCCTTTATGACGTCGCCGTGGGTACACGCCAGCCACAGCGCGTCGCCGCCGTGCTGATCGGCCAGCCGCCGGTCGTGTTCGCGGACGGCGGCCACGGCCCGCGCCTGCACCTGCGCCAACCCTTCACCGCCGGGAAACACCGCCGCGCTGGGATGGGCCTGGACCACTGCCCACAATGGGTCCTTGGCCAGGTCGGCGATTTTGCGGCCCGTCCATTCGCCGTAGTCGACTTCCGAGAGCCGCTCCTCGACGAGGAGCTCGAGGCCCAGCGCGCCGGCGAGCGGTTCGACAGTGCGTCGGCAACGCAGCAGCGGCGAGCACACCACGGCCCGGATCGGCAGTTCACCGATCCGATCGATCAGCTCCGCGGCTTGCTGGCGGCCAGTTTCGTCGAGGTCGATCCCCTCGGAGCGGCCGGCCAGGACGTGCGCGGTATTCGAGATGGACCGCCCATGTCGTAACAAGATGACGGTCATGTCGCAGCCAGCGCTCCCGTGGCCAGCAGGATCAGGACACCAACCCCGACCGCCACCCGATAGCCGACGAACAAGTACATGCTGTGGCGCACCAGAAACCGTAGAAACCAAGCGATCGCGGCGAAGCCGACGACGAACGCGATCAGCGTCGCCGCCAGCAGCTGGGGGCCGGTCGCGCTCATGCCCTCCCGGACCGGGTGGAAGGCGTCCGGCAGCGAAAACAACCCGGACGCGAACACCGCCGGAATGGCCAGCAAGAAGCCGAATCGAGCGGCCAGCTCGCGGTCGAGCCCGAGGACCAGCCCAGCGCTGATGGTGGCCCCGGAGCGGGAGACACCCGGGACAAGTGCCAGCGTCTGGGCAACGCCCACGACGATGGCATCTCGCCAATTCAGGTGCTCGACGTGGCGGCACTGGCGACCCACGTACTCGGCGACAGCGATCACCCCCGAGAACGCCACCAGCGCCGCCGCCACCACCCAGAGGTTGCGCGCACCCGAGCGGATGTCATCGGTGAACACCAGACCCAGTACGCAGATCGGAATGGTCCCGATGATGACGTACCAGCCGAGGCGGTAGTCAGCGGTGCGCTGCCAGGAGACGAACAATCCGTGAAACCAGGCTTTGCCGATGCGCACGATGTCCCGGGCGAAATAGGCCAGCACGGCAGCCTCGGTGCCTAACTGGGTGACCGCGGTGAACGAGGCGCCAGCGTCACCGCCGAAGAACATGCGCGACGCGATCGCCAGGTGTCCCGAGGATGACACCGGCAAGAACTCGGTGAGACCCTGCACCACGGCCAAACCGACGACCTGCCACCAACACATCGCCGGGGCCGCAGTCACGACGACGACCGTACCTGGTGTGCGCGGAAGCTATCGGGACACCGGCTCGGCTGTGGCTACCGCGTCGCGGACTGCTGCCGTTAGGCTGCGCTCGTCGGTTTAGTCGATGTCGAGCATGGACCGTGTCGACGTCGCGACCATATCCTCGCCCCACCCTGGCCGCCGATCCGCTGGGCCGGGTGGTGGTCGCTGATACTCGCGGCGGCCAGCTGCTGGTGTTCGGGGTCGACCCGCTGCTCTTGCGCCAGGCCCACCCGGTGCGGCAGGCCCCATACGGTCTGGCCGGGTGCCGTGAGCCCGCGTGGGGTATCCCAGCCCGCAGCGAACTTTGTCATTGGTTACGATCTGACCACCGGAACCCCCGTCGAAAGGTACGTTACCCAACCGTGCGGCAACCTAACTCGCTGGCCTTCGACGATGCGTCGGGCACGTTGTATGTCATGTCGGGGTCCGGCGCCGGAGTCCAGGTCATCGAGCATGCGGTGGGTCCCCGTTGACTGCGGCGCGGCGGAGGCGGCTGCCCGCGGGGTGGGACACCGAGATGTCCGACGAGTACGAGTGGGTGCCGTTGCGCCTGCCGCCAGAGGTGACCAGGGTCAGCGCCTCCACCCGGCTGTCCATCGAAGCGGAGTACCGCGGCTGGGAGCTGACCCGGGTACGGCTCTACACCGACGGGAGCCGGCGGGTGTTGTTGCGCCGCAAGAAGTCCCCCATCGACGAACTCGGTTGGGCCGACCAGCCGGAACTGTGACGGTGAGCGGCCCGCGCGAAGACCGTCATCGGATCTATGACGTGGTGCGCCGGTTGCTGTTTTTGGTGCCGCCCGAACGCATCCACACGCTGGTTTTCGCCGCGCTGCGTGGCGTCACCGCGGCCGCGCCGGCGCGCCGGCTACTTCGCCGGCTGTTGGCGCCGAGCGACCCGGTGCTGGCCAGCACGGTGTTCGGCGTACGCTTCCCGGGACCGCTCGGGCTGGCTGCCGGCTTCGACAAGGACGGCGCCGGACTAGCTACCTGGGGTGCGCTGGGATTCGGCTACGCCGAGGTCGGGACCGTCACCGCGCACCCCCAGCCGGGCAATCCGCCTCCACGCCTGTTCCGGCTGCGCGCCGATCGCGCTTTGCTCAACCGGCTGGGGTTCAACAACGACGGCGCAGGGGCGCTGGCGATCCGGCTCGCACGCCACCGCCCCGACGTGCCGATCGGGGTCAGCATCGGCAAGACCAAGACGACCCCGTCCACCCACGCCGCCGACGACTACCGGGCAAGTGCCCGGCTGGTCGGCCCGCTGGCGTCGTATCTGGTGGTCAATGTCAGCTCGCCGAATACGCCGGGGCTGAGGGACCTGCAGGCCGTCGAGTCGCTGCGCCCGATCCTGTTAGCCGTGCTCGCGGAGACCTCGACGCCGCTGCTGGTGAAGATCGCGCCCGATCTCTGCGACTCCGATATCGACGACATCGCAGACCTGGCAGTAGAGCTGGGCTTGGCCGGCATCGTCGCCACCAATACCACCGTCTCGCGCGACGGCCTGGCCACACCGGGGGTCGACGAGCTCGGCGCCGGCGGCATATCCGGGCCGCCGGTGGCACGGCGCGCCACTGAGGTGCTGCGCCGGCTCTACAGCCGGGTCGGCGATCGGTTGGCGCTGATCAGCGTCGGCGGCATCGAAACCGCCGATGACGCCTGGGAGCGCATCACGGCGGGTGCGTCGCTGCTGCAGGGCTACACCGGCTTCGTCTACGGAGGAGGCTTGTGGGCCAAGCACATTCACGACGGCATTGCCCGTCGGCTACGTGACGGCGGGTTCGCCTCCCTGGCCGACGCGGTCGGTTCGGCAGCCCCCAAACCCGAGGGGCCGTCCGCGTAGGTTTGTGGGCGCGCGGCTACCGCTGCTCGTAGATGCCGTGGATGGCCGCTCGCGCGATCGCATGCTGGAACAGGTTGAATCCGAGAAACGCGGGACTGGCGTCCTCGTTGAGATCGAGTTTTTCGAGCTTCACGGCATGCACCGCGACGTAGTAGCGGTGCGGGCCGTGGCCGGGGGGCGGGGCAGCGCCGACGTAGCGCCGCATACCGGCGTCGTTGACCAGGGTGAGCGCATTCCCCGGCAGTTGACGGCCGTCGCCAACACCCTCGGGCAACTCAGTGACGGACGCGGGCAGGTTGGCCACCGCCCAGTGCCAGAACCCAGACAGAGTCGGGGCGTCGGGGTCGTAGACGGTGACCGCGAAGCTGCGGGTCTCCTCGGGAAATCGCGACCAGCTCAGCTGAGGGCTGAGATCCTGGCCGCCCGCGCCCATGATCCCGCTGATTTGGGCGGTGGCCAGCGGCTGTCCGTCGGTGATCGAGTCCGAGGTCAGGTGAAACGACGGCAGCTTGGGCAGCCTGGCATACGGGTCGGGCGGCGCGATCATGGTCAGTCCTCTCGTGTCGATCAGCAGTGTGTCAGGAAGTGTGCCAGCACCTGGGTGCCGAACTTCAGCGCGTCGATGGGTACTCGCTCGTCCACGCCGTGGAACAGCGCGGCGAAATCCAGCTCCGGGGGCAACCGCAGCGGGGCGAAGCCGAAGCAGCGAATACCCAAGCGCGCGAAAGCTTTCGCATCACTCCCGCCGGACAGCATGTAGGGCACCGTCCGGGCGTCGGGGTCCGCGGCCAGCAGCGCGGCGTTCATGGCATCGACCAGATCACCGTCGAAGCTGGTCTCGTACGACGGCAGGTCCCTGATCCATTCCCGGGTCACGTCGGGACCGATCAGGTCGTCGACCTCGGCCTCGAACGCCGCTTGCCGGCCGGGCAGCACGCGGCAATCCAGCACCGCGTCCGCCGTTGCGGGAATGACGTTGGCCTTGTACCCGGCCTTGAGCATCGTCGGGTTGGCCGTGTCGCGCAGCGTCGCCTTGACGATGCGGGCGATCGGACCGAGCTTATCGATCGCCCCCTCCAGGTCGGGCGAGGCGGTGTCGAAGGCGTGGCCGGTCTCCTCGCTCACCGCGGCCAGGAACTGGACGACGGTGTCGGTGAACACCAGCGGGAACTGGTGGCGGCCCAGCCGGGCAACCGCCTCGGCGACGGCGGTGACCGCGTTGTGGTCGTGCACCATGGAGCCGTGGCCCGCCCGGCCGCGGGCGGTCAGCCGCATCCACTGTAGGCCCTTTTCGGCGGTTTCGATCAGGTAGAGGCGGCGTTCACCGCCGTTGCGGCGCGGCACGGTCACCGAGAAGCCGCCGACTTCCCCGATCGCCTCGGTGACACCGTCGAACAGATCGGGCCGATTGTCGACCAGCCAGTGTGCCCCGTACTTGCCGCCGTGCTCTTCGTCGGCGACGAACGCGAACAGCAAATCGCGTGGCGGCACGACACCGGCCCGCCGGAAGTGCCGGGCCACCACGATCATCATGCCCAACATGTCCTTCATGTCGACCGCGCCGCGGCCCCAGACATAGCCGTCTTCGATGGCGCCGGAGAGCGGGTGCACGCTCCACTCGGCTGCCTCGGCCGGCACCACGTCGAGGTGACCATGGATCAGCAGCGCGCCGCGGGAACCGTCCGCGCCCGCGAGCCGGGCCAACACATTGCCCCGGCCTGGCGCACCGGACTCGACGTATTCGACCTGATACCCGACCTCTGCAAGCTGCTCTGCCACCCACCACGCGCACTCGGCCTCGCCTTTGGTGGTGTCGGGTTCGCCGGTGTTGGTGGTGTCGAACCGGATCAACCTGCTGACAATATCGACCACGTCATCGACTGGGTCGATGCGTACCCCGGTCGCAACTGTCACAGTCACCTTTCCTACCACTGCGGCAGGGGCTTGGGCTGGATTGCTCGGCTCCTCCTCGGGACCCTCGCGTCCCGCATCGTCGCCAAGCCAGGTTTGGGTGCGCGTTGCCGAATCCGATAGCCTTAGCTGCCAGCCCCTGTGGTTGGTTTGTCCGAGTGGCGGAATGGCAGACGCGCTAGCTTGAGGTGCTAGTGCCCTATTACTGGGCGTGGGGGTTCAAGTCCCCCCTCGGACACGGTTACTACCCCTACCCGTCGGACGAATCAAGACGCCGACGATCTTGGCGGTGGCGTTGTAGACCATCTCCAATCGAAGCGCGGCGTACAGTGCTGCCAACTCCGATGGATCGGCGCTATTGAGCAGCTCAGCGACGTTTCCGAGTCCGTCGACGATTTCCGCGATCTTCTTCTCGGTCAGGACGTTGGTGGTAGGTACTCGATCGAGATCGGCGCGGGCAGCCTCACGTTCTTCTAGCGCACGGTTCAGCGCATCCGCAACGGCTGCCGGTTCCACACCAGCCTCGATCGACAGCTGTAGTCGGCGCATGCGCGTTTCAGCATCGGCGAGCTTCTTCTTCGCCTGCCGCAGACGGCTGTCGTCGACCCCACTTGCTTCTGAACCAGCCTCAGCCAATCGCCGAACGGTTTCATCCCGATGCTCGCGATCGAAGAGTCGACCGATCCATGCATTCAGCGGTCCGATGACAGCCCTCTCGGCGAGATAGACGTTCTTCGGACGACTCGACAGCACCGCGGAACCAGGAGCGATGCTTCGAGCCGCGCATCTGTAGTACGTCCGCGATTCGTTCTTCGAACGGCGAGGTGTTCCCTCCATCCGGCGACCGCACAATGCGCAGCGCACCATGCCTTTCAGGGCGTAGGGCCATTTCGTTGCCTTCGCACCGCGCTCCAGCTTTCGGCGAGAGTCGAGTCCGCCCGCCGCTCTGGACCGACGGAGCAGTTGCACCTCCGTGAACTGCGCCACGGAAACTATCGCCGGATGTGCTGGCCGTCGCGATCTGACGATTCGTTCGCTCGATGCGCGCCGGAATCGCACAACGTGCCCCTCACTGACATTTTCCGGATCCATCAGGATCTCGGTCTTGGTCCAGCGACCGAAGATTGCGTAGCCCGTGTACTTCGGGTTCTGCAAGATCGCGCCAACCGTGCTGCCTTGCCATCCGTCCGCGAGCCGGTGACGATTCTGGTCCGGCCGACGCGCAGAAGGACAAGGAACACCATCACGGTTCAGCCCTTCGGCGATCGCCCGATCGCCTTTGCCGTCGAGGTAATCGGCGAAGATCCGACGCACGACATCTGCTGCTTCCTCATCGATTGCGAGTACCCGTAATCGATACCCCTCGGCGGACTTTCGCGGATTCGGATGGCACCCACCGTCGACGACCATGTAACCGAAAGGTGCTCGGCCGCCCTGATGTCGGCCCTCGTTTAGAACCTGTGCATCCATCGCCGCACGGACACGAGCCTGAATATGTTGCCGTTCCGATTCGCTCATCCCGCCAAGGACGCTCATTAGCATCTTGTGTGACGGATTCTTGGAATCGAACCTACCGCCGAGTTCCGGAATCCAGAGCTGCACACCGTAGTTTGCGAAACGCGGAGCAACCAGGGAGAACTGGTTTCCGAACCAGCACCCCGTGTTCCCTCGCCTACAACAACGGCATCCCAGCCTCGGTTCGGATCTTTGAGATCACTCAACAATCGACGGGCATCGTCCCGCCGGTCCCAGGGGACCGAGCGAGACTGGCCGACGTCGAAGTACTCGGCAACCACCACGCCGCCCAGCGGCTCGACAAACTTGCTGGCGTTGCCGAGTTGCCACCCTAAGGACGTTTCGGGATCCTGGTTGTCCTCTGTCGAGCATCGGCCGTAGAACGCCAGCGCTCCCAGGCTGTTCTCCGGAAGATCGATTGATTCGACCCCTAATACTCATCGCGGGCGGCCTGGCGGCGCTGGCGAGCGCCGAGGGCACCGCACCCACCTGCAACGGTGGCCGCGATCAGTTGATGTCGCAGGCCACGGGGTGGTGGGTGTGGCCGCATTGGGCAGCGTACTCGGCTGGGGTGAGGTAGCCCAGGGCTGAGTGACGATGCCGATGATTGTGCTGGTGCTTGAAGTCGCCGATGACCACACGGGCCTCGGTCAGGTTCGTCCAGTGATTGCGGTTGAGGCACTCCCTTTGTAGCCGGTTGTTGAACGATTCGATGTAGCCGTTATTCCAACGGAGTCCTGGGCGGGATGTAGCAGAGTCCGACTTGTCCAGCGCAAAATGATTGCAGTGCTTGGGAAATGAGCTCCGGTCCGTTGTCCATGCGCAGCACCAGCGGAGGCCCGCTGGCCGCGGCGAAACACGTGTGCAGTTGCTCGATCAGGCGGTCGGCGGTGATCGAGCGCTCCACGATGTTCAGCAGCGATTCGCGGGTGTGCTCGTCGAGCATCGACGCGATCTTGATCGCCGTGCCGTCGATGGTGGAGTCGAACTGGAAATCCAAGGCCCACACCACCTTCGGCGCATCCGCAGCCACCTGCGGCACCGACGACATGCCGGCCCGCTTCCGTGAGCTGTGCACTGGCCGCTGCAGACCCTCTTCCCTCCACAAGCGGTGCACCTCCTTCTTGTTCACACCCCGATGCTCGTCATAGCGCAGCGCGGCCCAGCCACGCCGGAACCCATGACACGGATGGCCGGTGCAGTAGGTGCGCAGCCATTGCCGCAGATCAGCGTCGGGATCGGCCGGGGTCAGCGCAATCGGGGTCCGGCGGTAGGTGGAGCGGGCAAGCCCGACCGCTTTGCACGCCAGCCGTTCCAACATGGCCAAAACCTCTTTGAGCATGTCCACGGCACGGCGCTTGGCGGCCGGGCTCAGAATTTTCCCTTCGCCACCTCGCGCAGGGCGTCTTTTTCCAGCCCAGTTTCGGCCAGCAGCCGCTTGACCCTCGCGTTCTGTTCACGCAGTTCCTTAAGCTCCCTGGCGGCATCGACGTCCATGCCGCCGTAGGTGCGCCGCCAGTTGTACAGCGTCGCCGCCGACACCTCCAGCTCCGCAGCGATCTCCTCGTTGGTCTTGCCCGACGCGGCGAGTTCGTCGGCGCGGCGCAGCTTGCGCACGACGTCCTCAGCAGAATGCTTCTTCCGGCCAGCCATGTGATTCATCGTCCCTTCCGACCCAACTCCGAGGCCACAGGACTCTAAAACAAAGCGGACTCACTCACCGGGGACCTGACATCCCCGCACGAAGACGACGACCCCGACCCGGCCGGAGTCAACTGACGCGCCAGGGCACTTCGTTAGTTGGCACTCCGTTGAGCAGTGCGTTGGCGTCTCGCTGGCCCAGTTCAATGCTCGCCTGGATGAATTCCCGATCGAAATACAGGTAGCTGACCAGGCCGCCTCGGCGTGGCCCATCACCCTCAAGCGCGTGCGCCATCATGCGCAGTTCGAGCTGTCGCACTCTCTGCACGAGCGCACCGGAGTAGCGGGGTTTACGGTGCAAGATCTCGAGTGCCAGCCGGGCCAGCGTTTGGCTGTGCGCTGGACCGACGAAAACATAGGGGATCTTCTTGCGCAATCGACCGGTCGCCGTGGCCACCAGTTCGTCTTCGGCCAGCAGGGCGTTGATCTTGTCCAATGTCCGCAGGTCCTCAACCATGCGGCCGGCGAAGATGCTGTCGGCGAACTCGATAAGGACGTCATCGACGTCGGGGGCGAGTCCACCGGCTTGTGGCGTCGTAGTGGTGTCACGCATTGGATGTGTGGCGACGACAACCAGCGCGTCGGCGTCTAGCGCCAGGGCGGGCTTCAGCGGCGCGTACAACCTTAGCCTCCCGTCGAGATACCAGCCGGGCCCGCCTGACGGTTTGCACACCCGCACCGGCGGAAAAAGTATCGGGATAGCGCATGACGCGAGGACATGATCGAGTTGCATTTGCGCCGCGACGTAATCAAGTGGTCGTTCATCGTCGGCGGCAGGCACGGGTACGCCGTCCTCACGGTCGACGAAAACAACGGTGCGGTCGTCATTGCCCGAGGTGGTCACAACGGCCAGGGTGAGGCCCTTGTCGGCGACGTTGTCCCGCAGCCCTTGCATGTCGATGGCTTGTTGGACTTTGCGCCGCAGCGGGGCGGTGTCAAGCACTCCGGTCAGCCGGACGCCGGGCAGGCGCACGAATTGACCGATAACCTGGGCGGCCACTGGCGGCAAGGTGAGGAGCGGCGAGCGGTACACCTCGGACACTGAGATGGTGCGCCACAGGTTGAGAACCTGACGAGCCTGGTCCGCAGGTGGGAGATGAGTCGAGGCGACGAAGAGTGTCGCGATGATCGCGCCTGCGCCGGCGCCGACGTACACCCTGGGTTCGTAGCCCGCGGCGCGGAGCCGCGGCACCAACACCGACAGCGCGCCGGCTTCATAGCCGCCGCACGCCCCAGTGCCGCCGACGACGATCGCTACCCGGTTGAGCTGCATCAGCTTGGTACCCGACGGTTGGTTGTGGTCGACCAACCGGCGAGCAAGCGGGTGATACCTGTCGTGTGCGCTTGACCGCCCGATGCACTGGCCATTGTTTCAGTATCGCGGGCGCGGGTGCCGTGACGTGATCAAACCGTTGCGGTCAAGCAAGACCAGTGCAACCATTCGGGTTTCGATTCGGGTCATGCGTCAGGACAATCATTCAGGCGTGGGTCCAGGCGCGGCCGGCGCGTGCCAAGTTAAGGTTAGCCATGGCCGTCAGCAATGAGCCGGTGACAATTCTCGGTGAGGATGAGAGCTGGGAGTTGCTGGCCAGCGTGGCGCTGGGCCGATTGGTGATATGCGTGAGCTCGCGCCCCGAAATCTTTCCGGTTAACTTCGTCGTCCAGCGCCCCACCGTGCTGTTTCGGACCGCTGAGGGCACCAAGCTGTTGAGCGTGGTCATCAACAAAAACGTTGCATTCGAAGCCGACGGCCACTCACTCGATGAAGGCTGGAGCGTCATTGTCGAGGGCACCGCGGAAGTGTTGTCTACCAGCGCGCAGATCGATGAGGCCGATCGCGCCGGGCTGCGGCCCTGGGTCGCAACGCTGAAGCTCCGCTATGTCCGTATACACGCCGCAACCATTAGCGGCCGACGATTCCGGTTCGGCCCCGAACCCGATCGCGAATCCACCTTCGCCTAACGACCCACCCGAAAGCGCACGCGCCCTGGGCGTGCGGTTGTGGAAATCCATTGTTGATGGGGAAATTGGTGTGTCTCATTCCCGGCTCAAGCCCAGATGTCGCCGGTGCGGCGTCGGTGATGTCAGCCGCCGACACCTGCCGGAGTCATGCGGGGATGGGTGTCGCTGTCTAGGGATGCGACCCCCAGTAGATCGTCGGATCGCGCCGCGACATGAAGCCCGAACTGGCGGCTGGTGCGCTCAAGGGTCGCGCGAAGCCATTCGGCGTCGGTCTGCGAGGCACGCTCGAGTCGCATCCGCCGCACCTGCAGCGGGATCATCTGCAACGACACCAGTTCACCGCTGACCGAATCGGTGCGGGTCAAATACAGCAGGCTGAGGTCGCCGCGAAACGACTCGTGCCCGCCGATGCCCTCGTAGTCGTCGATGAGATCACCGCAGCCGTACAGGATCGGTTTGCCCTGGTATATCTCGATCGGCCGGGGATGATGCGAGGAGTGTCCGTGAACGATGTCGACGCCGGCGTCGATCAACCGGTGCGCGAACCCGATTTCGTCTGGCGCCACGGCGTAGCCCCAGTTGGGTCCCCAATGCACCGAGACGATCGCGACATCGCCGTCGCGCTTGTGCGCCAGCACCCCTGCCGCCACGTCGTCGGCGACACGGCTTGACAGGTCGCGGATCAACCACACCCCGGGCCGGTCGCCGTGCGCGGCCCAGGATTCGGGAACGCCGGCCGATGTCATCGCCACCGAGCCGACCAGCACCCGGTGTTCACCGTGAACCGTCACCGCCGCCGGGCGGCGCGCGAGGAGCAGATCGGCTCCCGCCCCGGCACCCTGAATCCCCGGCTGGGTGAGAGCCAAGACGGTGTCGGCCAGCCCCTGGTAGCCGAAATCGAGAATGTGGTTGTTGGCCAGCGCGCACACGTCGGGCCGAAACGCCGTCAGTGCTGGCAGATTATCCGGGTGCATCCGATAACACACCGCCTTGTGCTCGGCGAATTCACCGTCGGCGGTGATCGTTGTCTCCAGGTTGATCACGCGAACGTCGGGGGCGGCGTCATCGAGGAGCGCCAGCACCTCGCCCCAGGGCCACCGCCAATCCACCGGGCGCGGAATCGGCCCGTTGGCGTGCTCGGCCAGGCGGATATATTCCCGCGCATCACGCAGGTACGGCTCGCGTAGCTCCGGTTCGCCGGGACAGGCCAGGATTTGATCGACGCCACGCCCGAGCATGACGTCACCACCGAGCAGCACCGTGACCACATCAGAATCACCGACCACGCCCGATCACCGCCGCCTCAGTCAATCGCCGACATGAACGCCGCCACCTTCGCACCCAACCCAGCCGGCGGTGAGGGGCCAAACGTCCTCAAGACTGCGCCCAAAGGTCAC
>DASPOT010000105.1:0-4437 GCA_035625875.1 Mycobacterium sp. | reverse complement strand
CGACTGGATCGAACGGGTATACAACCGACGCAGACGCCACTCATCGCTGGGTATGATCTGTCCCGTCGAGTTCGAAAACCGACTCACTCAGACGGCACAAGCCGCCTGACCCTGTGTCCACCAAACGGGGTCAAGCCCACTATCGACCGGCTTCAATCCGCCGCGTTCGAGCTCGTCATCGAAGGCCCCTCGTACCGGCAACGTCAAAGACCCAACCTGACCCCATCTGCTCAGCGCAAACGGTCTTGAAAACCCATCGCGCGGCTGCGTCCCGGCCTCGTCGGCCCTCGGTTATCGGTGCGCGCGCAAGACGCCTACGGGTGCGGTGGTGGATGCGGCGGCGCGGGAAGGGTTTTAACGCTCGGCACCGGGCCGGGCCACACCAGCAGCACCGGGCATGGCGCATGGTCGATGACGAAGCGGGCAACGGGGCCGATACTTCGAGGAGCTTGTGTGCTGCCGTGGCGGCGAGACCTTCTAGCCGGGTGCCCGGGTCGCGCCGCGGGTGACCCCGGCCGAGCAGCCCGGCGTAGGCGCCGTGGGCGAGATCGGCGGCGTCGGGGTCAGTAACATGCAGCAGCACGATGTCGGTGCCGGCGGGGCTGTGCTGACAGGCGGCGTCGACGCAGGCGCGCCAGGTGGCTTCGACGATCCAGGCGATCACCGTCATGGCGCATCAGCCTCCCACCAGTTGCAGCGATGCCCACAATGCCACCACCGCCGCGATCAGCGCCGCCGGTACGGTGAGCATGCCCAGCAGGCTGAATTCGGCCAGGCTGGTGGTGTGGTTGTGCTGGTGCAGGATGCGCCGCCACAGCATGGTGGCCAGCGAGCCGGTGTAGGTGAGGTTGGGGCCGATATTGACCCCAATCAGCACCGCCAGCACCGCAGCCGGACCGCTGGCAGCGATCAACGGTGTCAAGACCAGCACCGCGGGCAGGTTGTTGATCAGATTGGCCGCAACCGCGGCCAGCGCGGCGATCACCCGCGGCACGTATCGCAGACCCTTGAGCAACTTGCGGAAGAACCGCTTGGCAGCAGCTGCGTTGCGACGCGACTGGACCAGGATGTCGAGCACGTTGCCGTGCTGGTCGACCGCGCGCCACAGGTAATCAGTGGTGCCGTTGATGTTCACGAACACCTCGTCAAGGTGCCACTTATCGCCGGGACGGGGTCGCCGACGACGTAACCGGGCAGCATAGTCCGGCCCGAACTTGGCGCACCAAGACCGGATCGTCTCGTAGGTAACCGCGACACCGCGGGCCAACATCAGCTCTTCAACATCACGCAGACTCAGCGCGAAACGGTGATACAGCCACACCGCGTGCCCGATGACCTCGATCGGATACCGGTAGCCCTTGTACCTCGTCGCAATCGCCACAACGACCAATCCTGGCAGCACCACACCAAGGCAAACAACTTGACGATGCCGGCCGGGATCTATGGTGGGCGCCATGGCATGCCGCAGTCCATCGTGGCGCATCCGGCGGTGTTTGTCACCTTGACCGCCCCGAGCTTCGGCGCGGTGCATGGGGTAGGGGCAAGTGCTTGCGGGGGCGCGCGGCGCTGCCATCGGCCCGCCCTGGGACGTGGTGACACCGAAGACCGCCGCACGACCGCACGCGGGTGTGCCGCGCCGGTGTATCGCCGCTGTATTCACGGGAAACCGTTGTGGTGCAGCGTGATTCACGACACCAAGGACAACAGCCTAGGGCAGCCGCTTTGTGCGCAATGCTACGACTATGCCGGGCATGTGCTCTTTAGCTGGGCGCCGGAGCTGTGGCGGCGGTTCACCATCGCGGTGCGCCGGGGGTTGCAGGCGGACTTGGGGCGCCGGGGCGAGGACCCCGACGCGGTAGCGGTGTCGTTTGTGAAGGTGGTCGAGTTGCAAGCACGGGCCATCCCGCACTACCAAACTGTGATCCGCCTGGATGCTCCCGCAACGGACTCCGATGCGACGGTGGCGCCGCCGCAGACGTCGATCACCGCAGCCGAGGTGGCGGCGCTCGTGCAAGCCGCGGCCCACCGAGTGCGCCTTGAGGTGGCGGCCGGGCAGGCCCGCTCACCAGTGCTGCGGTTCGGCGAGCAGATCGACACCCAACCACTAAGCGCCGCTACCGGGGCCGATCCCGACGGCGCGGCCCGGCGGGTGGCGGGGTAGCTGGCCAAATACGTCACCAAGTCAGTGGCCGACTTCGGGCTCTGGCCGGCCCGGATATCACCGCAGGCATGCGCCAGCCTGGAAGTCTCGCCGCACGTGCGGGGCATCCTTTTCAGCCTCATCGCGCTGGCGGGCACCGGCACCGAGTACGCCCCGATGCTGGCCTGGCTGCACACGCTGGGCCACCGCGGTCATGTCACCACCAAATCCCGGCGGTTTTCGGTCACCCTGGCCGCGCTGCGCGCACACCGGCAATCCTGGCGCGCCGATCACCGGGAGCACATCCCGGCGGGGCTGCTCATCGGCGACCCCGACGACCCCACATGGGGCCATGCGGTGGTCACGGATGGCTATGTTGCGACTTCATGGCGGCCTGGGCCGCCAGCATCCCGATCAGCATGGTTCCGGTGAAGCCTCCGGCCCCGCCGTAGGCCGACGCCAGCCACAACCCCGGGACGGTCGTGGCGACGCCCCTTTCGGAACCGAGAGTCGGCAGGCCCTTGGGCGGCTCGGGCGCGAAGCCGTAGATCGCCCCGTCGGGGGTATTCAGGAAGTGGCGCATCGTGGCTGCGGTGGCCATTTCGCGCTGCACGACCGCCCCGGCGAAACCTGGGAAGGATCGGTCGACCCCGGCCACGATCGCATCCAGCCAGCCGTCACGCTTCGCCCGATAGGCGTGCTCGTCAAGGCCATCCCAGTTCGCCACGCGATCGACACCGACGACCGAGACAAGGTGCGGGCCGTCGGGACTCAGCCCGCTGTCGATGGCGCTGTAGTCGACGACGGCCACCGGCGGCATGCGGGTCCCTGGCGCATCGGCCAGGATTTCGGCGCAGCGCGCATAGTCCGAAAGAGCGTTCACCCAATCCGGTATCAGCATCGTGGAGTAGTGGGTGAAGCCGAACTCGCGGGGGGGCCGGTTCAGCCCCAGCGCGATCGAGAAAAGCGACATCGACGCGCGCCGCCCCTGGTAGCGGGCCGCAAACGCCGACCGCGCTTCCGCCGGTAGCGCCTCGGCGAGCATGGTCGGGGCGGCGTTGCCGAAAAGGACCGGAGCGTGGTCCACCACGCGGTCGCTGCCATCGGCTGCGGTATGGGCAACCCCGGCGGCGCGGCCCTGGTCGTCGAGGATGATTTCGGTCACCGTGCGGCCCGTGCGCGTCTCCCCGCCTTCGGCCTCCACCACCCCGACCAGGCCGCGGCTGAGCACACCGGAGCCGCCCCGGATATAGGTGCCGCCGCTGGCCAGATAGCCGCCCTGCGCGAGCGCATAGAACACCCACCACAACCGGGCGGGATCGTCGGCGTAGTAGCCCAGGTTGGCGGCGAGCGCGAGCTTGGGCCCCTCGTCCTCGCCAAACAGATGGTCGAACACCTGCGAGAGGCTCAGCCGCATGTCGCGCAGCAGCGGCCACAGCTTCAGGGGTAGCACGGGCGCGTGCAAAAACCACCACAGGCTGTCGTGCTGCTCGCCGACGACCGACATCGCCTCCTGGACGGCCCCCACTCGCTCGAAGAACCGCCGGAAGGCTGATCGATGCTGCGGGAAACGGGCGGCCAGCGCGGTCTCGGCGGCGTCGAAGCCGTGCGGGAGCACGAACGGCGGATCAAACAATCGACCGCGCACCTCGTAGAACGCGCCGACCGGCACGAATTCCAGATCGTCGAGGATGCCCAGCGCCCGCAAGATACGGGCCTTGGGGTCAAGCGGAGCCCCCAAGTCTGCCGTCTCATGCAGCGAGGCTTCGATTGTCAGCTGCCCGTGCCGGTAGGTCGTTGCCGCGCCGCCGAACTCGGCGTTGCGCTCCAGGACCAGCACCCGGTGCCCGGCCCTCGCGTACAGCGCGGCAGCGGTCAGCCCGCCCAGCCCCGACCCGATCGTGATGGCGTCATAGACACCGGTCATGGCGTATCCCTTCCGAAGACCGAACACCAAAAGAGGCTGGCCCGGCCCGGCGTTCGACGCGCATCAGCCGATCACCGGGAATCGACGTTCGGCGGCCAGCCGATCGACGCCGGCCTGCAGGCTGGCCACCACCTTGTCGTACACCGCTTGGTCGTCACCGTCGACCTCGATCGGCTCTTGCACCTCGATGACGATCTTGGCTGGCAGCGGGACATGGCCCAGCAAGTCGCTGATATTCAAGCCCCACGGCAGCGCCAGCGAGATCGGCACGCTTTTCAGCCGCAGCATCCGGTCGAGCCTCAGCAGGCTGGCCAGCCACTGGAAACGTCCGAGGAACAACGCCGTCTCCTGGCCGCCGACGGCGGCCACC
>DASPOT010000104.1:0-2057 GCA_035625875.1 Mycobacterium sp. | reverse complement strand
CTCACCGACGAGTTGGAAATACAATAACGCCCCGCCCCTGACGCTGCCGTTCGCCGACGTGCCGGACATCTACGGCAACGGGCCCCGTCACGCAGTCGATCGGATCCGTCTTATCAACGCCCGCCGGTCAACAGGCGCGCTCGGCACAATCCGCTCGGCGACCAATCAGTCGACTATCCGGGTCAGGTAGGGAGTCATGTGGTTGCCGTCAAGAGGGCATCAGGACCGGCCAGCGCCGGCGGGCGACGACCGGCACCGGGCCGAAAGGGTTATGCACGGAACCTGTCAACCTGTTTGAGGCACCGGTCAGCAGAATTTACTGAGCAGCCTCCTCGGTGTTGTCGGGCCGGTTGATCCATGTTTCGGTTGGGAGCATGGGTGGCCGCGGTGGCTTTCGGACGAAGCGTTCCGGGTGCGCGGCGTAGGCGGCATCGAGTACGCTGGCCCGCTTCTCGCGGGTGATTTCGGCGGTGCCGTAGTGAATGTCGGCGGGCGTGTGAAGTGCCAACCCGGTGTGGCGATGTTGATCGTTGTACCAAGGGAAGAACTGTTGGCAGTGCACGCGCGCCGCCTCGATCGAACTGAACCGGCCGGGGAAGTCAGGCCGATACTTCAGTGTCTTGAACTGCGTCTCGCTGAACGGGTTGTCATTGGAGACGTGCGGTCGCGAATGCGACTGGGTGATGCCGAGATCGGCGAGCAGGAATGCCACCGGTCTAGAGGTCATCGATGAGCCGCGGTCAGCGTGGATGGTCAACTGGTCACGGCCAATTGCCTGCTTGGCACAGGTCTGGCGGATCAGCACCTGGGCCAGCGCGGCGGATTCACGGCTGGCGACCATCCAGCCGACGACGTAGCGGGAATAGATGTCCAAGATCACATAGAGGTAGTAGTAGGTCCATTTCGCTGGGCCGAGCAGCTTCGTTATGTCCCACGACCACACCCGATTTGGGCCGTTGGCGACGAGTTCGGGTTTCACTTTCGCGGGATGGGTGGCTTGGGCGCGGCGCTCACGCACCTCGCCCGCGTGGCGCAGCAGCCGATAGAAGGTCGACTGCGAGCCGAGGTAAACACCTTCGTCGAGCAGCGTGGCCCACACCTCGGCCGGGGACATGTCGACGAACCTGTCGCTGTGCAGCACGTCGAGGATCGCCTGCTGCTCCGGGGCACTCAGGGCACGCGGTTGCGGCCGTTGCCGGTGCGGGATCGGCGCCGGCCGCTGCGGTGCCGGGCTGACGCGGTGCCGCCGGTAGTAGCCGGCCTGCGACGCGCCTACGGCCAGGCACGCATCTCGCACGCCGCTGCACCCGGCGAGTTCGGCGACAGCCTGGTCGGTCATGGCGTCGACCTCGTCTCGGTGTCCGCGCTCTCGGAGAGCGTCTCCAAGAGCGCGTGTAGTTTTGCCTGCACATCCACCACGAAGCGGGTCTTGGCCAGCTCCTGCTCCAGTTGTCGTTTCTCCTGCTCGAGGCGGGCGATCCGCTCGGCTTGCGGGTCGCGCTGCTTACGTCCACGCGCAGCGGACAGCCCCGCCAGTGCGCCGGCATCGCGGGCCCGCCGCCACGACACGATGTGGCTGGAGTACAGGCCCTCGCGGCGCAACAACGCACCCTTCTCACCATCGGGGGCGGCGTCATAGGCGGCCAGGATCTCCAGCTTGTACTTCGCGGTGTACGTCCGCCGCTTCGCCCTCTCAGGCACCTCAGGGTCGGGACGTTCCGTTCCAGCACCATTCATCCGACCAGGATCTTCGATCCCGATCGCTCGGACCACTGTGGTCAGCTTGTTCGTCATCTCGGGGAAGCCCTCCATCCCCGCCCTCGAGTAGTCACTAATTATCAGGGGGCAGGTGCCTCAACCCAGGTTGGCAGAGAGGGCACTGATTCCGCGCACTGATTCCGCGCACTGATCGCACTGATTTCACGCACTGATCGCACTGATCGCACTGATCGCACTGATTTCACGCACTGATTCCACGCATTCGCGGAGTGCGTCCCCATTACCTCAAGCGTGAGGAGTGTGCGCGAAAATGGCGCTCCCCCATCAGGATTCACTCC
>DASPOT010000103.1:0-2960 GCA_035625875.1 Mycobacterium sp. | reverse complement strand
GAGGGAGTCCGCCGCCAGGTCGAGGAGATCATCGGCCGGGGCCAGCAGGCTCCGTCAGGGCACATCCCGTTCACCCCGCGCGCCAAAAGGGTTCTCGAGCTGAGCTTGCGTGAGGCGCTGCAGCTCGGCCACAACTATATCGGCACCGAGCACATTCTATTGGGTCTCATCCGGGAGGGTGGGGGCGTGGCCGCGCAGGTCCTGGTCAAGCTGGGCGCCGAGCTGACCCGGGTGCGCCGGCAGGTGATCCAGCTGCTGTCCGGCTACCAGGGCAAGGAGGCCGCCGAGGCCGGCACCGGTGGTCGTGGCGGTGAGGCAGGCAGCCCGTCCATGTCGTTGGTGCTCGACCAGTTCGGGCGCAATCTGACGGCCGCCGCGATGGAGGGCAAGCTGGACCCGGTCATCGGTCGCGAGAAGGAAATCGAGCGGGTGATGCAGGTGCTTTCGCGGCGCACCAAGAACAACCCGGTGCTGATCGGTGAACCCGGTGTGGGCAAGACCGCCGTTGTGGAGGGCCTGGCGCAGGCCATCGTGCACGGCGAGGTTCCCGAGACGCTGAAGGACAAGCAGCTCTACACGCTGGACCTCGGTT
Source organism: Mycobacterium sp. (assembly GCA_035625875.1). Lineage (GTDB taxonomy): Bacteria > Actinomycetota > Actinomycetes > Mycobacteriales > Mycobacteriaceae > Mycobacterium. Next base: position 2,368 of record DASPOT010000103.1, on the reverse strand, counting down.
CCCTGGTCGCGGGGTCGAGGTACCGCGGTGACTTCGAGGAACGCCTGAAGAAGGTGCTCAAGGAGATCAACACCCGCGGCGACATCATCCTGTTCATCGATGAGCTGCACACGCTGGTGGGCGCCGGTGCCGCCGAGGGCGCGATCGACGCCGCGTCGATCCTCAAGCCTAAGCTGGCCCGCGGCGAGCTGCAGACCGTCGGCGCCACCACACTCGACGAGTACCGCAAGTACATCGAGAAGGATGCCCCGCTGGAGCGCCGCTTCCAGCCGGTGCAGGTCAGTGAGCCGACGGTGGAGCACACCATCGAGATCCTCAAGGGTCTGCGGGACCGCTACGAGGCCCACCACCGGGTGTCGATCAGCGATGCTGCGATCGTGGCCGCGGCCACCCTGGCCGACCGCTACATCAACGACCGGTTCCTGCCGGACAAGGCGATCGACCTGATCGACGAGGCGGGTGCGCGGATGCGGATCCGCCGGATGACCGCTCCACCGGACCTGCGCGAATTCGACGAGAAGATCGCCGAAGCCCGCCGCGAGAAGGAATCGGCGATCGACGCGCAGGACTTCGAGAAGGCCGCCAGCCTGCGCGACCGCGAGAAGACGCTCGTCGCTCAGCGTGCCGTGCGCGAAAAGCAGTGGCGTTCCGGTGATCTCGACGTGGTCGCCGAGGTGGACGACAACGAGATCGCCGAGGTGCTGGGTAACTGGACCGGTATCCCGGTGTTCAAGCTCACCGAGGCCGAGACCACCCGGCTGCTGCGTATGGAGGACGAGGTGCACAAGCGGATCATCGGTCAGGAGGACGCCGTGATGGCCGTCTCCAAGGCCATCCGCCGCACCCGCGCCGGGCTGAAAGACCCCAAGCGCCCGTCGGGTTCGTTCATCTTTGCCGGCCCCTCCGGTGTCGGTAAGACCGAACTGTCCAAGGCGCTGGCCAACTTCTTGTTCGGCGACGACGACGCGCTGATCCAGATCGACATGGGCGAGTTCCATGACCGATTCACCGCGTCTCGGTTGTTCGGCGCTCCGCCGGGATATGTCGGCTACGAGGAGGGCGGCCAGCTGACCGAGAAGGTGCGGCGTAAGCCGTTTTCGGTGGTGCTGTTCGACGAGATCGAGAAGGCGCATCAGGAGATCTACAACAGCCTGTTGCAGGTCCTTGAGGATGGCCGGATGACCGACGGGCAGGGCCGCACGGTGGACTTCAAGAACACCGTGCTGATCTTCACCTCCAACCTCGGCACTTCCGACATCTCCAAGCCGGTCGGCCTGGGCTTCACCAAGGGTGGCGGTGACAACGACTACGAGCGGATGAAGCAGAAGGTCAACGACAAGCTCAAGAAGCACTTCCGCCCGGAGTTCCTCAACCGCATCGACGAAGTCATCGTCTTCCACCAGCTGACTCCCGAAGAGATCGTCCGGATGGTCGACCTGATGGTGGGCCGGGTCGAGGGCCAGCTCAAGAGCAAGGACATGGCCCTGGAGTTGTCCGACAAGGCCAAGTCGCTGCTGGCCAAGCGCGGGTTCGACCCCGTGCTGGGCGCGCGGCCGCTGCGGCGCACGATCCAGCGGGAGCTCGAGGACGCGCTGAGCGAGAAGATCCTCTTCGAGGAGGTCGGTCCCGGCCAGCTCGTCACCGTCGACGTCGACAACTGGGATGGCGAGGGCTCCGGCGAAGGTGCGGTGTTGACCTTCACCGGCACCCCCAAGCCGGCCAAGTCGGCCGAACCCGACCTGCCTAAGGCCGAGCCGGCCGCAACCGGCGGAAGCCACGCGGCCAAGTAACCGCGCACGCAGAAAGGTCGGCCCGTGCTGGTCGTCACCACAAACGACATTCCCGGCTGGGAGATCCGATCGCGAAATGCCTTCGCCCAGATCGGCGCGGGATTCAAGTCGATGTTCGGCGGCGAGCTGCAGGGCATGACCAAGAACCTGGCGGACAGCCGCAACAAGGCGATGGGACGGCTGATCAACGAGGTGCGCAACCGAGCCGCCAACGCGGTCATCGGGATGCGGTTCGACACCACCGAACTCGGCGACGTGTGGATGACGATCTGCGCATACGGTACGGCCGTGCAGGCCGTGCCGGTCACCGACGCCGCGAGATACACCGCCTCCCAGCTCGGTTACGGCGGGGCCCCCCAGCCGCCACAGCCACAGCCCCAGCCGCAGCGGCCGCAGCCGTACAGCGTGGGCTAACTGCTGCGTGACCGAGGTCGTCCGGCTGACGTTCGTGTCGCATGCCATGACCGATGCGATGGCGGGCGGACGGTTTGCCACCGATGAACCACTCAACGCGACCGGCCGTCGGCAGGTCGACGCGTCGATCGATCTCGGAATCCGAAGCCGTTCAGGCGAACCCG
>DASPOT010000102.1:0-2552 GCA_035625875.1 Mycobacterium sp. | reverse complement strand
GGCGGTCACCGCTGCGCATCCTCGACCCGATTTCAAGAACCGGATCCTGCGGGCGTTCACCGATGGCATAAGGCACCGGCCGCGTAGCACGTTCGGGACCGTCAATGCCGATGTGCTGCAACACTTCGACGATTCGTTCGTCCGTGACGACTTCGTCGAGATCATCCGCCACAGCAGCTGGCCGGAGTAGGAGGACGACGATGGCCACTGCGGTTTCCGCCGACGGGACCGTGATCGGCTACGAATCTGTCGGTGCCGGGCCACCCTTGCTGCTGGTGCACGGCAGCACGGGCACCCGTGCCCGGTGGTCTGCGGTGCGGGCGCCATTGGCGCAGCGCTACACCGTCCATACGATGGACCGCCGCGGCCGAGGGCTCAGCACCGCCGAGGCCGGGCCGTATAGCTTGCGGCGCGAAGCCGAGGATGTCGCGGCGGCTGCCGAAGCCGTCGGCGGCGACGTCTACGTGGTCGGGCATTCCTACGGGGCATTGGCGGTCCTGGAAGCCGTTTTGATCACACCCGCATTCCGCCGGGTCGTGCTCTACGAGCCGCCGCTGCCGTCGCCAGGCCTCAAGGTGTTCTCGCCGGATGGCTGGGCACGGATCAAGACGATGTCCGACCCGCGAGAAATCCTGCACACGTTCTACCGCGAAACCCTGCACCTACCTGAGTCGGCCATCAAAGACCTCGCAGACCGGGAGTTCTCGGACCTGGCCGGGTCGGTAGCGCATACCGCCGTCTGCGAGCTCACGGAGGTCACCGCCTACCACGCAACCGAGCGACTCGCCAACATCACCGTGCCGGTCCGGATGCTGCTCGGCACCGAGAGCTCGGCGCATTTCCGCGCGGCCACCGCGTCCGTCGCCGCCCGAATTCCCGGCGCGACGATCGTCGCGATGCGAGCCCAGGGGCACCAGGCGATCGACTACGACCCGCAACAGTTCGTCCGGGCGGTGGTTTACTTCGATGCGCACAAATAGCTGGGATCCGCAACGCTTCGACGTGGTTCCCTGAGCCCGGAGCGCTGCACTGAAATGCCCCAGGTCCCAGGCATTTAGCGCGTCGCAGTGGAACAGGGATCAGTCGGTTCGTGACTGCCTTCACCGCGAATCAGCCCGGCGCGGTCGGGATCGGTCGCCCAGCGGTCGCATCAGGCGACCGCCATGTTTGAAGCGAGCGTACCCGCTGGGAGAAGCCTGATAGTTGCCAGCGGTCATTGTTCTGCGTAACAGCAGTTGGCGTTAGTCGCTGTCACCCGTGACATCGACAGATCGGCCGGTTATCGACATGGTAATTACGATGGATCTCGCAACCGATTGGCGAGGTTCGACAAGGCGAAGAGACCGACGGGGCAATGGCAAACCTGAAAACCGCCCACAATGTGACCTACGATCTGTTCCGCTCGTTGGGGTTGACCGCGCTGTCCGGTAACCCCGGGCTCCACCGAGGAGACGTTTTTCCAGAACTTTCCCGACTCACCCCTCTCAGCGAAGAAAGGATCTGACCACCATGGCCAATTTTGGTGACTTTCAAAATGGGGTCTACGCCGAGGCAGTTCGAGGGGTAAATACCCGATACCCCTTCGACTTTCCCTCGATTGAACGTAAAGCGTCTGAGGCACTTCCAGATTGGGTGTATCGGTATGTGTCGGCGGCCGCAGGTGATGGACGGACCCAGCGCGCGAACATTGCCGCGTTTTCTTGCTATGGCGTCGTGCCTCGGATGATGGTCAGCCCGCCCGAGCGCGATCTGTCGATCCAGTTGTTTGGCAAACATCTCGCCTCGCCGATGTTCCTGGCCCCGATCGGTTTGGTCGGCTTGTGCGCACCCGACTTTCACGGGGACGTGGCGGCCGCACAGGCGTCGGCAGCCACCGGAGTGCCGTTCACGTTGTCGACGTTCACACAGACACGCATGGAGGACGTGGTCAAACATGCGGGCGACACACCCATCTTTTACCAGCTCTACCTTCCCAGCGACAGGGAGCTGGCGGCAAGTTTGATTAACCGTGCGGAGACCAGCGGCTATTCCGCCTTGATGGTCACCGTGGACTCTTGGACCCTTGGCTTCCGGCCCATGGATCTTGAACGGGGAAACTTTCCGCAGTTCCGGGGCTTTTGCATGCAGAACTACTACACAGATGTGAACTTCACCAAGCACCTCGCCAAGCCACCGGAAGAAGACCAGCCGGCCGCCCTGGCACACTATTCGAAAATCTTCGCCCATCCGCTGTCATGGGAGGACCTGCGCTGGATCCGGACCCAGACGAAGCTTCCCCTCGCCATCAAGGGTATTCAACACTCCGATGACGCACGCCTGGCCATCGACAACGGTGCAGATGTGCTCTATTGCACCAATCACGGTGGTCGTCAGGCGAATTCGGCGGTGTCCACACTGCAGTTGCTGCCCGGGGTCGTCAAAGCGGCCGGTTCCACCCCAGTCATATTCGACTCCGGCGTGCGCTCGGCGACCGATGCGATCATCGCGTTAGCGCTGGGCGCGACGGCGGTCGGGATTGGGCGGCCCTATGCCTACGCCCTGTCTTACGGCGG
>DASPOT010000101.1:0-8705 GCA_035625875.1 Mycobacterium sp. | reverse complement strand
AAACCACCACCGGGCCCGAGGAACCCGGCGTCGCCGCACGACACGCGGCGCCGCCGCTTCCCCCGAGGGCCCGAAATCAAGATCAACGAGCCTCACCCGATCACGCCCCGGCAGCACGCGCACCCAGGTGAAATTTCGAGGCTTCCGGGCGGATCCCCGCCCGGAAGTCTTCGCGTTGCACATCAGGTGCAGGTAAATCATCGCGTAGGGCTGCATCGACCGGGTCACGTCACAGACCAACACGACACGCCTGGGGCGCTGGCGGGGGCGGATCCGCGCAAAGATCACCGCCTCCCAGCCGGTCGTGCGGGAGGCGTTCATCGTGCGGCGCAGGTCGATCCGCTTTCCGTGCCGGCTGAGCTCAGGGATCGGCGCAGCCCGGATGGATCGAGATCCGTTGCGGCGTGGGCGAACACAGCGTCGAACACCGAATCGAAGGCGGCGAAATTTTCCCACCGGTCGACCAACGTCAGGCGTGCGGCCCAGTACAGCTGCGACCGGGTGTGCGGTGTCAGCTGCCGCAGCACCTGCACCAGACCCGCGGGGCCGCTCGGGGACACCCGCACCCCCACGCCGCGCAGCCGCGCGACGAGGGCAACCGCGAACGCCGCGACATCGGCACCGCGCAGCAGCGGGCCGCTCATCTTGTTGATCGCCCGCGCCGCAGCACCCACACCAGGACCTCATCACGACACCGCGATGCACCCAGGCGATGATTCGGGGCACCGGGGTGGAAGTGATCCGGTTCCGCCCAAAAGTGCATGTCACGCTGTGGAGTTGATCGTTCTGCGCCTCACCAGGCGCGGGCGATGTCCCCGTGCTGGGTGATCCAGGCATGCATCGCGATGCCGGCGGCGACGGCGACGTTGATACTGCGGGTGGAGCCGAACTGGGCGATCGACACCGTGATCGCCGCGCCCGCACGGGCGTCGTCGGTGATACCGGGACCTTCCTGACCGAAGATCAGCAAGCACTGCCGCGGCAGCGTGGTCTCTTCCAGGCGCGCCGCGCCGGGGACGTTGTCGACCGCGACCACGGTCAAACCGGCGTGCGCCGCGAAGTCCAGCAGGGCGGCGATGTTGTCGTGGTGGCACAGCCGCTGGTAGCGGTCGGTGACCATGGCCCCGCGGCGGTTCCAGCGCCGGCGGCCGACGATGTGCACGGTGTCCACGGCGAAAGCGTTCGCGGTGCGCACCACCGCGCCGATGTTGGCATCGTGGCCGAAGTTCTCGATCGCGACGTGCAGCGGATGCCGGCGGGTGTCGATATCGGCGATGATCGCCTCCCGGGTCCAGTAGCGGTAAGCGTCGACAACGTTGCGGGTGTCCCCGTCGCGCAACAACACCGGGTCATACCGAGGATCGGTCGGCAACTTGCCTACCCAGGGACCGACACCGCTTGCCGGCGCGCCCCATTCGGTCGGACCGGGTTCAGCCTGGCGACGATGCGGGCCGCCAGGGGGCCGAGGTGGGGGTCCCCCCGCTTGCAAGGGCGAGCCGGGCCATTGGGCGTTAGTCATAGCCGTTGCCGGTGAATACCCCGGGCTCGCCGAGCGAGGCCTGGGTCAGCTGGGTACTGTCGGCGCACCAGGCCGACACGCTGGTGGTTTTGACCACCAGGCCGGCGTCGGTCTCGTTGGTCGGCAGCAGCCCCACCGGGAACGCCGCCGGATAGGCCGCCGCGGTGCCCGCGATCCGGTCACGCGGCGAGTAGGTGTACACCCCGCGGACGGCGCTGCGGTCTTTGAGCGGGCCCAGACACACGGTCCCGGTGAGCCGGTCGGGCGCGGGCGCGGACAGCGGCGTGGCGATTACACCCGTCGCGGTGTCGCAGCTGCCGATGCCGGTGGCCTCGATGGGGTGGGCCAGGGCGCCGTAGAGGCCGAAGCGGACGTCCTCGGCCTTGGGGCGCGGCGCGGCGCGGCCGGTAGCCGCCGCGTCAACGTCGATCAGCACATGGTCGGCCTCCCACCACAGATTGGACACTGCCGTGTTGCAGCCCAGCACCGCCAGCGACTCGCCGAGCCGGGCGGCCTGGGCACCGTAGGGGAGGACCGGATGATCGGAGCCCGAACACGCCGCTGTCATGGCGAGCGTCGTCGTCATCAGCATCGCGATAACAGCGCGCAGCACGATCTAGCGGACGGGCGGTCGGTCAGGCCCACTGTCCAATCCCAGATCCGCGAGACCCAGCACGCTCCGGTAGGGCAGGCCCTCGGCTCGGATGGTTTCGGCAGCGCCGGTAGCTCGGTCCACCACGGTGGCCACGCCGACCACCTCGCCGCCGGCCTCCCGGACGGCCCGCACCGCCCGCAGCGCCGAGGCGCCGGTGGTGCTGGTGTCCTCCACCACCAGAACCCGCCGACCGGATACGTCGGCTCCCTCGATAAGCCGTTGCATGCCATGGGTTTTCACCGACTTACGCACCACGAAGGCGTCGATCGGGCGGCCGGGCGCGTGCATGACGGCGGTCGCGACCGGATCGGCGCCCAGGGTCAGGCCGCCGACCGCCTCGTAGTCCCAGTCGACGGTGAGTTCGCGCATCAGCTGGCCAATCAGCGCGGCGGCCCGGTGGTGCAGCGTGGCGCGGCGCAGATCGACGTAGTAGTCGGCCTTTTTGCCCGACGACAGCGTGACGCTGCCACGCACCACCGACAGCCGGCGCACGAGGTCGGCCAACTCGTCGCGGTCGGTGACCGTCAGCTCGGGTTTGATTTGCCCGGCTCCTCCCCGGGCCGCTACACGGCCCGCATCGTCGCCGCGCTCGGGTTTGATTTGCCCGGCTCCTCCCCGGGCCGCATCGTCGCCGCGCTCAAGTGCGGCCACGGCCCCTGCCGATCACGTTGGTGGCCACGCGCAACAGGTTTCGCGGCATCATCCGCCCAGCGGTGACCAGCGCCTTGTACTGCACGCCCGGCACGCTGATCACTTTGCCGCGAGCGATGTCGGCCAGACTTTCCCGGATCACGTCTTCGACTTCGAGCCACATGAACGACGGCAGTGAGGTCATCTCGATCCCGGCCCGGCGATGGAATTCGGTGCGCACAAAACCCGGACATACCGCGTGCACGCCCACACCGGTGTCCTTCAGCCCGCCGGCCAGGCCTTCGGTGAACGCCACAACCCACGCCTTGGACGCCGAATACGTCGACCCCCGGCCCGGCAGCAACCCGGCAACGCTGGCGACGTTGATCACGGTGCCGGCACCCGCGTCGAGCATGGCCGGCAGCGCGGCCCGCGTCAGCTGCATCATCGCGGTCACGTTGACATCGAGCTGGGCCTGCAGCAGGGCCGGATCCGCGGTCCAGAACTCGCCGGACGTGCCGAAGCCGGCATTGTTCACCAACACCCGCACCCCGGCGGTCAGCCGGTCGGCGACCTTGGTGCGGTCGGCGGAATCGGCCAAGTCAGCGGGCAGCACGTCGACAGCACGGCCGGCCTCGTGCTGCAGTTCGCCCGCCAGTTGCGCTAACCGGTTGGTGTCGCGGGCGACCAACACCAGGTCGTAGCCGTCGGCCGCGTAACGGCGCGCGAAGCCCGCGCCGATCCCGGACGTGGGCCCAGTGATCAGCGCGACAGGGCGAGACACGGCGCCAGTCTACTTAGCGCGCGCAGACGCAGACTCGCACACGAGACCGGGATTTCATGCGATGCTGCGACTGCTCGCGATCAGCTGGCGTCAGCGCTGGTGATGCGCTGCCTGATGACCGTTGCCTCCCGGTGGTGGCGGACGCCGGACGGATCCGGAGCGACCGTTTTCCGGGTCGGCGGGCTCACCGCGCGGCGGCTCATGGTGCGCGGGCTCACCCCGGGGTGGCTGACGGTGAACCGCCTCGGGCCGGGCCGCGACGTCGCCGCGCCGGGGCGGCGACTCCATCCAGCCAGCCGGTGCCAGCGGGCGGCTGGGTGCCGCGTTGCGACGTGCCGCCGACTGGGCCTGTCCAGCCTGCTGCGGCAAAGGCGGCAACACCCGCAATAGGTCGTTGAACTGGCGCACTGTGCGCAGGCCTTCGTCCCATTCGGCGCGGGTGCTGGAGATCGGCATGCTGACCAACGTCCAGTTCTGCTCGTTCCACATGATCTCGGCGCAGTCCGGTGCGGTGTGCGCGAAAGTGACCATGCGCCGGTCGCAGGCCCGCCGGGCGGCGTCCAGGTTGGTGGAGTACACCATCCGCGGCCCGATCGCGCCGAGCAGCCAAATATCGTTCTCCCGCGGCTCTTTCAGCCCCTTGAGCCGCATGTCGACTACGACGTTGGTGCCCACCTTGCAGTGCAGCGCGATCACGGTGGCCACCTCTTCGAGGTCGAAGATGAACACCGCCTCGCCGCGGATCTGGCCCAACACGACGTTGCGGGCGGGGACATCGCCCACCGTGGACATCACCCCGCGCTTCCAGCGCTTGACTATCTCGGTAGATTCTGGCTCGAAGTCGAATCCGTGCGATCGCGCCCAGGACTTGCGACGTCTACTGCGCCCGCGGCGTCGATCGATGTCGACGTACAGCAGCACGCCCGCACCGACGAAACACAGTGCGGACAGGGTGAACCAAAGCGGGACCATCGCAAAGAGCCTATCTGCTGTTAGCCCGGAACCGAGAACGCGACCAGGTCACAACCGAATTAAGCTTTGCTACTGGTCGCTTCTCGGATGGCTCCTGCATTAGCCCAATATCAGCGAGTCGCCGTCGGCGCTGACATTGACCGGGACGGTGTCGCCGTCGTGCACGTCGCCGGCGAGCAGCATCTTGGCCAGCTGGTCGCCGATGGCCTGCTGGATCAGCCGCCGCAGCGGACGCGCCCCGTAAACCGGGTCGAAGCCACGCTGCGCCAACCAGCGCTTGGCCTCCAGCGACACCTCCAGCTGCAACCGCCGCTGGGAGAGCCGCTTGTCCAGCTGCGCCAGCTGGATATCGACGATCTGCACCAGTTCTTCGGGGTTGAGGCCCTCGAAGATCAACACGTCGTCGAGCCGGTTGATGAACTCGGGCTTGAACGTCGCTCGCACCGCAGCCATCACCTGCTCATCGCTGCCGCCCGAGCCGAGGTTGGACGTCAGGATCAGGATGGTGTTGCGAAAATCGACAGTGCGACCCTGTCCGTCGGTGAGCCGGCCCTCGTCGAGGACCTGCAACAACACGTCGAACACGTCCGGGTGGGCCTTCTCGATCTCGTCGAACAGCACCACCGTGTACGGGCGCCGCCGCACCGCCTCGGTCAACTGACCGCCCTGCTCGTAGCCGACGTAACCCGGCGGCGCACCGACCAGGCGGGCCACCGTGTGCTTCTCGCCGTACTCGCTCATATCGATACGGACCATCGCCCGCTCGTCGTCGAACAGGAAGTCGGCCAGTGCCTTGGCCAGCTCGGTCTTGCCGACACCGGTGGGGCCGAGGAACATGAACGCCCCGGTGGGCCGGTTCGGGTCGGACACCCCGGCCCGGCTGCGACGCACCGCGTCCGAGACCGCCTGCACGGGCTTTTTCTGGCCGACGACGCGCTTGGCCAGCTCGTCTTCCATCCGCAGCAGCTTGGCGGTCTCGCCCTCCAGCAGCCGTCCGGCCGGGATGCCGGTCCAGGACGACACCACGTCGGCGACGTCGTCGGGGCCGACCTCTTCCTTGAGCATCATGGCTTCCCGCGCCTGCGCCTGCGGCAGTGCGGCGTCGAGCTTCTTTTCGATCTCGGGGATGCGCCCGTAGCGCAGCTCGGCGGCCTTGGCCAGGTCGCCGTCGCGCTCGGCCCGCTCCGATTCGCCCCGCAGGGTTTCCAGCTGCTCCTTGAGCTCGCGGACGATCTCGATCGCGTTCTTCTCGTTCTGCCAGCGGGTAGTAAGCTCGGCGAGCTTTTCTTTCTGGTCAGCCAGCTCGGCGCGCAACTTCTCCAGCCGCTCCTTGGATGCCTCGTCGTCTTCCTTGGCCAGCGCCATCTCCTCGATCTCCAGTCGGCGCACCAGCCGCTCGACCTCGTCGATCTCGACCGGACGCGAGTCGATCTCCATCCGTAACCGGCTGGCCGCCTCGTCGACCAGGTCGATGGCCTTATCGGGCAGGAAGCGTGCGGTGATGTAGCGGTCGGAGAGTGTGGCCGCGGCCACCAGCGCGGAGTCGGTGATGCGCACACCGTGGTGCACCTCGTAACGGTCTTTCAGCCCGCGCAGGATGCCGATGGTGTCTTCGACCGACGGCTCGCCGACGAATACCGGCTGGAAACGCCGCTCAAGAGCGGCGTCCTTCTCGATGTGCTTGCGGTACTCGTCGAGCGTGGTCGCGCCGACCAGCCGCAGCTCGCCGCGGGCCAGCATGGGCTTGATCATGTTGCCGGCGTCCATCGCCCCCTCGCCGGTCGCGCCGGCGCCGACGATGGTGTGCAGCTCGTCGATGAAGGTGATGATCTGCCCGGCGGAGTTCTTGATGTCGTCGAGCACCGCCTTCAGCCGTTCCTCAAACTCGCCGCGGTACTTCGAGCCCGCCACCATCGAGCCGAGGTCCAGCGCGATGATCTTCTTGTCGCGCAAACTCTCTGGCACATCGCCGGCGACGATGCGCTGCGCCAGGCCCTCCACGATCGCGGTCTTGCCGACGCCGGGCTCGCCGATGAGCACCGGGTTGTTCTTGGTGCGACGGGAGAGCACCTGCACGACGCGGCGAATCTCGTTGTCCCGCCCGATAACCGGGTCGAGCTTGCCCTCGCGGGCGCGCTCGGTCAGATCGGTGGAGTATTTCTCCAGCGCCTGATACGTCGCCTCCGGTTCAGGGCTGGTGACGCGGGCGCTGCCGCGCACCTTGACAAAACCGTCGCGCAACACCTGAGGCGAGGCGCCGTGGCCGTTGAGCAGCTTGGCGACGTCGGAGTCACCGGTGGCCAGCCCGACCATCAGGTGCTCGGTGGAGACGTATTCGTCGTCCATCTCGGTGGCCAGCTGCTGAGCGGTGGTGATCGCCGCCAGCGACTCGCGGGACAGCTGCGGTTGGGTGGTGGCTCCGGTGGCCTGCGGTAGCCGGTCCACCAGCCGCTGCGTCTCGGCGCGGATGGTCGCCGGCTCGACACCGACGGCCTCCAGCAGCGGCGAGGCGATGCCGTCTGTCTGTGTCAGCAGGGCCATCAGCAGGTGAGCGGGCCGGATCTCGGGGTTGCCGGCGGCCGATGCCGCCTGTAGGGCCGAGGTCAGCGCCGCCTGAGTCTTGGTGGTCGGGTTGAAAGAGTCCACGACACCTCCATTCGGGTCCGTCAAAAATGCTTGTCGCGATCTTCAACAGCGTCAAGGTTGAGTCTGTTCCGCTCAACTTTAGCGGATTTCTAGCACCGCTGTGCGAGTTATGCCGCAAACGCAAAGTGGGCCGTCGTCCGAACGTACGTTCCCTGGGTCTTCGGGATCGTGTCCTCGATGTAGTAAGCAGGGGCGGCGTTCCTCGTCGGCGGTTCAGTCGGGCTGTTGTCTCGGGTCGGTTCCAGACGATCGGCCCTGCTTGGTGGAAGTTGCCGCGCCGAGAGGGCTGGTCTACGAGTTGGACCAGCGTGCGCCGACTGATGGGTTCACACGGGTCGCCGTCGGAACAGGATGGACCACGCCCACGTAGAGCACGGCGCACAGCAGCAGCAGATAGGTGTATCCGAATACGACCTGCCAGCTCGGCACGGGCGAGAAGGCCACCGCGAGCATCCGCGCCGCGCTGACCGGTGGCAAGACGAGCAGGTAGGGCACCACGGTGTCGGGGATGAGACCGAACAGGGTGAACACCCCGGGGAACCAGATTACGAACATGTACACGACGCTGCGCAGCATGACCGCGGTGAAATCCTTGGCGCCGTAGGTTAACGCGATCCCCAGCAGGGCATGCAAGCCGGCGACCACGATGATGGCCGACGGCAGGTCGACCCAGCGGCCAACTGTCGCGGCCTTGAGCAGCCAGATTGCGGCGGTGATGAACAGCAGGTTCACCAGTGAGTTCAGGATCGCGGTGAGTGCCTTCGCGCACAGGTATTCGTCGGCGCTGACCGGTGAGGTCAGAATTGCGTCGATCGTGTGCTCTTGCTTCTCGTAGAAGATCGCCGTCCCGATCAGGCCCATGTTCATCACGGTGGAATCCATCAGCAGGACAAACGGAATGAACTGCCGGAGCTGGTCGTTGCTGAGGGCCAGGGTGGCCAGCACCCAGACGGTGAGCAGCAGCAGGTTCGCAGCCAGCAGGTGATATCTGCGGAATCGCTGCCAGTCGCCCGCCACCAGGGCCGGCAATCGCCTACCCATCGAGGCGTTCACCCACGACGTGAATGAAGACATCTTCCAGTGTGGTTTCCTCGGAGTGGATGCTGACGATGTCCCTGGTGTCGAGGAGCCGGTGAAACTCCGGTGTCCTGATCGCCTCCATCGGGAAGGTTTTGACCTGAGTTCCAGTGCCGTCGTGGTATTCGACGGTCACCGTGCGCTTTCCGTAGCGGAGTTTGAGGTTGTGTGGTGTGTCGATGACGGCGATCCTGCCGTGGGAGACGAACGCCACCCGGTCACAGAGCTCGTCCACGTCGGACATGATGTGGCTGGTCAAAAAGACCGTTCCGCCGTTGGACCGGTAGTCGGCGATCATGTCCTTGACGATGCGTGAGTTCACCGGATCCAGACCGCTCGTCGGCTCATCCAGGAACAACGTCGTCGGCCTGTTGAGCAGGGCACGCACGAAATTCAGCCGCACCTTCATGCCCTTGGAGTAC
>DASPOT010000100.1:0-3591 GCA_035625875.1 Mycobacterium sp. | reverse complement strand
ACAATGCACCGGCATCAAGCACCGACGCCGCCCGTATCGGCTCTCGACGGACACAACAGACGGCTCGGCGATGGGTGCGTCTTCGGATAGCCGGTGACAGCAACGGGCATCGACGCCACTCACGGCCCAAGCGGGGGATACTTGCATGACCATGCTCGACATCGACCCCGAAGAGCTTGAGTCGTTGCGCCGCGGCGGGCGCGCGCGAGCGTTCGGGCTCATGAGCATCCGATAACGGCCGCAATGGCGTTCCGGCATGATATGGCGCACTGTTTAGTAACCTTTACGAGGTTGCGATGACGCAGGCCTACTGGGCCGAAGGGATAGCGGGCACGGCCGTCTTCGAGAAGGTCTTCCGCGAGGTTTTTGGGACAGTGGAAGCACCTGCGACGCGTTATCCATCCGCGGGGCGTCGCGGGCACGAAATTAGGAAGGGTTGTGACGTTTTTCCAGGTGGTAGCGGTCGACCTTGATGGCACGCTTACATCGCGGGGCGATTTATCCGCCGAGGTCCTGGACGCGATCGACCATGTTCGACGAAACGGTCTGGTGGTCGTACTGGTCACCGGTCGGATCGCAGCGGAGTTAGAGGCCGAGTTCCCCCAAGTTGCCGACCATGTCGACGCGTTGGTACTCGAAAACGGGGCAGTGATGGTGATCGACGAAACGGCCCAGGCGTTATCGGCTCCGGTGGAGCGTGCACTCGATGACGCACTCGCCGCTCGGGGGGTGCCGTACCGGCGGGGCGAGGTGCTGCTGGCCGTTGACGGCGAGCACGCGGCGACCGTCCTCGAGCTGATCGGCGAGCTGGGATTGGACTGCCAGATCGTCCGCAACCGGGCTGCCCTGATGGTGCTGCCGGCCGGTGTCACGAAGGGCACCGGGCTGGGCGCGGTGCTGGCAGAGATGAACCTTTCTGCGCACAATATGCTCGCGGTCGGGGATGCGGAGAACGACCTGTCGTTGTTCGGCATCGCTGAGATCGGCGTCGCTGTAGCCGACGCGGTTCCGTCCGTTCGACGACAGGCCGATCTCGTCCTTGAGCAACAGGACGGGGCTGGCGTCGTCGAATTGCTGACCGGCCCTTATGTGGGTGGGGCGCGACGCTGGTGCCCGTCGCGCTGGTGGGTCGACATCGGCACCTTCGATGACGGAACGCCGACGCGAGTACCGGGAAGTCAGGGCCGGATCTTGGTCACCGGCCCCGCCGGGGCGGGCAAAAGTTACCTGGTCGGACTCATGGCAGAGCGATGGATCCTGGCTGGCTACTGTGTTCTTCTCATCGACCCCGAAGGCGACCACGCGCAGTTGCAGGAGCTGAAGCAGGTGCAGGTCGTCGATGCTAGGCACTACCTTCCCGAGCCAACCGAGCTGGTCAGCTTGCTGCGTCCACTCACCAGCATCGTGGTGGACCTGTGCGGGCTCGCCGAACCAAACAGGATCGATTATATGCGTCGATTGCGGAAGACGGCCGAGGCTTACCGCGAAGAACACGGATTCCCACACTGGGTGATCTACGACGAGGCCCATCTGCTGTTCCCTACCAGGGATGTACGCTGGATGCGCCGAGGCGGGTGCGTACTGTCATCGTTTGCACCGGCGTCACTGCCCGCCACCGAGACCTCCAGCACCGACGTGGTGCTGGAGCTCAGCGCTGCCGAGACGCCGGGAGAAGTCACTTCCCAGGTGATTCGGCGGGCGATCGTGCGTTTCGGCCCCGGGCCGCCTCGTCCGTTCACCATCGCAGACCGCCGAATCGCACACGTACGGCACCGCCACAAGTATGCCGATGTCTCCCTGCCCAAGGAGCGACGGTTCTACTTCCGGACGACGGACGGCCAACCCATCGCTGCAGCCGGCAGCATGTACGGCTTCCACGCCGCCATAAGTCATCTCGACCCGCAAGCACTCCAGTACCACCTCGAACACGGGGATTTTTCCCGTTGGCTGGACAACACGATCGCCGACACGGACTTGGCAGTGCAGGTGGCGGTGTGGGAGGACGAATTGCTCGCACATCGAGCCGCGGACCTGGAACGAATACGTCACCTACTGCTCCGGGCGGTGGAGGAAAGGTATCTAGGCGCACAGACCGCGACTGACTGATCGCGCACATCTCCTTCTGTCGTGCGCGCCGTCTGGCCAAATGGCTGACAAGGATTCATGCAGCACTGATCCGAAAACTAGGTGATTTGGGCGCGTGGGGACTGCGTGCGGGGTGAAGCCCCACACGCAGGAATCACGTTGACGTGCTGTTGTGTTGGTTTAGGCGGCTCGTTCGGTGGGTTCGATGGTGACGCGGAATCCGAGTGCTTCGATCTGGTGGGCTAGGCGGCGGGCGTGGGCTTCGGGGCGGCGACGCACGAACCAGTCCGCCCCGAGGTCCTGGTAGGCGACGTGGCGGTCGAGCACGTGGTAGGCGGCGACGAGGATCGAGTGTTCGACGGCCTTGCGTGCCTTGGGATGCCCGCGTCGTCCGCGGAGCCGCTGGAACTGGGCGCCCAGGTAGGTGCCCTTGGAGCGCCCGGCGGCTTCGGCGCATTGGGCCAAGGTGGCGGCAAGCCACTTGGAGCCCGGGCGCGACCTGCCGGATTTATGTTTGCCGGCCGATTCGTGATGTCCCGGGCAGCGCCCTGCCCAGCTGGCCAAACGTGCCGAACTGCCGAATCGTGCCATCTCGACGCCGATCTCGGCGATGATGCACTCCGCGGCGCGCCGGTCGACCCCGGTGATGGTGTCTAGCAGGTCGACCTCAGCGGCGAAAGGGGCGATCAGCCGGTCGATCTCGGCCGACAGGTCCTCGATCGTCTCGTCCAGAAAGTCGAGCTTGGCCAGGATCTTTTCCACGATGAGCCGATGGCGCGACACGAAGCGACCCTCCAGAGCCTGGCGTAGCAGCGGAATCTTGGTGCGCAGCTTGCCGCGGGCCAGCTCGGCAAGAACCTGCGGATCCTGGGTGCCGGAAACAAGCGCGGCGAGCATGTCGCGCCCGGACTTGCCCAAAATGTCGGTGGCCACCGAGGACAACTTGATGCCCGCGTCTTGGAGCACCTTATCCAGCCGCAGGGCCTCCCGGCCCCGCTCATCGATCTGGGCCTTACGGTAGCGGGTCAGATCCCGCAGCTCGCGGATCGGCTTGGGCGGCACAAACGAGGGCCGCACCAAGCCGTGCTCGACCAGCTGGCAGATCCACTCCGCATCTTGCACATCTTCTCCGAACTAAATCGATCTTGATTTGTGGAGTTTGTATTCTGTTGTTTCAGCCACGCGTGGAGCGGGTGGTGCAATGCCGGCGTCGCGTAGGCGTTGGCGGCGGTTGCCAACCCGGCGATACGCGGCTGCGGATCAGCCTCTACGACGCCTTCGATGGCGGCCGCGGCCGCGTCGTTGTGACGATTGCGACGAGGTACAAGGGCTACCGGTATCCGATCGAGGTGATCGGGCACGTGGTGTGGCTGTATCAGCGTTTCGTGCTGAGTCTGGGTGACGTTGAAGAGCTGATGTTGGCCCGCGGTGTCGCGGTTACCTAGGAGACGATCCGGTCTTGGTGCGCCAAGTTCGGGCCGGACTATGCTGCCCGGTTACGTCGTC
>DASPOT010000099.1:0-3218 GCA_035625875.1 Mycobacterium sp. | reverse complement strand
TGGACGACGATGTGACTGTGCCGCAATTGCGGGTTTTGGTGATGGTGGATACGAAAGGTCCGTTGAACCTGGCGGCCGTAGCCGCCAGTCTAGGTGTCAACCCGTCGAATGCCAGCCGCATCTGTGATCGCCTCATCCGGGTGTGGTTCCCCCGCTTTTCCGGAGACTTCCGAACCAGGTTTGACGTTGCAAGCCTGGAGGAAGGAAGTTTGCAGTGGCAGCAACGAGGAAGTACCCGGTCGAGCTGCGTGAGCGCGCGGTGCGGTTGTATCGGGAGTCCGATCCCAAGCCGGTGATCGCGCAGCTGGCGCGGCAGCTGGGCGTCCACCCGGAGGCCTTGCGGAACTGGATCCGCCAGGATGAGGCCGACCGGGGCGAGCGCGACGATCGGCCCACGACGGAGATGCTGGAGGAGAACCGCCGGCTGCGTGCGGAGAACAAGGAACTGCGCCGAGTCAACGAGGTGTTGCGGGCGGCGAGCGCGTATTTCGCCCAGGAGATCGGCCCGACCCGGAGACTGTCATGAATTTCGTTGATGCTCATGACTTCTCGGTCGATCTCGTACTGCGGGTCCTGGGCATCGCGCCGTCGACCTACTACGGCTGGCGTAGGGCACGCACGGAGCCCTCGAAGCGGGCCCGCGAGGACGCCGAGCTGTTGGGGTTGATCGACACGATCCGCGGCGAGCACCCCTTCGCCGCCACCTACGGCTCACCGCGGGTGTGGCTGGAGCTGCGTCGGCGTGGCGTGAAGGTCGGTCGTAAGCGGGTGGAGCGGATCATGCGCACCAACGGCCGTCAGGGCGCATACTTGCGCAAGGGCTGGAAGCACGGGTCCACCCGGCAGAACCCCAACCATACGGCGGCACCGGATCTGCTCGGGCGCGACTTCGCCGCCACCAGGCCGAACCGGAAGTGGGTCGCCGACCTGACGCGCATCCTCACGCTTGAGGGGGTGTTGTGGCTGGCCAGCGTGCGAGACGCGTTCTCCAACAAGGTCGTCGGCTGGGACTCCGGCCCATGTGCGACCACCGAGCTGGTAATCTCCGCGCTCGACTACGCGATCTTGTCTCGCGATGTGCGCGACGGGCAGCTGATCCACCACAGCGACAAGGGCTGCCAATATACGTCGCTGCGGTTTACCCAGCGCCTGCTCGACGCCGGCATCGCCCCATCCACCGGCAGCGTCGGGGACAGCTTCGACAATGCCCTATCGGAAAACCTGTGGTCGACCCTCAAGATCGAGCTGATCTACTGGCCGGCAACCACGTTCGCTACCCGAGCACAGGCTCAGAGGGCGTTGTTCCGCTACATCGACGGCTGGTACAACCCGCGCCGCATCCAAGCCGGACTCAATGGACGCTCACCCGACGAGTACGAAGACGCCTGGCGCGCCACCCAAGGCGCTGGCGATGTCTCCGCACGGTCGTTATCGCGCTCGGCGTGAAGCGCCCCCGCCGTGGCTGGCTAGGGGGTGGTCTGGGTCGCGCCGGCCTACGGGCGCGCCCCTCACGCGTCAAGGGCGCTGCGCGTCGCTTCGCGATGGCCTTCGGCCAACCCTTGACCCGTGAGCCTCTACGCGCCCTTCTGTGCAGGCGAAAGGGGCAGGCCAAAGACCTGCCCGGGGCAGCTGGCGCGACCCAGACCACCAAGTCTCGAACGGGTGATAGATTCCCAACCAACAGCCCATCACCACCAAGTAGCTACCCTTCAACCACAAGGGTTTGCCAATCCCCAGATATAGTTGCCCAATCCCAGATAGATAAGTCTCCGGGAAACCGGGGGAAGTCCTATGTCGTCGGGAAGCTACTTTCCCCCTGCGGTGCGTGCGGTGGAGATACCCAAGCCGCATGGCGGAGGGTCCAGAATGTTGGGCATACCGACGGAGGCGGCATAGTCACCAGTCGTGCAGTGACGATTTGGGTTTTGTCGTCGTCACACATCCGTTTCATCCGTTGTGTGGTCAGCGGTTGGTGGTGTTGTTCGTCAAGCGGCGCGGCACGGACGTGGTGTTCGTGTGCGCCGGCACCGCCGGCGGGCAGGTGACGCTGGCGCATTCGTGGACCGACCGCAGTGAACCAGCCGTGGCGCATCGGTTGTCGGTGCAGGGCCTGGCTGACCTGGCGGCGGCGACACGCGCTATCCGTGGTTGTTGATTGCCGTGGCTGGTCGCGGCACACTCTTGTGCGATGATTACACACAAGAATGGGGACGAGGGTGCGCTGGCCAATATGTCGACCTCGGCGCTGCTGGCGCGCCGGGCCCGGCTGGCGGCCCGGCTGCCCGATGTGCAGGGCGTGCTGGTGGGGTCGTTGACCGAGCAGACCCGCCGGTGCGGGCGGGCGGACTGCCGCTGCGCGCGGGGGGAGCCGCACGGGCCGTACGCGTATTTCACGCCGAAGCCGGCGGGCCGGGGCCGAGCGCGCTACGTGCCGGCGGGCCTGGTGGCCGCGGTGCGGGCACGGCTGGCCCGTGGCGAGCAGGTGGGTGCGGTGGTGGCGGAGATCTCGGCGATCAACGCCGAGCTGCTGGCGCGACGCGAGCTGCGGTGACCGATGACCGCCGTGTCGCCGACCGTGCTGGCCGGGGCGGCGCGTGCCGAGGCGGTGCAGGTGGTGGCCAACATGGCGGTTGGTGCGCTGAAAGGTGGCCGAGATGATCAACAGCTCAGCGAAAATCGTTGCAGCACATCTGGATCGGCTGGCGGTGGTGTATCTGCGGCAGTCGTCGATGGCGCAGGTACGCGAGCACACCGAGTCGACGATGCGCCAGTACGGGCTGGTCGAGGAGGCGGTGCGGCTGGGCTGGGCCCGCGAGGCGGTGGTGGTGATCGACACCGACCTGGGGGTGTCGCGGTTAGCTACGAGACGATCCGGTCCTGGTGCGCCAAGTTCGGGCCGGACTATGCTGCCCGGTTACGTCGTCGGCGACCCCGTCCCGGCGATAAGTGGCACCTTGACGAGGTGTTCGTCAAGATCAACGGCACCACTCAGTACCGGTGGCGCGCGGTCGACCAGCACGGCAACGTGCTCGACATCTTGGTGCAGTCGCGCCGCAACGCGGTGGCGGCCAAGCGGTTTTTTCCGTAAGCTGCTCAAGGGTCTGCGATACGTGCCGCGGGTGATTGTCACCGACAAGCTGGCCAGCTATCAGGTCGCTCACCGCGAGCTTTTGCCGTCGGTGACTCATCGCCGCTCGAAGTATCTCAACAACCGGGCC
>DASPOT010000098.1:0-5714 GCA_035625875.1 Mycobacterium sp. | reverse complement strand
AGGCCGAACAACCGCATACCGCCGCGCCACCGAGTCCGCCAGATCCGCCATAGCACAACCGTAGCGCCCAAATGATCGCAAACGACGTTATTTCATCACACGCCCTAAGGCCGGCCGCCAGGATTAAGGTTCGGGCAACTTGATCGCAAGGGGATCTCAATGGCCAAGCTCAGGTTCGGATACTTCATCGCACCGTTCCACCGTGCGGGCACCAACCCGACGCTCGCATTGCAGCGTGACCTCGACTTCGTCGAACACATCGACGCCCTCGGCTTCGACGAAGTGTGGTTCGGCGAGCATCACTCGGCGGGCAGCGAGATAATCAGCTCACCGGAGATCTTCATCGCCGCCGCTGCGCAACGGGCTAAGCGGATCCGGCTCGGTACCGGGGTGATCTCGCTTGCGTACCACAATCCGCTGTGGGTTGCAGACCGGCTGATGCTGCTTGATCACCTCACCCATGGTCGAGTGATCGGCGGGGTAGGACCGGGCTCGCTACCCACCGATTCCGCGATGATCGGACTGAACCCCACCGACACGCGCGAGTTGCTGGAAACCAACCTCGACATCCTTGTCCGCTTACTGGCCGGGGAGACCGTCACCGCCAAAACCGCCACGCACGAGCTGTTCGACGCCCGGTTGCAGCTTGCCCCGTACTCGGAGGGAGGGATCCCGCTGGCGGTCGCCGCGGTCGCGTCGCCGACCGGTGCGCGCCTGGCCGGCAAGCACGGCATCGGCCTGCTGTCCATCGGGGCGACGCTGACGATTGAAGGCTTCGACGCGCTCGCCTACCACTGGGGCATCGTCGAAGAGCGGGCCGCGGCTTTCGGCACGCAGGTCGACCGCAACGACTGGAGACTGGTCGGGCCCTTCCATATCGCCGAAACCGACGAACAGGCCCGCGCCGACGTGAAATTCGGCATCGAGCCCTGGTTCCGCTACTTCCAACGGGTGGCCGCATTCCCGCAGATGACCATACCGGGGGATCAGCTCGACGAGATGATCGACATCATCAACAACGCGGGAGCCGGTGTGATCGGCACGCCGGAGCGGGCAAGGGCACAGGTGCAACGGCTGTGGGATCAGTCCGGCGGATTCGGCTGCATGCTGCAGATGGCCCACGAATGGGCGAATCCGGCCGCGACAAAGCGGTCCGCCGAACTGTTCGCCGCCGAGGTGATGCCCCACTTCCAAGGCCAGGCGCAACCGACGCTCGATGCCGCTGCGCGGGCCAGCGAAGTGCGAGAAGACCTCGCGCAGACCCAGCTGCAGGCCATCAACCACATGACCAAGAAATACCAGGACGAAGTCGGCCCGAAATAAAAGACTTTGAGGGCCCGGGCATTAAACCTGAACGAAATCGCCTGTAGCACAAGGCGGTAAAAGGCCCCGTTTAGCGGTAACTCGCCGTATACACTTCCGTCGTACTCGGTGCGGGGTGGTCCCATCAATGGCAAACAGGTGGTCCCATGCTTGGCAAAGCCGGCTCCAAAGTCCCTTCTGCGCGGCAAGCGACAGTACGCAGCCTCAGCGAACGCATCGGCTGGAACCGCGCAGGACGCCCTCAATAGTGACTGGGTTGCCGGGACCCCGTTAACTGGTCCAGTCGCTCATGAGAGTCGTTCTCACAGAACAGACCGCAGCATAGCCGGCTTAACCCGGCTATGTCGGGATCCCGGGTCCTTAGACTGTCAAGCCGCCTCGCGACGTCGCCGACAACTGATTCGCTCACATATACGCGGCGTGAGGAGTTTCGTTACTCATATCAAGCAGTTGAACTGGCTGCTCATCCTTTCGCACCTAGAGGTCGTTAACGCCCTCGGGGGGCGCTGGAGGAGGGGTCACCCTGGAGAGGAGAGGTACAGCAGTTCCAGGCGGAATTGAAGAAGTCCCGAAACGAAGGTGGTTCTAGCGGCACCCTAGAGGCAAGGGAGCGCGTGCGCCCACAGCGTAATGTTGCCTGCGATCCACCGAACTGCAGCGAGCGTTTGTGGAGGTCCCTCGGCGCGATGGCGGCGCTAGTGGAGAAGCTCGACCGCTGGGCGTCTGCTGAGGGCGAGCACGTGACGGTGGTGTTTGAAGGGCCACCGTCAACCGTCATCCGCTCATCGCTGATCGAGATCGCGCATGCGCTCAAAGCGGCCGCGAACTCGGCCAACGACGAGATCGTCCAGCTGGTGCGCGCCGACGCTCGACCTAACGAAATTCATGTCGTGGCCTCAGACCGGGCGTTGACCAACCGGGTCAGAAGCGTGGGTGCATCCGTCTACCCGGCGGAAAGCTTCGGTGACCTCGTGGACCCGCGTGACTGACGGAGGTTCCACCGGAAGGACGTTCGCCGTCGGCGCACCCGGATGTCCTGGAGATGGTGCCGGCAGGTATTGGTTGCCGTTTACGCTGACGTCTAGTTGAGAGGCCTAAGCGGGCTCGGGTCTACGAATCAACCTAACCCTCGCTCAGTGCGGCCAGCGCCGCGTCGTAGTCCGGCTCGTTGGCGATTTCTGGCACGAGTTCCGCGTGTGCGACGTTGCCGTCGGCGTCAATCACCACAACGGCCCGGGCAAGGAGCCCGGCCATGGGACCGTCGGCGATGGTGACGCCGTAGTCATCACCGAAGCTGTCACGGAATGCCGACGCTGTCATAACGTTGTCGGTGCCCTCCGCTCCGCAGAATCGCTTCTGCGCGAACGGCAGATCTTTGGACACGCACAGCACGGTCGAACCGCTCGCGGCGGCGCGCTTGTCGAAGGTCCGCACGCTGGTGGCGCATACCGGTGTATCGACGGACGGAAAGATGTTTAGCAACAAGGGCTTACCACGGAACTGCTCGCTGGTGACCGTTCCCAGATCTGCGCCGGTCAGCCTGAATCCAGGGGCCGGGGATCCGACGGTCGGCAACTCGCCGACAGTGTTGATCGCGTTTCCACGCAGGGTTATCTGTGCCATATGCACAGTCTGCCAAGGTCGACGGGGCGGGGTTGCGTCAGGTCCGACGCCCAAGCGCAAATACGGCGGGTTATCGGTAGGCTCGCTCCCGCTGGATGTCCTAATTGGTGGGGTACAAGACGCAGACGACACACTGTCTCCTGGCCAACACTGAGTCCGTGGCTCGCAAGGTGGTTATCGTTGGCTTCCTGTCGTGCAGGCGCTCGATGTGGTGAGGCCGTACGAAGTGTTCACTGGTGCATCGCTGCTGACCAGCGGCGGATACGAGGTTGTCGTGGGCTCAATCGACGGCCAACCGGTGGCCACGGCAACCGGACTGGCCTTCATGTCGATGTCGCTGCCAGACCCGAGCGAGCCTGTCGACACCGTCGTGCTGCCCGGAGGCGGTGGTGTCGATGCCGCACGATCCAACCTCGAGTTCTTGGGCTGGATCAAAGCGGTTTCCCGCCATGCCCGCCGCATCGTCTCCGTCTGCATGGGTGCGTTCCTCGCGGCCGAAGCGGGACTGCTGGACGGCCACCGTGCGACCACACACTGGGCCTTCGCGGGGCGGTTGGCCGCGAGTTCCCGGCCGTCGACGTCGATCCCGACCCAATCTTCATCCGTAGCTCTGAGACGGTCTGGACGGCCGCGGGTGTGACCGCGGGAATCGACCTCGCACTATCGCTGGTCGAGGATGACCACGGCACCGAGATCGCACAAACGGTCGCCCGCTGGCTCGTGCTCTATTTGCGCCGCCCCGGCGGTCGAAAGGCCGGCCACCTTGGCGTCGGCCACCGTGGCGGTCCGGTCGTCGAAGGTGTGGGTCGAGCAGATCCGTGCGTAGTTCCCGGCACTGGTATTAAGGTTCTGGGTTCCAGTCAAGCCGAATGAGGGCAAACCACTTGACCCCCAGGTTAAGTCAAACGAGCAAACGAGTCATCGCTGCCGGTTAGTCGAGCTGGTCACAGTCGGGCTCACCCTCCCGTATTACTTGAACCGGTTGTCGCGATCATTGCTGCGCGTGGTTCGCGGCTCTGAGCGGATCGCTCCCGCCCGCCTGCGCGTGCTCACGGATGTCTCGTGCGCTCCGGCGAGTGGCGGCACCCTGGGCTTGGATGGCGGTGCGCCGTGGCACACCAGCGCGTGCCCGGTGGGATTTTTGGCGGCACGCCCCGCAGCAGTAGCGCGCGTCGGCGCGACCGTAGAACACGGCGCCACACATCAAGCATTGCAGCCGAGAAGCTGCCATAACGGAAACGTTACGCCTATCCGTTACGCTGCGCTATTCATGTGTCGAACCGTGTAAGCGCACAGTCGAATTGGCGCTGGCACTTATTGACGGCGTGTCAGTGATGCATATCATCAAACAGTGCCTTTAAGAAGGAAGAGCCCCTGCCATGACGACCACTGACAACACCGAGAAGCAGCTTGATCACCCGATGCCCGAAGGGGCCAGGAAGGCACCGCCAAGTGGTGGTCCCCCCTCCAGGGATGCGCAGGTGAAAAGGGTGCTGGCGCTCCTGCGCGAACGGTTCGCTCTTGGTCGTTGATGGCCCACCTGGCCCACCTCGTCAACGCCCGTAGCACCCGGCCAACGTCGGGCGGTGTATGAGCTGCGTCGCCAGCCTGTTGTGCCTGCCTTGAGCCCAACCCGGCGCTTCGATCGGAACGATCGGTAGATCGCACCGGTCGCCGCGAGCTGACAGTGGAGGACAATCGGCCAGGTGAGCAATTCAAACGACGAGAACGCCTACCGCAATCTGGCGGTGGACCGCCTGCGGCCCAAAGAAATTCATTGGGCACTAAACCACGATGCCGTGCACGGGATCGCTTACGCGTTCAATAACCCTCTCGCCGTCACGCAAGCCAGTGACGATCCGAACGACGATCGAAAGACGTACCTCGTACGGGTCAAGCGCGACGACTTAGCCAAGGCGATCACAAAGATTAACGAGTGGATCGTCGAAAATCCCGGTTCGGCTGGGATGGCCGCCTACGGCTTCCTCAGGGCGCTGGCGAGGGAGGGGCTTGCCGAACACATCGCCGACGACGACGACCGCCGCTAAGTGATCACGGACACCGAAATCCCCACACCTCGGCGTGCTGCGCGTCGGGCTGCCCACTCGTCGAGTTTCGTTTTATCGACCCAGAACCACAATCAAAAGGACCTGGCCATGACCACAATCGCTTTAGCCGGCGCACAGCAGCGCCTTGTCGACGTTGTGATGAAGGATCCGTCCGAACCGCTCCCGATATTCGCGGCACCGGTTGCGCGACAGCGTCTCAGCCAAAGCATCGCAAATGGTGTCAGGATGCCCGCGGCCCTTGCGCTCGACGACCTCGACGGTTGCGTCGGAAAGATCAAGCTCCGAGAGCACTAACGAGTGCCATCCGCTACCAAACTGGTCGCGCAATCATGGCCTGCTCCCACGCCATTTGAACGATACGGCTGCCCCCGCGTAGCGGCTCGGCGAAAGTCCCCCGAATTCTCGCTGGAGCCATGTAGGGGCCTCCCGCGTTGCTATTGTCGATCGCGATCCACACCTGGCAACGGCCAGTCGTGACAGCGATCTATCCCGCGACAACCCGTGACGGTTTGGGGTAGGCCGCCCCGAGGTCGGGCACGATGTGATAGCCATGCCTTCGGGCCGCGGCCGCGCCGCGCCGCAGCAATACGCCCAACGCGATGAACGTGGCCTGATCGAAGACCATCGGGGTCTGCAACCGGTTGTGCACAAAGCCGAACGCGATTCCGCTGCCCGGGTCGGCCCACCCGATCGATCCGC
>DASPOT010000097.1:0-3188 GCA_035625875.1 Mycobacterium sp. | reverse complement strand
AGCCAGCGGTCCTGCCAAGTCTGCCCAGGATGTTGCTCCAGCCAGCGCAGGATCTTGCCGATGCCGGCGCGGCGGCGGGCCTGCGTGCCGGGCGCGTCGAGGACGAATGGCGGCGTGAGCAACCGCGTTGACACCTGTTCGCGTGACTGCTCGGTGCCCGGCCAGCTCGATTCCGGTCGGCGGGGCGGGAATTGCCTGAGCAGCCCCGCCGCTGCGGGGCCGAGCCGACGCCCGGTCCGGGCCGTGGTCAGGGTTTGCGCGGTCACGCCGTGCCCTTCCCGAACAGAATGTTCAGCGTCTCCGGCCGATACGAGCCCATCGGCAGGCCCACATCCGAGGACGGTTGCGCAGCCTGGGCAGCGCGGCGTGCATGGTGGGCGAGCACCCCAGCGATGACGTCCTCGGGCAGCGGCGTCGTGTAGATCTGTGTGGTGCTGAGCAGGGCGTGGCCGAGGACCCATTGCACGTCGGTCAGCGGCATCTCGGGGTCGCGGGCCATCCTGTAGGCGGCGGTGTGACGAAGATCGTGAAGCGAATAGTTCGTTTCGAGCCGGCAGAACATCCGATAGGCGGCGTGGTAGGTCAACGGCCGGAACGGTCGCCGCAGTGTCCACCACAACGGGTCGTCGGCCTGGGCCGGGACCAGGCCGCGCGTCTGCGCCTGATACAGCCGCAACCACACGAACGCGTCCGGCGAGGCCGGCACCTGCTGGACCGCCCGCGTACCCTTGCGCACCACCGTGATCAGCTGCTGACCGGGGCCGGCGTCGCGGTGGCGGCAACCGAGCAACTCCGACGCCCGCGCACCCGAGGAGACCCAGAACGCGACCAGGGCCCGGTCACGGTGCGAGAGAAACTGGGCGAACAGGTCGTTGAACTTCCCGTCCGCGATACTGTGCGGCGCTCGCTGGACATGCCGCGGCCGGCAGAGCCCCGATCGCTCGTTGCGGAAGGGCTCCATTGGATTATGGTGGGCGTGCGCCCGCCGATGACGGCGTGCCAGCGGAAACGGGTTGACCATCGGCCCCGACCCGGCCTCGCGGTGGAACTCGTAGAACCCTCGCAGCACGCTCTCGCTATGGCCTCGTGTGCTGGCCGCATACTTGTTGCCCGGCTTGGGTTTTCCCGTCACCGGGTTCGGGATGCCCGCATCAGCGCCGGGATGTTGGGGCTTCTCGGCGATCCGAATCCAACGGGCGAAGTCGCGTGCCTCGGCTCGAGTGGCGTGGTTCCACGCCACGTCGACCGCCCACAGGAACCGGAACCAGCGCAACAGGTCCATGCCGTACGACCTTTGGGTCAAAGCAGACCGCCCGGCCGCCTGCAAATCCCGCAGCCACGCCGCGACCAGCTCGACCACCTCGCCCGCCGGATCAAGTAGCCGCCACGGCTGCCACAGATCGCCGGACTCGGCCAGACAGCCGACCCGGGGCACGATCAACGACGTGAGATCCCGATCATCCTCGTCTCTATCGATCACGGACCGGGACCATAACCACCCCGACAACCGCTCGTCCACCGAACTGCACGGCCCCCTCCGGTAGTTCAGTCAACAGGTAATCACTGGCACAGCACGCTACGTGCTGGGGACCTCCTACATCCTCATCACTTCACTTCCAGGACACACATGGGTGGCGTAGTTGTCCAGGATCAGGTGCACGGCAAGTCCTTTGGGCAGTTCGCGGTCGATGGTGCGCAGGAACTCCAGGAACTCTTCGTGGCGGTGTCGCGGCAGGCATTGCCCGATCACTACCCGGTGAGCACGTTGAGCGCGGCGAACAGCGTGGTGGTGCCATTGCGCTTGTAGTCATGGGTCATGGTGCCGGCCCTTCTTCATGGGCAGCGACGGCTGCGAGCGCTGCAGCGCCTGCACTTGCGACTTCTCATCCATGCACAGCACGATCGCGTTCTCCGGCGGGTTCACATACAGCCCGACCACGTCGGTGAGCTTGTCCTCGAACGCTCATCGCGCCTGGTACATCGAGCGCGCCCGCATGTCACGAGAAATGGGCAGATTATGAGCCACCCCGGCCGGCCCGCAGCAACGCGACCAGCTCCTCGCGCGACCCGGCTCCCAGGCGCTGGTAGGCCTGATAGACGTGCCCCTCCACGGTGCGCACCGACGTGACGAGCCGCTCGGCGATCTCCTTGTTGGACAAGCCCGCGGCGACCAGTTCGATGACCTCGCGTTGACGGCCGGTCAACGGTTGCTCTACTGGGTTGCGCAGCGCCGGCGTGCACAGCCCGCCGCAGTCGGTGGCCAGCTGCTGCGCTACCGCTGCGGCATACAGGCTGCGCTTGCGCTGCTGGTTGCGGCTGAACGCCACGGCCGCCTGGGCAGCGACGTCGGCGGCGGCGGCCCGATCCCCGAGCGCCCGGTAGTCGGCCGATGCCACCAGCAGACCCTCCCCATCGTCGGCCAGCAACGATTCCGCATGCCGCACAACGGCATCAACAAGGGGAAGCGATAATGCATTGGCCAGTTCCCGCGCGCGTGTCGCCCCCGACGTGTCGCCCCATTGAGCCGCCACTTGCACGCAGGCCAGCTCGTACGTTGGCTGGTTACGCTTGCGCGCATCCTCGCCGGCCGCACGGGCGATCGAGATCGCGTCGGTCAGATACCCGCTGGCCGCCAGCGCCCAGCCGCTGGCCACCGCCAGACCGGTCTGCATGAACACGTAGTCGCCCGGCACACATTGCCGCGCTTCGGTGATCGCCGCGTTGGCGGCATCCGGTTGACCCAGCTTGGCGTGGGCTTCGGCCAAATAGAAGCAGCTCGCTGCTCGCAAACCGGTGGTGACGCTGTGCTTCTCCGCCCCGGCCAGCGCCTCGTGCAGCAGTCTCACCGCGGCAGGGATATTCCCCTGCGCCAGCTCGGCGTGGCCCAGCAAGAATGCCAGGTTCGCATAGGCAAGACCGGGAACGTCGCGTGCCGACTCGGATAGCTGCTTGGCCGAGCGCACGCATTCGTCGATGCGCCCGTTCAACCGGCAGGCGCGCGCATAGACGCCGCCATACCAGAACCTCATGGGCGACGCCTGAAACGACGTGATCGCGCGGTCGATGGCCTCGGCCACGACGTCGGTGATGTCGTCGATTCTGCCGAGCGCGCCCGCCGCGATGGTCAACGCGATGGACGCCAACAGCGCGTGAAAGTCGGGCAGTGTCGGCGAACGCAGCGCCGCCCG
>DASPOT010000096.1:0-27087 GCA_035625875.1 Mycobacterium sp. | reverse complement strand
CCGCACCACCCGCTCGCCCAGGCGCGGAGTTCGCTGAACCGCCAAGAACGCGAACACATCCGAGGCGTTCACCTGGGCCGGCTCGTTGGCAACCACACCGAAGAAGGTCTTCAAATCCGACGCAACCGCCAGCCAGGTGTTCGTCCGAGCCCGCGCCGCAACGAAAGCCAGGTACTCGCCCAACAGCGGATGCCCCAGCGTGATCGCCGCCAACTCCGTCCCGCGGTGGTGACGGATCAGGCATGGCATGAACTGATGCACGGGATCTCCTCGCTCGCCGGTCGACGAACCAACCTAGGCCGAACGCCCACAGATCACCCGCATATCAAACACGAATCTTCGTAGATGACTTCGCATTACGCGAAGATCACGGATCAGACGGTGCGTCGCCGATGGGAGGCCGCCACCAAGGTCAACATCAAAGGCGAGCGCGTCATCCTCGATCCGAACGGTCCAGTAGCACAAGCACGATGGGCGAAGACCCGATACGGCATGGCCACCCAGACACTGCCCAACGGCTACTGCGGGCTGCCGCTGCAACGGTCGTGTCCGCACGCCAACGCTTGCTTGACTTGCCCGGTCTTCCTCACCGGACCTGAGTTCCTGCCCGAGCTGCGCGAGCAGCATTGCCGCACGCTCACCCTCATCGACGTCTCCAAGGGCAACGGGCAGTCACGCATGGTGGAGATGAACCAGCAGGTCCTCACCAATCTAGAACTCATGATCGACGAAATCGAGAACGACCAACAGGAGGACGTGGTCGATGCGGGCTGACAACTCCCACCTCGTCATCGCCGCCGCCCGACGCCGCGCGGCCGCCACCTGCAAGCGCGCGGTCACCGCGCTGCGCCGTATGGAAACAACGGGCGCGCCAATCACTTTCGACTCGGTGGCGCGGGAAGCGCGAGTCTCCCGATCCTGGCTCTACAGCCAGAACGATCTACGAGCCGAGGTCGAGCGACTCCGAGCAAGACAACGCCCCGCTACACCTCCAACGGCCGTCCCGGACCGGCAGCGAGGAGGCGATCGCCTGTGCCCAGCGCGGGCGCGGCCAACGCAAACGGCCCACCAGCGGCTGGGAATCGCTCACCCCCACCGAGCGCAACATAGTGCGACTGGTCAGCGAAGGACTCGCCACCAAGGACATCGCCACGAGGCTGTTCGTCTCACCGCGCACCGTGCAAACCCACCTCAGCCACGCCTACACCAAACTCGGCCTTTCCTCCCGCGTCCAACTCGTCCAAGAAGCAGCCCGTCACACTTAAACCCGGATCCCCCAAGACTTTCCGCGGGGTTGGATTATCGGGCCACTAATAGCTAACAGTGTTGCATCGACTCCGCCTACACCCCGTCGCAACCTACGATGTCACTTAATCGCAAGGTGCGTCACTGTTCTAACCCTTCGGCGGGGTGATCGGTGGGCGCAGGTCCGGCGTAGCGGGCTGGCGGCTAGTAGTCGAGGGCGGAGTGGGGGCCGATGCCAGTTATATTCGTGTTTCCAGTCGCCGACGACGACCTAGGCCTGCGTCAGCGACCAGAACTGATGCAGGTTGACGCACCCCCAATACATTTATAGGAGTTCGCACCACGGACCTCTTAAATGCTTTGTCTGGCCAATGTCTCGAAAACTAGAGATTCGAGACAGACAGCCGCCTTCCTTGAGGGTGGTCGATTGTCCAGGTTGCAACGTCTCAGAAGTTCGTCTCAGAAATACCCGGTGCTGGAATCGCCACGTACAGCTTCCACGGCCTTCCCGGTGGATTGTCGGTCGCGACCGCCCCGCCCCGAGAGGCCGTCGATCGCCTCAGAAGATTCGTCGGGAAGGTTATCGGCGTGCTCGGGCACGCCGCGCCGGCCGACGCGCTTCTGGTGCCGGCTTCCCCGGCCCTGAGAAGGCAGCTGCGCCGGGAGGCCGCTGATCGCGGGATGTCATTGGCGCAGGGGGCGGTCATGAAGCTGGAGTCCGGCCCGCTGCGCAGCCCTGCATCGCCATCGGCGTATATGCCCGTGGTGGACCGGTGGCGCACCCGCTGCTGAGCCGAGGACCACGGTCGTGCGGGGTCACGGCGAGTTTGGACAGGGTGGGCCAAAGTATCGCAGCGCGGTGGCGATGTTCATGACGCCGGGCCACGCCGGCGAACTGGACAGGCCGTAGATGGCTCCCAATTCGGCATCCGGCTGCCCGGAACCGGTCGCTCCGGCCCTGGCGTTTAGGGCTCACTGTGGATGGCCGACTGAACGATTGCAATCACGCTGCGTAGGTCCTCCACCGTCAGACGTTGTTCCACTTGTTCGAACAATAGTTTGACGAATGCCCAGGTCATCGCGCAGTGGGGTACGGGGCGCGCCGTGGGAAATGATGACCGCGCTGGTGTCGATGGCCACCGGAGCCAGGTACGCGCCGATGTCGGCATGACCGGTGAGGTGACGCTCAACGGCCGAGTGCTGCCCATCGGCGGCGTCAAGCAGAAGCTGCTGGCCGCCCAACGCGCCGGTCTGTCAATGGTTTTCATTCCGCAGCGCAACGAGCCGGATCTCGACGATCTTCCGGCCGAGGTGGTCGATGCGCTGGACGTCAAGCCGATGACAGACGTCGCCGACATTGTGGGGCAGGCATCGGAGCCGACGGCGAAGACAGTGACAGTCGCCGCTTATCCTGCCGTGAACGTGACGTGAGCGCGATGTCAGGGACGCCGATTCGGGCAAATCAGCCGGCGATCAGTCCCCCGGCCGGGGAGCGGCCTCGTTGGCTGGACTGCGGAGCGAAGGGCCGGCCAAACGGACCACCGCCTCTTCTAACCGAACCAAGTTTGATTGATCTGATGAATCACTGCGGGGTTGACCGTTTATGCCGAAGCAACTGCTTAGGAAATAACTGCAACACCAGGAAACGAATCGACCAACCAATTATCGGCAACACGCGAGATGTCGAAACATGTTGCGAACCCAAGTGATAATGAAACCGCGCAGTTTACCGGTAACCGTATTCGACCTTGCCGTATTCGAGTGATCTGAGCTGGCTCGGGATGCATTCAGCAGCATCGTGGAGGGGGAGCGGTGCCCGACCTACGGAGGCTGTTCGGGATGCAGTCTCGGCCACCGCGCAGGTCCAGGGAGGTGATCTACCGGTCGCTGGTCAGCCGACCCGCATCGTCTGGAACGGTCAGAAGCCTCGAAATCCATTGCAAATAGCCAAGGTTCGCGCAAGGAACGGCCGGCCGGTGACGATCAGCTCGGCGCCTTCGTGTAGGTCCAGGCGCCGCCGTCGCTGTCGAAGTGTGGCCGCAGCCGGGTGCCCGGCGGGTGTTCCGCCGCCGCCTCGAGGGCTTCGTCGGCCATGCCGGCGGCCAGCTCGGCGGTCGCGTCGACGCCCAGCCCGGGCGCCCAGCCGAGGTAGTGCAGCAGCTCGACGGCGCCGGCGCGGAGCTGGTCGGCGGTGACGTCGTCGCGGTCAGCGACGGTGACGGTCTGAACCGGGCAGCCGGAGTCGAGGCCGGCGGCCACGTGACATGGGCATGAGCCGTCGTCGCAGATCGGAGGGAACGGGACGGCTAGCTCGCCGCCACGGGTGGTGAGGACTCGCATTGGCTCATCATCCGCCCTGATCCGGGCGGACCGAGTGCGACACGTCGCAGCGAAGCTGACTTCCCGCGTTACAGTCGCCGCTATGGTCGAAAGTGGCATACCGAGTGCCAGGCAGAAGCTGGCGCGAGCGCAGAAGCATATGCGGTCCCTTGACCGGGCGGTAAAGAAGTTGCGGCGCGAGACGCCGTACGACTTCGCCCCAGATTTGATTCCTAACGAGCGAGGCAAACCGGATTTCTACCTACTCGCTGTTGTGACGCAGGCGCCGCCAATTCCTGAGAGCTGGGCGCTCAGTACCGGCGACATCCAGTGCGCGAGCACCTGTATTCAAGCCCGCAGCGCGTTGTTCGGAACTCTGGCATACTTATAAGTCGGCATTATCATGGTATGTAATCGGCTGTGGTGCAGCCCTTTTCGGAGTTTACTCGACATAATAACATATTATCAGCAAATCGTTATCCTGCAATAGATTACACAGCATGAAGTTCTTAATGTATTGCCAGGGTTACACATTCAGTATGTCCTTGCTCAATCTATCTGGGACCGTCTCATTCTGACTGCGCCGTTTCATCGCAGACCAGGAGTTCTCTGCTGTGCGTGGCTGTCACGGCCTGACACACCGGACCGATCACCGGCGGGGCCGAAAGTTCTCGTTGCCGGTCAGCCGGGCAAGCTCGGTGAACGAGCTCCCCACCTACCCGCGCCGACGCTGAAGCGTCACGTGATGAAACGCAAGCAGTAGAAACCTGGGGCTCCGTGACGCGCCCCTCATCGCTGCAACAGCCGCCGTTGCCAACTTGTAATGAGGTACCTTCGCCACCTGACTTGCGGCAACCCGGCATTCAAAGATTTCGGCGCATCGCCAGCTGGGCCTAAGAGATGAGCGCAGTCACGATCGCTGTAGTCTCGCGTAAGGCGTCAGCCCCGATAGCTCCAATTGGTTCGTCGAGCGCAGCGAGAGGAAGCCACTGCACGAGTTCCGGCAGAAGCGTGCCTTCGGGTTGCTCGACCACGACGACCATCGCCATGACGTCAACGGGGACCCGGCCGGGAATGAACGGGCATGTGATCACACGCCCGGTATCAGCGGCGAGATGGATCGCGTTGGACAGAACAGCGACATAGAGCTCGTGTTCACTGTCGCGGCGTGGTGCGATGTCGCCGGGAGCAATCACAGGCCGGCGGCTCGGTTCGCCTGATACACCTTCTGTGCGTACGCGTCGATATCGAGCGCCGGGACGGTCCGGGTCGTGTAGTTCTGCAGGGCAACACGCAGATGTTCGTTGCGTAGGGCCTGCTCGATCATCTCCGACCGATTCAAGCCGGCGGCCCTAGCGTCCGCGTCGGTCGCGGCGAGGACGGCCGCGTCCACCGTCACCGAGATCTTCTCTTTCGCCATACTCGATATCCTACCAATCGTCCTACTAGTTGTCGCCAGACGCGCGGTTTCTACCTCAGGAGTCCTGGGACTCGGGCTGCTGCATTGACGGCCAGTCGCATCTTCACTTCCATGACCTTGACGGTGGCGGTGGCGGCCGCGGGCGCCCACCGCAGTTCGATCGGATTTCGAGGCGGGCAGCTGCAGGGTCACCGCGTAGCGGACGCCGGACCCGTCGTGGTGATCGAACCGGGTGAGGTGCTCGGCGCCGAACACCTGCCCATACCGGGTGAGGCTGGTGTCCAGGTCGCTGACCGGCAGTTTGATGTGGTGCAGGCCGTTGAGCCGCGCTGCAGCCATTGTTGTTCCGTTTCAGGCGAGTTCGGACATGTGCGGGGCCATCTGTCTGCGTACCGGGGGTAGGACTCCGATGAGGGAGAACACGGCGTTGCGCGCGAGTTGGCCCGGGCGGTTGTTGATGATCGAGGCACGGGTCATGAAATTCGTGAAAGTGACTGTGGCGCGGGCGATCGGGCGGCGTCGTCGTTCGTAGCCGTCGAGGTCGGCGTGTTTGGCACCCTTCATCGACGCGGACAGCGTGTGCGCCAGATCGACCGCATCCTGAATGCCCAGGTTCATGCCCTGCCCTCCAGCCGGACTGTGAACATAGGCGGCATCGCCGGCCAGAAACACCGGTCCTTCCATTGCCTGGGAAGGTTGCTCTCAGCAACGCGCTGGAGGTTCCAGCGGTGCCTGCCCCACAGGCCGCCGCGTCAACACCGCCCACGCTGCCACTCGTCGTCGGTGCGCGTCTCGCGTTGCCGGGCCAGGCGGTCGCCCGCGGCATCCAGCTCCGTCCTGGCGGCGATGAGTTTTTCCTGCAAAACCGCTGAGCGCGTTGACCTTTCGGCCAACTTCGCGCTGGCGGCCGCCGCGACCTTGCGCGGGCCTTAGCCGTCATGACAGCACCCCGTCCAGGTCCCGGGGTCGAACGCAGGTTCTTGGGGCCAAGGCGATATGGGCGGGTCAGCCTGTCGGCGATGTACTGGCGCAGCTTGGTTTTGGAGACGCGCAGATAGGCGCACGCTCGTCGCTGCCCGCGGAGACGGGCCGCCGCACGGGCCGCACATCGGGCAGCGCGGCCAGTTTCCGGTGCGCGCGCCGGCGCTTGGCGTTCATGGTCATCAACGCCATTCTGCCCGCCGCGCCAAACGACTAGCGTTGAAACGTCGCCCGGTTCATCCGTCGCTTGAAAGCCTTGTCGAAACGGCAGTATGTCGCGCGGAGTTGCCTGGCGGGCCACTGCCCGGGCAGCAGTGCGACGGGAAGCAGCGGGTCGAGCTGAAGGTGACGGACGACGCTGATCGACAGCGCGAACTGGTAGGTCAGCGTCGCGGTCATGTCCGCGGCTTCATCGGCAGCACAGTCAAGTTCGTCCTCCATCGCCAGGGCCAGCCGTCTGGCGTCGTGCGCCCACCGGTCAAGTGAGAACAGCGCGGTGACGGTGTCGGCGGCGAGATCGGCGGCCGCGCTGTGGAAGTGGACGCACTGCGCATCCAGCACGGAGCGTGACGTCGGGAGGCGGTCGGGGTTGAGGTTGTCGGGCCGGATCCACACGCCTTCCCTGATCTCGCCAAGATGCAGGGCCCGGGCCGCCTTGCGTAGCTCCAGCCGGTCGGAGGCCGGACGTCGTTCGAGTGACACCACCGCGAGCTCCCACGTCCCGTCCCAACCACGCGCGGTGGCGTCGTCGGCGCGCGCCGCGTCGTCGACCCGGTGGCGTCGCTCGAGCAGGTGGCCGGCAAGGGCATACGTCCCGTTGTCGCTGGTGAGTTCCCCGTCGGAGACCATCCGCCACAGGCAGGTTCGGGCGGCGCCGGCACTGATCCCGAACAGCGACGCGGCCGCGACCAGAACCGCTACCGGAAGGCGGGGCTGGTCGGCGCCCAGCAGCGCGGACGCCAGCACCGACCGCGCGGTGAGCGCGCGGTCGCCGATCAGGTCGCTGACCGAGGCCCGGGACGAAGTATTCATATCACAATTATATTGACATGTGGCGAGTAATGCGTGATGCTTTGGACGATGGGTGTTTCCACCGGGAGGAGCCCACTCGCGGACGACGTCGAGATCGTTCGTCGTGTCCTTGCGCACATCGACGCCGGAACCACCGACGAGGGGCCGTCGTGGCGTGAACCGGTGCAGAACTACCTGGATCCCCAACGGTTCGCCGACGAGCTTCGGATACTGCGCTCGGCGCCCAGCGTGTTCGTTCCGTCCGCAACGATTCCCCACCCGGGTGACCACGTCGAACGTGTCAGCTTCGGGGTGCCGCTGGTGGCGGTGCGGGACAGGGACGGCCGCGTTCGGGTGTTCCGCAATGCATGTCGCCATCGGGGGACGGCACTGGTCGAGGGAATGGGCTGCGCGCATGCGCTGGTGTGCCCCTACCACGGCTGGACGTATCGCCTGGACGGCTCGTTGGCGCATGTTCCGCACGCCGAGGGCTTCCCGGATCTCGACGTGTCCTCGCGTGGGCTCGTCGAGGTGGCCAGCCGCGAGGTCGACGGCCTGATCGTCGTCGAATCCCTCGAGTCCGAGCCCATGACCAACGTCGATGCGCTGACCGACGGGGCGCCGTGGCGCGACAAGATGGCCACCAGGCTTATCGATGCGAAGTCCACCGTGTTCGCGATCAACTGGAAGGTCCTGGTCGAGCAGTTCCTGGAGGGCTACCACATCCGCTCGACGCACCGGGACACGTTTTACCCGCTGCAGTACGACGATCTCAACGTGGTCGAGACGTTCGGGCCGAATAGCCGAATCACGTTCCCGTACCGCAACATCGAACGCCTGCGCGACCGGCCGGAGTCGTCGTGGGTGATCGGTCACCGCGTCACGTTTGTCTATCACCTGTTCCCGAACGTGATGCTGGGGACGTTCCCGGATCGAATGATCGTCGTCGTGATCGACCCGATCGATGTCGAACACTCCGGTTTCACCACGTATGCGATGAACGGCGACTCGCCGGCGGCGGACCGACGCGACGACCGCGGCAAAGGTCGCGCCCTGGTCGATCGGGATGCGATCGAGGACAACACGATGTCGGCCGCCGTGCAGCGCGGCCTGCATGCCGGCGCCAACGACTTCGTCGAGTTCGGTCGGCACGAAAGTGCGATCGGGCACTTTCACTCCACACTTGATGATCGGCTCCGCACCCTGACTCAGCGCAGCGCCGCCAGCGGCCCCGGTGTGTAGCTCACCGCACCTATCCGGTGCGGCTCCGATCGGCGGCCTTCTCCCCGATCAACACGCTCGGCGCGTGGGTGTGCCCGCGGATGATGGCGGGCATCACCGACGCGTCGGCCACCCGCAAGCCTTCGACGCCACGGACCCGCAGCCGCGGATCCACCACCCTGTTCGGTCGGCTCGACGGCGGTGACCTTGCCAATGGTGATCCCCCGGTAGAACACGTTGTCCGTGGGGTACAGGCCGCCCGACGCCGGCAGGTGCGCCTTCAGCGTGTACTGACCGATCCCTACCAGACTTGGAATCCGCAGGTAATACCAGCCCAGCACAACGATCGCGATCACCGTCAGGGTGCCGAACAGGATCAGCTGGCGCCTGATGAAGCGAGTCAGCACTGCCTATCCCCCCTTTCGACCAGCGGCCTTTGGCTCCGACCTCCTTAGACGACGAGTCGTCGGCAGCGGTGCGGTTCAGCCGGCTGGCGCCAGCATCTCCTTCCATCCGTCGTCTCCTGTTTTCTTCGAATTCTCGACCGCGTACTTGACACCGTCGGGCCCTACCAGTTCACCGCTTTGTGGACTGTAGACCGCGGTGGGACCCCCGGCGGGAGTGTAGACACACGGGTTGGGCTGCTGCCCGTTGCACTGCACGGTGCCCGACCCCGGCCGCTCCAGTACATCGCTGATGGGAGGCGGTGTTCCCGGGACCTGGTCGGCGGGCGCCGGGTTGAGGCCGTTGTTGATCGACGGCGCGGGTATCACCCGGCCCGGATCCACCGGCTGATCGCAGCGCGCCGCCGGCGCCGGGCAGTTGCGGATCTGGTTCGGATCGCCATACCACGGGTTGGTGCCCGACGGAACGTAGGGTCTGGGGTCGCGGCACTCCCGCGGCGTGGCCGCCCGCTTGCCCGGAACATCGACGCAGGGAATGTTGCGGGATCCGCGCACCACGTTGGCCGGGGTGTCTTGGGGGATCTTGCAGTACAACCCCGACGGCAGCGGTGCCGGGCGGGTGTCGACGAAAGATCGCCACTCCGGGGCCGGCAGGAACCCGGTCAGACACGGCGGCGGCTGGTTGATGGTTACGTTGAAGCCCAGCAGCACGCCACCACCCGGTACAAAAACGGTTGCCGTCTGCGCGGCCGCGGCACCCTCCGGCAGTAACACTATGTATTGCTCGAGGCCCTTGTTGTAGCGCTTGAGCATGTCCAGCACGATCGCCAGATTGGCCAGTGTCTGCGGCAATGCGTCGCGCACGTCACCGAAAACCGCGTTGACCTCATCGGCGGTCGGCGCCGCCTGCGACAGGACGCTTTTGACGTGCTGATCGTTTTGCGCGGCCTGCGCGGCCAAGATATTGAGGTTACGCGCCCAGCGCTCGATCGCATCACCCGAGTTGACCTGGCTGTCGATGATCGGCCCGGAGTTTTGAATGATGTCGTTGACGTCGCCGAGGTTGGTCTTGAAGTCACCGACAATCGCCTGGGTCGCATCGACCAGCCGTTGCAGCGCCGGCCCCAGCCCACCAACCGCTTGGGCTGTCTCGTCGAGCAACGAGCCGATCTTCTCCTTGGGCAGCACCGCCAACCCGCGGTTGGCGGTGTCCAGCGCCGGCCCGATCTCAGCGGGCACCGTGCCCTTGGTGATGGTCTGTCCGGGCGAGAAGTACTTGCCCGGGTTACCCACCGATACCAGGTCCAGATATTGTTCACCGACCGCCGACACCGAATGCACGTTCGCCGACGCGTCGATCGGGACCTTGTAGCGGCTGGCGATACTCATCGTCGCCTGCGCACCGGTTTCCGTCGGCTCGACGCCGGTGATCTTCCCGATGGTGATACCGCGATAAGTCACGTTGGCCGTCTTGTACAGACCGCCCGACGCCGGCAGGTCCGCCTTCAACGTGTACTGGCCGATCCCCACCAGACTTGGAATCCGCAAGTAATACCAACCCAGCACAACGATCGCGAGCACACCCAGAATGCTGAACAGGATCAACTGGCGCTTTGCGAAGCGAGTCAGCACTGCCTATCCCCCCTTTCCACCAGCGGCCCGCCGGGCGCGTCATTCGGGTTCGGCGTGTACCGCACGTCGGGAATCATCGTTGCCGGGTCGCGGCCATACGACTGCTCGAGCGCGCGCAACGCTCCCGAGAAGCCGGTCCCGGTCAAGAACGCGTTGTCGATGGCACTAAGGGTCAGGTCAACCGTCGCCGATAAGTTGATGTAGTCACCCCGGATCATCTTCATGGCAGTGTCGATGTCGAACGGTACTGTGAACATCAACCGCAGCGCCCACTGCAGATCAGGCGCGGCGCGGGCGAGTTCCTTCAACGGGCATTGCAGCGACTGCAAATCCTGATACAGATTGGCCCGCGAAGCCCCAAGGTATTGGTCGGTCACCTGGCTGAGCCGCCCGGTCGCATCAACCGCATTGATCAGCAGGTCTTGTTTGTCGGCGAAATGCTTGATCAGCGGCGGGAATTCGGTCAGCACCCGATCCAGCACATCCGAGCGGGGCCCCACATACGCCAACAGGCGGTTGGTGGAATCGATGGCGTGGGTGATGTCATCGCGCTGCTCGTTGAGTCGGGCGGTGAAGGTGTCCAGCTTGCCGAGGAAGGCGCGGATCTGATCGGCCCGCCCGTTCACGATGTTGTAGACCTCGTTCTGCAGCACTTCGAGATTGGGGATGCCGCCGCCGCGCAGCACCAGGGCGAGACTGGCCAGCGTTTGCTCGGTGGTCGGATAAGCCGACGAATTCTTCAGCGGGATGGTGTCGCCATCCTTCAGCAGCTGCGGGGACGGGTTGGGCGGCGCGGCCAGCTCCACATGCTGAGAACCCAGCAGACTCGTCTGCCCGATCTTGGCGGTGGCGTTTTTCGGTAACTTGACGCTTTTGTCCAAACCCAGCGTCAGC
Organism: Mycobacterium sp.; assembly: GCA_035625875.1. GTDB lineage: Bacteria > Actinomycetota > Actinomycetes > Mycobacteriales > Mycobacteriaceae > Mycobacterium. Next base: position 15,960 of record DASPOT010000096.1, on the reverse strand, counting down.
GTGGCGATCCAGTTCTTCAGCTTGATCGCACGGATCTTGCCGACATAGACGTCGGCCACCATCACCTTGCTGTTGCCGTTGATCGCCAGCGTGTCCGGCACCTGCACGTAGATGGTGTAGGAGCCGGCCCCTGTGCCCGGGCCGCCGGGGATCGACACATTGGAGATACCGCGCCACCCGCACGAGCTCATCACCAGCGCGGCCACCAGCAGCGCGAGCCCCTGCCAGGACCGGTGCCGGACCCGCCCGCCCATTGCGCTCACGGCACTCATCGCCCGCCTCTGGAGCCGATGGTTCGGCTTGCCGTTCGCGCGGATCGCGCTCACGCCTCGCCTCACTGCCCTGCTCCTGCCGGTGCGCTGGCCGCTTCAGCGGGCAGCGGTGGCCCAGCCGGCGCAGGCGCCGGTGGGACGGGACCCGGGACCACGCCCGGTCCCGGCGGTGGCGGCGGGATCGGATGCGGGTTGTCTGGCACGCCGATATACGGCAACGGACCAGGCTCCTCGTTGTACGCGTTCGGCGGTCCCGGCGGGGTCTGCCCCGGCGGTGGAGGTGTGATGTCCGGGCCGCCCATCAGTTCGGCCAACGACTGCGGGGTCATCAGGCCCGCCGTAATCGGCCCCACCTGAACCCCTTGCATCCCGGGCGCGGCAATCCAGCCGGGCTGGGTGTTGCGGTGCGAGGTTGGGGTGTCGGGCACCCAGATCCCGGGGACGGTGGTGTCCTTGTAGCCGGGTGGCGGCTGCAGCCGCGGCTCGGAGTAGGCGACCTCTTTGGGCAGTGTTTCGGCGGTGCTGCCAAAGTTCAAACCGAACGGCAGGTAGTTGAACTTGATCGCATCCAGAATGGGCGCCAAATACTGCGCACACAGTTCGGCGGACTCTTGATAGCCCAGCCGGCTACCGGCCTGAATCGCGCTGCACAGGAACTGCATCGGGTTGGCGAAGGCCTGGATGGCCGGAATTCCGAAAATGCCGCCGTGCGACGGATGGTAAATCCCCGCTTCGTTCGCGGCGAGTGTCGGTAAGACGTGCAGGAAGGTTTCCAACCCGTTTAACGGCTCGGGTTGCACCAGCGTGGTGGTCACGTCGGCGAGGTTGTTGACGTCATGAGCCAGCACCTCGCGGTTGTCGGTGAAGAACTGGCGGGCCACCGGCACCAGCGCATCGACCTGCTGGATCGCATTGGCAAGGTCCTGGTCGGAGCGGGTCAGCGAGTCGGTGAACTGGGCGAGGTCCTCGTTTAACGCGACGAACTTCTGGTCGTCTTGGTGCAGGGCGTTGACGAACAGCGCCAGGCTGCGCACCACCGCGAAGAAGTCGCCGCGGCCTTCGTTGAGCGCGGTCAACGCTCGCGACAGGCTGTCGAATGTGGTGTTGATCTGCTTGCCCTTGCCGGCCAGCCCGTCGGCGAACGACTCGATGACATCACCGAATGGCCCCTTGGGCTGCTCCTTCGTGGGGCCAAGTTTGGAGATGATATTGGTGATGCTGTTGCGCAGCTGGTCCCACTCGGTGGGCACCTGGGTGCGCTCCATCGGGATTACCGCGTTATCGGCCAGCACCGGACCACCCTTGTAGGGCGGCACCAACACGATGCTCCGCGACGCCACCAGGGTGGGGTTGACGATCACCGCGGACGCGTCGGCCGGCACCTTGTACTTGTTGTTGTAGTGAAACGTCACCTTCATCTTGTCGCCAGCCGGCTCGATCTTGTCGATCGCACCCACCTTCACACCCATGATCTGGACCTTGTCCCCGGAATAGAGCGCGTTGGCCTCCGGAAAGTAAGCAACCACAGTGTTGTTGGTCAGCTTTTGGTAGAGCCGCCAGCCGACGAACCCGGCGACGAGGGCCAGCACCACCAGCGCCGATCCGACGATCACCGACGCCCGCGACAGGCTCGGCAGCCGCAGGTTGCGGATATCGAAGATGGTGCTCAAGACTGGCCACCTCCTAAGCTGCCTCCGCCTCCGCCTGGCTGGCTTCCCTGCACGCCCGGTGGGATGAACGGGGCCGGCAGCTGCGGCCCAGGCCCCGGCGGCGCCGGTGGCCCCGGCGGCAGCCCCGGAGCGAATGTCGGAGGCGGCGGAGTCGGACCGGCAGGTTGCAGGTTCTCGGTGCGCGCGCCCGGCGGCGCGTTCGGCGGCAGCGGCACCGGTGTACCCGGGAGGTCCGGCGGTGGCTCGCCGGGACGGCCGGCGATCGGAATGCCCGGCGTCGGCGGCAGACCGTTCGGGTTGGGCGGTGACGATAGCACGTCAGGCAACGCCGGGTACGGCCCATTGGGCCCGAACGGGCCCTGTTCCTGGTTGATGCCCGCACACGGCATCGGGTTCCATGGCCGCGGCAGCAACTCCGGCGGCGGCGTGTACGAGCAGGGCGAGCCCGGTGCCACAGCCGGCCCCGGATGCTCCGGGGTGCCCTCCAACACCGGCGGGGCCGGCGGCGGGGCGCCATTGGGGAACCGGGTGCCGTTGGGGTCGGGCCAGCGGAACGCGGGCAGCCCGGCGCTGCGCCAGAAATCCTCCGGATCGATACCACGCTTCTTGAACGCCGCATCGACCCACGGCTGCAAGATCCAGTACGGCAGCAGATTGGCCAGGATCACCTTGAAGTACGGTCCCGACGCGATCGACTCGTTGAGCCCCGCCGCGGCTTTTCCTATCAACTCGAGCCCTTCCGCCACGTCGTTCTTGCGCTCTTGCAGCAGGCCGCTGACCGTGCGCAGCTGCTCGAGCAGGTGATGCAGGTTGGGGTTGTCGGTGATCAGCCCCCGTAGCTGTGTCGAAAACGCGGCGATGTTGCCCAGCAGCGCGTCGATCGCGCGGCTGCGCTGGTTGAACGCGGCCAGCAGGGTTTGCGCGTTGACCAGCAGCCGGTCGATCTGCTGGCTGCGGTCACCAAGCACGCCGGCCACCTTGTTGGCCTGCGCGAGTAGATGTTTGACCTCTTCGTCGCGTTTGCCGATGGTGTCGGAGAACCTGGCCACACCATCGAGGAGGGGACTCAGGTGCGGGTAGGTCTGATCAATGGCCTGCGACAACACATTCAGCGACTGCTTGACGGTGTCGATATCCCAGCCGGCGGCGGCCTTGGTGACATCGAAAAACGCGTCGTAGATCTGGTACGGGGTGGTGCTTTGGCCCAGCGGCAGCATCCCGTTCGGACGCAGCACCTGGTTGCCCCGCGGCTCGATTTCGAGCACCTTCTTACCCAGGATGGTGTCGGTGCGGATCGCCAGCCGGCTCTCGGTGCCGATGGTGTTGCCGCCGGTCGAGAACTTGATCACGATGTGATCGCCGTCGATCTTGATTCCCTCGACGCGGCCGACGTCCACGCCGGCGATGCGCACCTTGTCGCCTTTGCTCAGTTGACCCGTATCGGTGAACTGCCCGTAGTAGCTCGGCTTAGCAAAAAGCATCGGCACACTGGTCAGGGTCTGGCCCACGGCGACGACGAGCAGCACCGCAGCGATGCCCATAAGCCCGATGCGCAGCCGGTTGGGAGGTTCGAGCGTTCTCATTGCGGCGTGCACCTACCCGTGGGCTGCTGCCAGACTCTGACCGTGCGGACCGGGCCGCCGGGCTGCAGTCCGTTCCACTTGATCGTGAAGTCACACACGTAGAAGTTCACGAAGTCGCCGTAGATGCCGATGGAGCGCCCGAAGAGGCTTAGCGCGCCCGGGAACTTGTGGAGCAAGTCGTTGTACCCGTCACGCTGATCGATGATCGGTTGCGCAACAGCCTCCGCATAGTTCACCGACTTGTGCAGCAGGGCGCGGTTGTCGGCCAGCAGGTCGGCGACCGTTCCAGCGGCATTGCTGATGTGCGCGGTGCCGGCAGCCAGCGGATCGGCGTGGTTCTTCAGCCCGGTGATCAGTTTCTCGAAATTGTCGATGGTCTGGTCGAACTCCTTGCGATGCCTGGCCGTGGTGTCCAGCACGATGTTGAGGTTCTTGATCACCTCACCGATCGCCTGATCACGCGAGGCGAGCTGCGAGGTCAGTTGCGCGGTCTGGTCGAGGATGTCGTTGATGGTGCCGCCCTGACCTTGAAACACCGTGATGATGGCCGACGCGATGCTGTTCACCTTCTCCGGATCCAGCGCCCGAAACAGCGGTTTGAACCCGCCGACCAGCGCGTCGAGATCCAGCGCCGGTGAAGTCCGCGACAGCGGGATGAATCCGCCCGGCGGCAGCACCCGGTCCGCGCCCTCGCCCTCCCCGCGCTTGAGTTCCACGTAGCGGTCACCGATCAGGTTGAGATAGCGGATCGCCGCGGTCGTCGACTGATACAGCGGCACCGAGCGGTCGACGTTGAAGTCCACCCGCACCCGCTTACCGCCGTCGATCAGCTGTACTTTTTTGACCTTGCCGACCTCCACCCCGGAAGCGCGGACGAACTGGCCGTCGCGCAGCCCGCTGGCATTGCTGAACTCCGCCGAGTAGCCGTAGGTCCGGTCGAAGCGCATCTGACCGAACACCACGATGATCACCGCGGTGAAGAACAGCAGCACCAACGAGAAGATGCCGAGCCTGACCAAGGTACCGGTGATTTTCATGGGTTGATCGTGTTATCCCCAACCTGACGGCCCCAGACGTACTCGATCGCGTAGGGCGAACCGACTTCTAAGTGGTTATACGGCGCGAGGCTGGCGCCGGTGTCGACCACTAACTCAGGCGCCGGCCAGAAATCACGCGTGATGGGCTGCCAGCAACCCGGCGCACCCCCCGGTCCACCATGCGCGTTCAGCCGCGGCAGATTCTCCGGATAGATATAGGGATTCGGCGCCCCGCCGGCCAGTCCGGCTAGCCCAAGGAGTCCCAGTGTGCCCAATGTGCCGGTCAACCCTGCGGGAGACAGTATGAATCCCAGCCCTGACGTCAGCTCGGTGTCGGTTTGCAGCGAGTAGCCGTTGCCGCCGCCCTCCCCCGCATTGACCTTGGGTTCGACGTCGTGAAAGTTACGGATCATGCAGTAGAGTTCCGGGCTGTAGGTGTCGAGCAGCTTGGCGGTGGGCACCAGATCGGCAAGTCCCCGCTGTAGATACGGCCCACCGCGGCTAAAGACGTCAGCGCCGGTGTTGCCGAACCCGGTCGCGGCCAACAACGCCGCATCCAGATCGTCTTGCTGGCGGTGCAGCGTGCGCGCCGTGATCACCGCATTGTTGAGGAAGTCGAACAGATCCGGCGCCGCATTGGCGTAAGTGTCACCCAGCGCCGCCAGCTGCTGGATGTCGTGACGAGCTTGCGGCTGTAGCGGATTCACGTCATCAAGCACGGCGTTCGCGTTGACCAGTGACTGCCCGAACTTGTCGCCCAACCCGCTCAACGCCTCTGCGGCCGCACTGAGCGTCAGGTTGACCTTGACCGGATCTATCTTGTCGGCGATCGAGGTGATCGTCTGGAACAACGTGTTGATCTCTGTGGTGACGGATCGCGCGTCAATCACATGCTGCGGTGTGATCCGTTGCGGCGTAGGGTTCTTCGGTGACGTCAACGACACATATTTACCGCCGAACACCGTGGTCGCCTTGATATTGGCGTCCACATTGGCCGGAATCAGCTTGATGTACTTCGGATAAACATCCAGGATGAACTTCGCCGCTGGCCTGCCGTCCTGCTGCACCGCGGAGATGCTGGCCACCCGGCCAATCTCCACCCCGTTATAGGTGACCTTCGAACCGGGATCCATCACCAACCCGGCCCGCGAAGCCAGCATTTGCAACTTGGTCTTCGGCGTGAAGTCACCCCGAAACTGCAAGTACACCAGCGCAGTTACCAGTGCACCCACTAGCAGTAAGACCACACCCGCCGTCTTGTACGGCGGGATACGTGGCGGGTTCTCCTTCACCGGCGTCGTCATGGCGGCTACACCGTGAGGGCGAAGTTCGGGTTGACGCCGTAGAGCGCCAACCCGGCGAATAGGACAACCACCGTTACCGAGACCAGCGAGAAGCGCATCGATCGGCCGACGGCCTCGCCGACGCCGACCGGGCCGCCGCTCGCGGTGTACCCGTAGTAGCAGTGGGTGATCATCACGACCGCCGTGATGATGATCGCCTCCACGAACGACCAAAACACGTCGTCGGGGCGCAGGAATGTCCGGAAGTAGTGCTCATAAGTGCCGTGCGACTGCCCGTACAACACCGTCGTGGTGACTTGGGGCGAGAGGAACGCCGCGATGATCGCCATCGCGTACAGCGGAATGATCACCACCAGCCCGGCGATGATCCGGGTGGACGCCAGATACGAGACTGACTTGATGCCCATGACCTCCAGGGCGTCGATCTCCTCGCTGATCCGCATGGCCCCCAGCTCGGCGGTGGCGCCGGCGCCGACGGTGGCCGCCAGCGAGACACCGGTGACGATCGGCGCGGCGATGCGTACGTTGATCAGCGCGGCGAAAAAGCCGGTGAATGCCTCCACACCGATGTTTCCGAGCGACGCGAATCCTTGGATGGCGACTAGCGAGCTGCCGGACAGCGTCACGAAGCCGACGATCGCGACGGTGCCGCCGACGACGGCCATCGCACCGGTGCCCATCCCGATCTGGGCGATCAACCGCAGTGTCTCCCTGCGGTATTCGCGCAGCGCGTGCGGGATCAACCCGACGCTGGTAACCGTGAACCAGGCGAGATTTCCGACCTTGTCGAGTCCGCGGCCCGCGGCGCCGCCGTAGCGACTGATGTTGGCAGCGGCCCGGGGGAAGCGGGCGCGCAGTACGGCGGCGGTCGACATGTCAGCGTCCCGTCCCGAACCGAACGCCGATAGTGGTCAGTACCACGTTGACCGCGTAGAGCGCGACGACGCACAGCACGACGGTCTCGTTGACGGCGGTGCCCAAACCCTTGGAGCCGCCGCTGACGGTAAGCCCTCGGTAGCAGCCGACTAGGCCGGCAATAAGTCCGAACACGGCGGCCTTGACGGTCGCGATGACCACTTCGGGCAGGCCGGTAATCGTGGTCAGCGTGGCGAGATAGGCGCCGCCCGAGACGTTTTGGAGGTAGACACCGAAGATGTAGCCGCCCACCAGGCCGACGGTGATCACCAGGCCGTTGAGCAGGGTGGCGACGAGGATTGCGGCCAAGACCCGAGGTACCACCAGCCGGTGGATGGGGTCGATGCCGAGCACCTCCATCGCGTCGATCTCTTCACGGATGGTGCGCGCGCCCAGGTCGGCGCAGATGGCCGTTGACCCTGCGCCGGCCACTACCAGCACCGTGGTCAGCGGACCGAGCTGGGTGACCGCACCGATGGCCGCGCCGGCGCCTGAGAGGTCAGCGGCGCCGAACTGCGCCAGCAGGATGTTGAGCGTGAAGATCAGCAGCACAGTCAGTGGTATCGAGACCATGATGGTCGGCAGAAACGCGACCCTCATGATGAACCAGCTCTGCAGGATGAACTCGCGCCACTGGAATGGCCAGCGGAATAGCGCTTTGCCGGTCAGCACACACATCCGGAAGAAGCCGCCGACAAACGTCAGCGGCCCCCGCATCCGGTCGCGGGTGTAGTCGACCAGCGTTGTCCCTGTCGGCGTCGTCGTCACCGCCCCCTCCCGACGAGACCGCGGGTGGCCCGGCGTAGCGGCGGATCGTGTCGCACGCCTCCTCCTCGCCCCAGCCCTCGGTGTGTGACCGCCGGCTCCTTACTCGCAGGTAGTAAGAGAGACCACAGGACTGTACCCGATGGTCGGCTGGGTATGTACCGCATCCGCACAATTAACCCTTCGTCGAGGTCACCCGCGTTTTTTCGTTATGTCAGCTTCCGGTCCGATTTGTCGGATCCTTTGATGCAGGGGCCGTTTCGGGCTCCTTCCAGGCCCCGTACCGCGCTCGCAGTTCGGTCTTGAGCACCTTCCCCGCCGGGTTGCGTGGTAGCGCGTCGACGATCTCCAGACCCTTGGGGTGTTTGTAGCGCGCCAGCCTCTCGCTGAGGAAGTCGTTGAGGTTCTCAAGTCGCAGGTCATCTTGCGCGACGGCCGCGACCGCGATCGGCACCTCACCCCACTTCTCGTGCGGCCGACCGATGACGGCGACTTCGATGATGCCGGGATGGCCGGCGAGCGCGTTTTCCACCTCAGCGCAGTAGATGTTCTCGCCGCCGGAGATGATCATGTCCTTCTTGCGGTCCACCACCCAGACGTAGCCGTCCTCGTCCATTCGGACCAGGTCACCCGAGTGAAACCAGCCACCCGCGAACGCCTCCGCGGTGGCCTCCGGGTTGTTCCAGTAGCCGCTCATCAACGTTGGTGCGCGGTAGACGATTTCACCTACCTCGCCAACGGGCACGTCGTTCATGTTCTCGTCGACCACCCGGGCGGCGACGGTCGGGATCACCTTGCCGACCGATCCGCGCTTCCGGATGGCGTCTTCGCCGAGCAGCATGCAGGTGACCGGCGACATCTCGGTCTGGCCGAACGCGGCCAGTATCTGCGTGCCGGGAAAGATCTCCGACATCTGCCGCAGCAGCGTCTCCGGTGCCGGAGCGGCGCCCCATGACATCACCCGCAGCCGGACGTCGCGCGGACGGGCTTGCTGCTCGGCGCACACCGCTTGCCACTGTGCGGGCACCAAGAAGATGCCGGTGACCTTCTCGGCCGATAGCACGTCGAGCAGATGGCCGGGGTCGAACGCGCCCAGCGGGTAAATCACCGTTGGGATGCCCAGCCACATCCCGGTCAGCAGGTTGCCGATCCCGGCGATGTGGAAGAACGGGACGCCGATGAAGCCGACGTCGTTTACGTCGGCGCCGTTGGTGTAGAGCCCGGTCATGGTCTGCCCGGTCAGGTTGGTGTGGGTCAGCACGGCACCCTTCGGATGTCCAGTGGTGCCCGAGGTGTACATGATCAGGGCCGGCGAGTCGTTCGGGATGTCCACTGGCTCGTGGCGATCACCGGGCTCGTTGATCAGGTCGTCGTAGCCGAGCAGACCGTCCTCGCGTGCGTCGCCGGCGACCACGATCGTGCCGACCAGCGGCTCGATGTCACGCAGCCGGGTGGCCACCGGAGCCAGAACCGCTTCGGTGATCATCACGCGCGGCTCACAATCCTCGACCAGGAAAGCGATTTCGACTGGGGTGAGCCGGAAGTTCACTGGAACTGCGATGGCCCCGAGCATGTTGGCGGCCAGCACCGACTCGACGAACTCGGTGCGGTTGAGCATCAGGATCATCACCCGGTCCCCGAAACCGACTCCCCGCCGGCTTAAGGCATCGGCCAGCGCCGCGACACGTCGCCGCAGTTCAGCCCAGGTCAGCGTGCTGCCCAGGAATCTCAAAGCCGGCGCGTCCGGCTGCATCAGTGCGTGCCGTTCGAGCTGGTTGATCCAGTTCTGCCGCCGGGCAAGGTAGGGCTGTTCGGTGGCGGTTGCCAGCTGCGCGGTCAACTAAATGGGTTCCCTTCGTCGTCGCGGCCCGCTTGCGCGAAGTTGATATTTGATAAAACATAGTGTTATCTGGATCACAGTATGGCCTTAACGGCGCCAAGACAAGTCCCCGAAAGTCCAGGTGAACGCACCCACTTCTGCGCAGCCGCGTAGCTGGCGCCCACTGCGTCGCTCACAGTTGTCCGACGAGGTCGCTGGGCACTTGCGGGCCGCGATCATGTCCGGGACGCTGCGCCCGGGAACGTTTATCCGGCTCGACGAAACCGCGGCGCAACTCGGGGTCAGCGTCACCCCGGTACGGGAGGCCCTGCTGAAACTGCGCGGCGAGGGGATGGTGCAGCTGGAGCCGCACCGCGGCCATGTGGTGTTGCCGCTGAGCCGGCAGGACATCGCCGACATTTTCTGGCTACAGGCGACGATCGCCAAAGAGCTCGCCGCCACGGCCACCGACCACATCACCGACGCCGAGATCGACGAGCTTGACCACCTCAACCGGATACTGGCGGCGGCCGTCGGGTCAGGCGATGCGGAAACGATCGCGGCGATCGAGTTCTCGTTTCACCGCGTCTTCAACCAGGCCAGCGGCCGGATCAAACTGGCTTGGTTCCTGTTGAACGCCGCGCGCTACATGCCGGTGCTGGTGTATGCCGCCGACCCGCAATGGGGTGCAGCCGCGGTCGATAACCACCGGCAGCTGATCGCTGCCCTGCGCCGTCGAGACACCGCTGCCGTGGTCGAGCACACCACCTGGCAGTTCACCGACGGGGCACGCCGACTCACCGAAAAGCTGGACAAGGCAGGAATCTGGGGCTAACTGCTTGCAGCCAGCTGCTCGGCGCGCTGCTTGAGGTTATCGGCCAGGTAGTCCAGCGCGTTGTTGATCGCCTTCTTCACCAGTGGCTTGGGTATCGCCATGGTGGGCTCGACGTCCATGTCCACCGTGAGTAACGACGTCGCGCCGAGCTCCACCACGCTGAACAGCTGCTCCTGCTTGGCGAACAGGTCGCCCTGCTGCATGACCGTCTGAATCTGGGTTGGAGTCGGGTAGTACACGGCCTGGATATAGGTGCCCTCGATCCCGAAGACCACGGTGTCGATGCGCAGCTGGCTGGGCCGGCCGTCGTCGTAGCGAGCCAGCACCCAGAGGCCCTTGACCTCCTCATTCCACAGCGGATACGACTCGAAGTCGGCAACGATGGCCATGATCGAGGCCGCGTCGGCAGCGACCTCGAGGGTCTTGCTCACGATCGGCATTGGCCGAGCATATCGAGGGCCTGGCGGCGACCGAAATTGCCGTCACGGCTGTGGGTCGGGCGAAAACCACAGCCCCGGGCGCCATCTCTATGGTCACTGGGTCACGCAGGCCGTCGACAGCAGCGATCGAATGGCGTCCGGAATCGCTACCGGTTTGCGGCTCGTCCGGTCGACATAGACGTGCACCCAGTGCCCGAGCGCGGTGATCGCCTGCGCCTCGTCGGCACCCAGTTCCTCGGCGCCCCGAAACACGCCGAGCCGATAGGTGACGCTGCTGCGCCCGAGCCGAGTCACCGCCAAGCCGACGACCAGCCTTTCCGGGAAGTGCAGTTCAGAGAAGTAGCGGCAGCCTGACTCGGCGACGATGCCCTGCGACGGCATGGTGAGCGGGTCAACTTCGATATTGGTGTTGATCCAGCCGTTGATCGCGGTGTCGAACAGCTGGTAGTACACGGCGTTGTTGAGATGGCCGAACATGTCGTTGTCGGCCCATCGGGTGAGCACGGGCCATAGCACCGGAAAGTCGCGGTTGGTGAGCTCGTCCGGTGCGGGCGGAACCAACGTCATGGTTGTATTCCAACATGTTTCAAATCCGGGGCGCCGTGCTGGAGGAGATCGGTCTGGCCCGGCCGTACGCGCAATCCCGGCCGATCAGCGTCGTCGAGCTTGACTTGGCCCCGCCCCAGAGCGACGAGGTCTTGATTCGCATCGAGGCCGCCGGCGTGTGTCACTCCGACCTGTCGGTGGTGGACGGTACTCGGGCGCGGCCGGTGCCCATGCTGCTCGGCCATGAAGCCGCCGGAGTCGTCGAGCAGACTGGCGACGGCGTGGCCGACGTCGCCGTCGGCCAGCGGGTCGTGATGGCGTTTCTGCCGCGCTGCGAGCGCTGCGCGGCCTGCGCGACCGAGGGTCTGACACCATGCGAGCCGGGCAGCGCGGCCAACGCTGGGGGAACCTTGCTCGGGGGTGGCATGCGGCTGAGCCGGGGTGGCCGACCGGTGTACCACCACCTCGGCGTCTCGGGATTTGCCACGCACGCCGTGGTCAATCGGGCCAGTGTGGTGCCGGTGCCGGGTGACATGCCGCCGAGCGTCGCGGCGCTGCTCGGATGTGCGGTGCTGACCGGCGGCGGCGCTGTCATCAACGTCGGCAAACCGCAACGAGGGCAGACGATCGTCGTCGTCGGCCTCGGGGGCGTCGGGATGGCGGCGGTGCTGACCGCGCTGGCCCACGACGACGTTCGGGTGGTCGCCGTCGACCAATTGCCGGAGAAGTTGACGGCCGCGCGGGCCCTCGGCGCGCAGGAGACCTACACACCGCAGCAGGCCATCGGCAACGCCGTAAAGGCACCCGTCGTGATCGAGGCCGCGGGCCATCCCGAAGCGGTCCAGACGGCGATCGAGCTGACCGCCCCCGGTGGGCGGACGATCACCGTCGGGCTGCCGCCGCCGGATGCTCGGATCAGCTTGGCGCCGCTGGGCTTTGTCGCCGAGGGCCGGTCGCTGATCGGCAGCTACCTGGGCTCGGCGATCCCCAGCCGCGACATTCCCCGGTTCGTCTCGCTGTGGCGGTCGGGCCGGTTGCCGGTGGAGGCGCTGGTGTCGTCGACAATCTCGCTGGATGACATCAACGACGCGATGGACCGTCTCGCCGACGGCATCGCCGTGCGCCAACTCATCACGTTCGACGCCGCGTAACCGGCTTATGCCACGTAGAAGGCGCGCCGCAGCGCTTGGCCCCGCAGGGTGGACAGCTGCTGGGAGACCGCCCAGTCGGGCAGCAGCGAATCGAATCCATGACACGTGCCGGGAAAGACATACAGTTCGCTGGAGACTCCTGCTCGAAGTAGACAGCGCATAGTCCGCCGCTTCGTCGCGCAGCGGGTCGATCTCCGAGCAGGTGATGAAAGCGCTTGCCACACCGTCTAATCAGGTGCGCCGCGCGGGAATCGCGTCGGCTGATCCGCGTGTTCCGCTCAGGTAATGCCGCCAGATCAGTTCCGCCGCCGGACCATCGAACCCCGGGGTGGCGGTGAACTCCGCCTTGGACCGCGTCGGACGATCGTCCAGCACCAGCTGGTGCAACATCTGCAACACAATCGGGGGCATCGTGCCGTCAGCGGCGCGATCGGACTGGGGTTCTGCGGCGGCCTGGGGGCCTTGACCCCGCGCCGAAATGCGGGCAGAATCGATAAATAGACCAACCGTCGGTCTAATTATGGTGGAGGCGATGGCTCGAACGGTTAACGTCGCAGAGCACGCCGCGCGGCGTGACGCCATTCTGGATGCCGCGCAACGGCTGATCCTCTGCAACGGCTACGAGCGCCTGACGGTTCAAGACATTCTCGATGACCTGCAGATATCAAAGGGAGCGTTTTACCACTACTTCGACTCCAAACCGGCGGTGATCGAGGCGCTCACCGAGCGGCTCGTCGGTGACTCAGTACAGGCCCTTGTGCCGATCGTTACCGACGACAAGGTGGGGGCTCTCGACAAGATGCAACGTTTCTTCGGCGAGATCATCCGCTGGAAATCAGCGCGCCAGAACCTGTTTGTTGCAATGCTGCCGGTCTGGCATTCACCCGACAACATCGTCTTCCGGGTGCAGCTTGACCGGTCGGTGGCGAAACGGCTGGCGCCGCTGCTGGCGATGATCGTGCGTCAGGGTGTCGACGAGCATCTGTTCGCCACCGCCCATCCCGAGCAGGCCGGCACGATCATCATCACCCTCATCCAGGCACTCCAGGCCGTGATGGCCGAACAGCTGCTGGCGTCTGCCCACCGCTCACCGGATGCCCCGAGCGTTAAGGACATGGTGGCCACTTATGGAGCGCACATCGAAGCGATCGAACGCTATCTGGGAATCCCTGCCGGCGCACTCTACCGAGCCGATACCCGCACGATACGCAGCTGGATCGACGCGCTGCGACAAGCCAACACGACAGTGACGAAAGGGAAGCGATGAAGGTTGATTTCGCCAACAAAACCGTCGGCGGCTTTAATTTCGAGTTCGTCCGCGGACTGTCCCTGCAAGCAACCGGCGCCGCCGAATATGGCGAGTGCATGGACACCATGAGTCGTGTCAAGAACAACGACTTCGACAGCTGGATCACCCAGTGGGCTGCCACCGCCGACCGGGTTGCGGGCTTCGCAGAACACGAAGATCGGGTCGGCAACCAGGTGAGCGCCCGCGATGCTTTCCTGCGCGCAGCAAACTACTACCGGATGGCAGTGTTCTACACCGCTCACACCGATGCCCGCCACACCGATTTGTGGCAGCGCAGCAAGGACTGCTTTCACCGGATGATCGCGCTGATGGACGCTCCCATCGAGTGCGTGGACATCGACTTCGATAATGCTCGGTTGCCGGCCTACTTCGTGTCCGGCGGCGACGGGCCGCGTCCTACGCTGATCGCGCTGGGCGGCTTCGACTCCACGATGGAGGAACTCTACTGCTGGATCGGCGCGGCCGCTCCCGCCTATGGCTGGAACTGCCTAATGTTCGAGGGCCCTGGACAGTGGGCTGCCCTGAAGACCAACCCGGGCCTGACATTTCGCCCCGACTACGAAAAGCCCGTGGGGGCCGTGGTCGATTACCTCATCAGCCGCGCCGATGTCGATCCCAGCAAGCTGGCCATCATTGGGTACTCGATGGGTGGCTACCTGGCCACCCGCGGCGTACTCGACCAACGAATCCGCGCCTGCATCCCCAACTCGCTGGTCGTCGACTGCGGCGCGGCCGCCCGTGCCGGGATGAAGGGACTACTCAAGAACACCACCTTCATGGACGCCGCGTTCAAGCTGTTGATGAAGGTCAACACCCCCGCCCGTTGGGGCTTTCAACATTCCGAATGGACGCTGGGTATCCGAAACGCCCATGAATGGGTAGAGGTCTACCAGCCCTACAGCATCAAGGATCTCACGGACCGTTACCAGCACCCGATGCTGTTCCTGTTCAGCGAGGACGACATCCACGACGCCGCCGCACCCTCGGCCGACATCATCATCGACATGCTCGATTTCATGCTCGCCCTCAACTGCGACCGCTACATCCGCCTGTTCACCCGCACCGAAGGCGCATCAAGCCACTGCCAAATGGGTGGGTTGAGCTACGCTCAGGCGGCGATCTTCGACTGGCTCAACCACGTTTTCCTGGCCGGCCCGGCGCCGAAGCCCGCGGGCCCAGCCGCCGCCGACCTGTTCATCCGCCAATTCGCCAAATACGGGAAGGCACAAGGCGAAACCAAGGCCAAACAACTGCTCGACGTCGCTCAACTCATCTAGGCCGTCGTCACCTTCCGAGCGCGGACTGATCGAGAACGTGCGGAACCCGCAAGTTCAGAGAAACGTCACGATTTCTGGCGCGCCCTGAGTTCAGCGAGCACCTCGTCGGTGTGTTCGCCGAGTTCCGGTGGCGTCGAGCGCGGCGCCCATGGTGTGCCGTGAAAGTCCGCCGGCGTCGCGACCATTGGGACGGTCCCCTCCCCGTCCGGTACGTCGACGATGCCGCCGGCGGCGTGAAACTGCTCGTCCGCCACGACGTCCTCGATGGTGTTGATCGGTGACCAGAAGAATTCCGGCTCGGCCGCGAAGACCTCCGCCCACTCGTTGAGCGGTTTGGTCGCGAAGATCTGGTCCAACTCGGCGATGAGCTCGCGGGCGTTGGCGGCGCGCGATCGTGCATCGGCGAAGCGGGGATCAGTCAGCCAATCGGTGCGGCTCACGACCCGGCACAGCGCCGGCCAGTGGCCGTCGGGTTCCAGGCCGACGATCCAGAACCGGCGTCCGTCGCCGGCGGCGTAGTTGTTCATGCAGGGGTTGCCCATCAATTCTCGTTGTCCGATGGCGATGGTGTGGCCGGTCAGCAGGTAAGTGTTGAGGTCGAAGCTCACGGTGTAGACGCCCTGCCGGTACAGCGAGGTGGTCACCAGCTGCCCGGCACCGGTGCGGTCGCGGGCGACCAGTGCTGCGCACACCGCGGCGGCCAGGGTCATGCCGGCCATGTGATCGCCCATTCCGCCGCGCTGGAACGGGGGCGTGGCACCAGGACGGGTTAGCAGGTGGGCCAGCCCGGAGCGGGCCCAGAACGCCGCGATGTCGTAGGCGGGCCGGTCAGCGTCGGGTCCGGTCTCGCCGTATCCGGTGATCAGCCCATAGATCAGCCGGGTGTTGCGGGCGGCCACCGTCTCGAAGTCCAGCCCGAGGCGTTGCAACGCCCCAGGACGGACGTTGGTCAGGAAAACGTCGGCGTCGCAGAGTAATTCGAGCGCGGTGGCGCGGTCTTCGTCGGTTGTCAGATCGAGGACGATGCTGCGCTTGGA
>DASPOT010000095.1:0-5391 GCA_035625875.1 Mycobacterium sp. | reverse complement strand
TTCGAATCCTGTCGGGGGCACAGCTCTGACCAGCGTAAACGCCGCTAGGTCAGGTATCGCAGGCCCTCGGTTGGCCCCTCGATAGGCCGCCGGGCTGGTGTCAGCAAACAAGACGCTGTAAAACACAGCATCTTCGACACCAGGAAGGGCACCAGATTGACCACCACCACCATGCCGCCGGCGCCGTCGGAGTCAGCGAGTTCGACCACCTCGGCATCTCAGGTTCAATCCCAGTATCGCGCACCACCATCGTCGCAGCTCAAAGCATGTTTTTGGGGCCGACCGGATCCGTCGTTGCCGATACGTTGCCAATCGGCGCGCCCGGCTTTTACGTTGTAACGGTCGTTATTCCGCACGGTGTGAGGGCGTAAACCGCGTTGCAGCATCTCTGCTCATCTGCGGTCGGCGGCGGCCGGGGCGAGGCGGCCCATCCCGCGCAGGATCCACGGTGTCCGCCTGGCCATCACCTCCACAGCCCGGTCCGAGCGGCGCATCGCGGTCCGACGGCCGGGGGTCGGCATTGATGCCAGCTCTGCCTCGAACGATCCCGCCCGCGCGCCGTGGCGATCCACCGCCAAGAGTTGCCAGGTGCCGGGCACGCCACGCAGCTCGACGCTGCCGCGGTCCTCGAAGCCCGTGCCCGAGCCGACGACCAGGTCACGCACGGTGCGGGAGACAAGGATGTCGCCGGCGCCGGCCTGGCCGCAGATCCGCGCCGCGATGTGTACTGCGATCCCCCCGATGTCGGTGCCCAGCAGTTCGCACTCCCCGGTGTGGATGCCGGCGCGGATCTCGATGCCCAGTGTCTGAGCCTCAGCGCGCAAGGCCTCGGCGCAGCGGATGGCCTGCGTCGGGCCTTCGAACGTGGCGAGATACCCGTCGCCGGTGCTCTTGACCACCGTGCCGCCGAAGCGTTCGGTGAGTTCGGTTGTGATCTCACCAAAGCGGTGCAGCACCGCGCGCCACCGCTCGTCGCCCGTCGCTGCGGCGTGTTGGGTCGAGGCGACGATATCGGTGAATAGCACGGTGCGCAGGGCGCGATGGGACTGTGCCGGCGCCGCGTGGCTGCCGGTGAGGAACTCCTCGATTTCGGTCAGGATCTTGTCGGGCTCGGTAAACCAGGGCGCGTGGTAGGCCCCGTCGACCTCGAGGTAGCGCGCGCCGGGGATCTGGGCGGCGAGGTAGCGGCCCCACTGCACCGGCATGGGGTCCTCGCGGGCATGGATGACGAGCGTGGGCGCGGCGATCGTCGGCAGGATCGGCCGGATGTCGATCCGGAAGTTCGCTTCCAATGCCGCTCGCACCATCCCCGGGCTGGCGCACATGCGCTCGAACGTCGCGATCTGGCGCATCGAGCGGTTCGACGGGGACATCCACTTAACTGTTGCTCCGCTGCCCCACGCCGAGCGGACGGCGCGGCCGAATTCCTGTATTTGGGCGAATTGCTTCGTCGACGGCGTGTAGTCCTCACCCAGCTCGGCAAGGGCGCGCGTCCGCAGCTCGGCCGGGTCGCGATCCAAGTCGTCCCAGGTGGCGCCGATCAGGCCCAGGCCCCCCGGCAACGCGCCGTAGAGGATCAGCGCCCGCGTTCGCTCCGGTCGTTTTGCCGCAAACACGATGGACTGTGGGCCGCCCTCGCTCAAACCGAACAGGACGGGCTTTCCGAAGCCGACCGCGTCCATAACGGCCTCGATCTCGGCCGCTCGCTCTTCAAGCAAACGAACTTTCGGGACGGGGTCCGACAGCCCGACCCCGGCCTTATCGAACAACAGGATCCGACAGAACGTCGCGAGCTGGTCGAAAAAGGCCTTGAACTCGGGTATGCCCCAGAACAGCTCGACGTGGCTGATGAATGCCCCGACGAAGACGAGCTCAACCGGCCCGTCGCCGAACACTTGATACGCCAGGCTGAGATCGCCGCACTTTGCGTATGACGTTTCCGCCACCGCATGAGCGTACTGCGGCCGGGCGCTAGCCGTACCGTATCCACTGCATCGCGCCCGACCCGCCAGCGCCGAGCCGTGCCCGCCGCTCCAGGCCCCACACCTACCGGTCACCCAAGCCCCCGGCCAGGGCGGGACGGGCGCAGGCCGTCCCCGCTATCGGGCGAGCACCCCCCGCCGCTTGGGCTCCTCCGGTGGCGGCACGTAGTCCTCGTCCTCGGGGTCGATGACGACGGGTTTGTAAATGCCCCGCTCGCGCGTCGGGAACTGCTTGTGCATCAGCGCCTTTGGCTCGCGGTACGGCGCGAACCCGTCGAGGTCGGCCGCACGAACCCTCGCACCCAAACCGACCACCGCCGACCAGCGACCGCAGCGCTCCCCAGCGGATCGCCATGCCTCCCAAAGCCTTCGGCGGTGGCACCCGGTCGGGTCAACCAGCAGCGGCAGCAAACAGGTGTCGTCGCGAGCTGAGACCCCGGCGAGCTCGACAGCAGCAACCAGCACCGGCACGAGCTTGTCCAGCCTCGCGGCGAACCGTTGGGCATCAAGCCATCCGGTGCGCACCGGGTCGGGTTGGTCGATGAGGGTCTCGGCGTCGGCCTCGGGGTCGCACTGCTTGGCCGCGGCAGTGAATTCGCTTGCCACAGCGTTGAACTCCTTGCTCACCTTGGCGTAGTTGGTGTCGGCAACCTCGGAGTAAATCTCGATCAACCGCGGGTAGCACGCGCCGCGCACCGCGAGGACAACGTCGGCCCGCGACGAGCTGGTTTCGGCCGCCGCGAGCGCTTTGAGCGTCGAGATATCGCCGTCGCCCTCAAGGACAGCGGTGATGAGCTGCTCCTGGATCGGTCGGGCATGGAAGTCCGTGAACTCATCCCAGCGGGCGCGCAACTCGGTCCATGCCTTCGGTGGCTCCGCGATCGAGGCCACCACGTCGACGCGGCGAATGTGTTGGGCGAGATAGTCAGGCAAACCAGCGCTAGTCATGGTTCTCCTCGTGGGTTGCGGTGGGTGGTGAGCCGTAGAGAGCGCGGCGCAGCGCGTCGATGCTGGCCTGCTCAACCTCTTCGGCGCTGGGCTTCTCCTCGGTGGCGGGCTCTGGGTGCTTCCGCGTGTAGGCCTCGGCGAGGCCCTCGACCAGTCGCCGGGTGAGGTGCGACATGTGTTGTCCTCCTTAAAGATTGCGGTAATCATCGAGCCGAGAAACCGGCCCGGCCAGGCCGTCCCCGTCGGTCTTCGGCGGGACATAACGCAGCCGCTGCCCCAACCTCGCGTCCCACGTTGCGCCCATCACCCGCTGCCTCAAACGGATTTCGCTCCACAACGCCATCGACCCACCACCATCAGCCTCGACAGCGCGAGCCAGCAGCTCGGCGGTCTCAGCCGCGAACGCCCAATCGGCCGCGATCCACAACCGGGCGTGTGGGAGGGCGCGCCAGGAGTTCCAGCTGGCGCGCACATGCGGGGGCTAAGGCTGGCCGTTGTGGCGGCGAGGCGGCAACCGCCGCCCCGTCGTGTTCGGAGTGTCCTCGATCTCGGTCCAGGCCGGTGGCGGGTGACGGACTGGCCGGCCGGTTTGGGCCGTTGACCACGGAGACCCATGCGAACACCGTAATCCCTTGCGGCGCAGCAACCGTGCCAGAACGGCAGAGTTGACGGTGATTCGGGGGGTTGAACCCCCGAAACTGCACGAACATCCCGGCGCTATGCGGCCCGCTGCGCGCGCCGGGGCGTTGGGGGTCTCTCCCCACCCCTTGATGAGCGCCCAAGCTGCGGGAAATCTCGCAGCTCAGCAGTTTTCGATTTCCGTGGCAGGATACCTCGCCGCAACAGCGTCTGCGGTGATTACATGCAGCTGCGCTCGTTCGGCCGCCACAGGGCCGCACAGCGGTCAGCAAACGGCATTGCAGCGCTGTTGATGGCTGGCCTTCGCCAGGTCGTCCGGTTCGTGTCGTAACGCACCACAACCACATCGAGGCGACGACGCGCAAAGTGCAGCTGCTGTGCAACGGTGTGGCGCCTCCGTCCCACCGGACTTCACCTATCGCGTTCGAGTTCTGTTCGGGCCTGGTCGATTTGGTCGTACGCGTACGTCACAATCTCGACGGTGGTCATCGTCTCACCCTGGCGGGCGAGTGATTCGTAGGTCTGGTCGCCGAGCACATCGCGCAGGTGGGTGATCGCGAGTGTGATTTCAGGGACCATCGCTGCGGCGATGGGACTGAGCGCGAACCCGGCGATGGTGGCCGCCGGTTCGTAGCGTCCGAGCCGGTCGAAAAGAGCGGCGAGGGCGTGCGCGGCCGTCGAGATGGCATGGGAGGCCACGCATTCGGCCGTCTGGCGGGTCTCCACGCGCAGCGCCCAGTGCTGGGCAGCGTCGAAGATAGCCGCGAGCTTGGCTGGGTCCTCGTCGGGAAGGGCACACCATTGTGGGGTGCCGGCCATCGGCCAGGATCGCACCGCCCCGAGGAGCGCGGCGACGTGTTCGTGCACGCTCCACCAGCTCACTTGCTGCGATGCCACAGCGGCGGCACGGGTATTAGACTGGGTGTCGCAGGAGCAGTAGTCGGCTGTGTCTGTGGTGGCGGTCTCGGTTTCGGCCGGGCACCGCCTTTTATCTCGGGTCATGGCCCGCCCCCCAATACTCGGTAGACGCGCCAGCAGGATCGGCATAGACGGCGCGCGATGGTGCGGGGGGCGGTGAGCACCCGCCTGCATTCGCGGCACACCGTGATGCCGTTGGGGGGTTTGACGGGGCAATCGGGGTTCGCTCTCATGCGGCACCGCCGCCGAGGCGCTTCTTGGCAATGGCTTTGCGGGCCTGGGCGCGGCGGGGTGTCTGCGCCGGCTCCGTTGGCGCGGTGCCGTTTCCGTTGCTGTGGCCCATGAGAGCGTCAATCTCGTTGAGATCGAATCTCACGAGTCGGGTTCCGCTGCGGTAGGCCCGGATTCGGCCGTCGGCGCGCATGTGGCGAATGGTGCGCTTGGAAACCCGGAGATAGTCTGCGGCTTCTTAGACGGTGGCCCAGCGGGGCTCAAGGGCCGATCCGTGGAGCTTGTTGCTGCGCCCAGGTGTTCGGGCCATGCGGTTGGATCCTCAGGTGGCGTGGGGGCAGGTGTCGCGTCCCAGCCACGGAACTCTCCAGAGTAGATCGGGTGCACCGGGGTACTGGTGACCCGTTCGACGGGTAGCGCCCTTTGGGCTCTGGGGCCTAGCCCGAAGTTCCCCCCGTTAGGGCGGCCTTGAAGGGCCAGCGCCGTTGTGAGCAGGTGTATTGCGGTCGTGGCGGATCCGCTGAGTAGACATGTATATTGGTAATCTCTACGTGTAGTTGCGTGTCGTTCCGGGAAATAACCCCATTGATGTGATATATGAATAGACATGTACGTGGCGCGGGTGCCGAACCGGGGCTCGCCACCGGCGATCCTGCTGCGGGAGAGCTATCGC
>DASPOT010000094.1:0-94505 GCA_035625875.1 Mycobacterium sp. | reverse complement strand
GTGGTCAGATCCAGGATCTCCCGGATGTTGGCGTTGATGACCTTGGTCTCCGCCAACGCCTCATCGAGGGTGTGCTGGCCGACGACCTCGCGCAGCGTGGTTTGGGCGATCTGACCGATCGCGGCGTACACATTCTCGATGGCCACCACCGACTTCACCGCATCGACGACCCGGAAATACGCGACAGCGGCAATGTCGACACTGACATTGTCGCGGGTGATGATCCCCTGCGACTGGATCGGCATCGTGACGATGCGCAGCGACACCTTCCACAACCGATCGATGACCGGGATGATGAACCTCAGGCCGGGTTCCCTGACACCGATGACCCGCCCGAGCCGGAACCACACACCCTTCTCGAACTGGGTCACCACTCGAATCGACAGCGCCAGCACAATCAGCGCCACGATGACCAGCGCAACGACGACGACGACGCTCATGTCTTCTCCTCAAAGATGAAATCCGCGGTCAATCCGGTGAGCTGCTGTCTCGCACCACCACCGCAGGATCATTACCGCTCCCAGCCGACTCGACGCGGCGATACCCACGCCATCTCCTCTAGTTGTTTCACAATGCGGCTGCGGGCATCACGCTCACAAGTGCCAAAGGTCCTTGCCATGACCCCGGCTCGTTGATCCAGGTGGAGCAGGTGGAGTGAGAGTCTTGCCGCCCATGATGTGGGCAGGAAGGCTCGATGAGAATGGGCGACAGGCGACAGACATACGCTGGAGCAGGTTGTGCGCAAGCTGGCGGAAGCGTCGTGGTGTGGAAGTTAGACCGGCTGGGCCGCAACACATTGCACATCCTGGCGACCGTCAAGCTGCTGACCGAGCGGGGGGTCACTTTGGTGTCCACCACCGACGGGATCGACTCCTCCACGGCAGCCGGCCGCATGGTCATCGGCGTGCTCGCCAGCACGGCTGATTTCGAGCGCGAGCTGGCCAAGCAGCGGACAGCTCTTGAGGGGCAACCTCCCGTACCAATGGCACCAAGTTCGGTCGGCCGCGCAAGGTCGACGACTCTGAGCACATCGCCACCGCGAAGCGGATGAGGCCGACGGCCACACCGGCAAAGACATCGCCAAGTACCTCGGGGTGAGCCGGGCGACGCTCTATCGATACCTTGCGGCTTGACCGGGCCTACCGTCTTGGCCATCCGGCCGTCGCGGTGTCGGTCGATGCCCTTGGACGCCGCGAACAGTACGCGGTACTTCGCGGCTTGGTGGAAGCCAATGTGGTCGTCGGTGAGGGGCGCGGGTCGCCGAATGCCCGGGTGAGACCGAGCGTTTCAGCGAACGATGTCGATTTCGAACACTCGTTGGCTCGCCGCCCGCTAGCGTGTGCAGACTCGACCTGACCCAAGTGAGGCCCGACTCGATGCCGGAGTCCTTTCCGCGACACAGATACCCCGGTGGGTGGTGTCCAAGGCTACGCGGGGGCGACGGCTACCGTAACTACCCCTAGGGGTATGTGGCGGCACGGCAGGGTGTCGGTACCGTGGATGCGAAGTACCCCTACTGGCTATGCGGGACGCGCACGTTCCCGGTGTGATGTCGCTGCCCATCGGTGAGCTGGTGGTGCGGGGACGCGAGCTGCCGGCGTCCGCGACAGTTTACGTGATCTGCGCCACCGGCAACCGCATCCCAATCGGCGGCGGGCTGGCTGACCGCCGCCGGTCGGGATGCGGTGTCCGTGCGGGGCGGGACGGCCGCCTGGATCCAGGCCGAACGGCCGGTGATCCGGGGTCCGCCCGCGGACGTCGCCTGAGACCACGCGCCCCGAGACGGCCCAGCCGGGCGCACGCGCGCCGTGTCACCCGTCGCGCGCCGGGACGCCCCACGAGCGCAGTACGTCACACGCGAGCCGGACCAATTTTGGCAGCCGGTTTTGGACCGTCGGGCTGAGCCCGACTCCGCAGGCCAGGCTGGCCGGCACCATGCCGGCGAGGGCGATCCGGTGCGGGGCGCGGCCGGTGAGCTCGGCAGCGGACAGCGCGTCGACCAGGCTCACGTCGTGCGCGGTGGCGCGCATCCCGTGGCCGCGACGGACCTCCGCGTCCCGCAGGAGCACGACGGAGCCGGGTTCGCCGTGCGACGGTGCGACGGCGTCGAGCACGAGGACCGCGTCCCGGCCGGCGATCAGCGGGGTCAGCAGCAGGCCGAGCGTGCCCCCGTCGAGCAGGTCCACCTCCGGCGGCAGCAGCGGGGCGAGCCGGCGGGCGGCGGCGATCCCCGTGCCGTCGTCGCCGAGCAGCTCGTTGCCGATGCCCAGGACGAGGATCGGCGCGGGGCTCACGGGCGCCCCGGGGGCAGGAACTTGTAGCCGGAGAAGATCGACGTCATCTCGCCGCAACCCTCGACGCGGTCCACGAGCAGCGCGCTGTAGACGTGGTGGATCATGAAGCCCCAGGTCAGCCACATGATCAGGTGGTGGACGAAGCGGATGGTGGACAGCGCGAGCCACCCCCGCAGCCAGCCGGTGAGAAACGCCGCCCAGCCGACCCCTTCGACGCCCCACAGCGCCAGCCCGGTGACGATCTCGAGCCCGAACATCAGGTACAGCACGGTGTATGTCATCCCGGCCAGCGGGTTGTGGCCGACCATCGGCGGCGCCTCGCGGGACAGGAAGAGGTAGAACCGCAGTGTCGGGATGATCTGGCCGATTCGCTCTCGGGTGGTCGGGATCCACTCGGTCCAGCGCGACCAGCGGTTCGGGGTGAGGAACATCCATGCCACACGCGCGCCGATCAGCGCGATGAACGCGTAGGCGGTGATCTTGTGCACGACCTTGTCCACGGTGACCCAGTGGTACTCGGCGGGCAGCGCAAGGATCGGGGTGGCGATGAGGTAGCCGGTAACGCTGAGCACGACGAGCGCGAGCACGAGCAGCCAGTGGATCAGCCGCACCGGCAGGTCCCAGACACGGACCGGGACGAGGCGCGCGGCCTCCGGCTCGGCGGTGAGCGCCGGGGCGCTCACTGCACCAGTACCTTCGTGACGATCTGGCCGTCGCCGTCGTAGACGTGTGCCGCGCAGGCCATGCACGGGTCGAAGGAATGCAGGGTGCGCAGGATCTCCAGCGGGCGGTCCGGGTCGACGACCGGGGTACCGACGAGCGCTGCCTCGTACGGGCCGGGGTTGCCGTTCTCGTCGCGCGGGCCGGCGTTCCAGGTGCTGGGCACGACCGCCTGGTAGTTGCGGATACGCTGGTCCTCGATCACCACCCAGTGCGACAGTGCGCCGCGTGGCGCCTCGTGAAAGCCGACGCCCAGCGACCGGCCGCCCGGCCAGTTCCGGGGATCCCACTTCGTGTTGTCGGCGATGGTGAGGTCGCCGCCGGCCACGTTGTCGCGCAACCGGTTCACCAGCTCCAGCGTGTAGTGGGCCATCAGCTGGGTTTCCAGGCCCCGCGCGAGCACGCGGCCGAGCGTGGACATCAGCGCGCTGGCAGGGACGCCTAGCCGGTGGAGCGCGGCGTCGACTGCCGGGGTGATGCGCTTGTCGCCGGCGGCGTGTCCGACGAGCATGCGGGCGAGCGGGCCGACCTCCATGGCCCGGCCGTCGTAGCGCGGAGCCTTGAGCCAGGTGTACTTTCCCGCCACGTCGAGCTGGTCGAACGGCGGCTGCGGGCCGGTGTAGTCCGGCGTGGTGTCGCCCTGCCACGGCGGCAGCGACGGCTTGGCGTGGTCGTGGCGGTACCAGGAGTGGAACGCGGACTCGGAGACCTTGCCCGGCTCGAACGGTCGGTACTCGCCGTCGACGAGCACGCCGCCGGGGAACAGCCCGCCCGCGGGCGGCTTCCCCTTCTCCGGCGCGGAAAGTGTGTAGTCGCCGAACGCCAAGTACGAGCCCAGCCCCTTGCCGTAGCGGGTCCACTCCGGATAGGCCGCCGCGATCGCGTAGAGGTCGGGCAGGTAGACCTGCTCCACGAACTCGATGCCCCGCTGGACGAGCCGGGCGAGCTCCTGGAGGGTGTTGTCGTTGATCGCGTTCTGGCTGTTGGGGTCGAGCGGGGAGGCCATGCCGCCGACGAGATAGGTCTGCGGGTGCGGGTTCTTGCCACCCAGGAGCGCGTGGATGCGCACGTAGTCGCGCTGGAACTCCAGCGCGTCGAGGTAGTGGCTGAACGCCAGCAGGTTGACGTCGGGATCGAGCCGGTAGGCCGGGTGTCCCCAGTAGCCATTGGTGAACGGGCCGATGTTCCCCGACGTGACGAACTTCTCGAGCCGGTCGCGCACCGCGGTGAACAACGCCTTGGTCGAGCGCGGGTAGTCCGAAATGGACTGGGCGAGCACGGCGGTCCGGCCGGGGTCGGCCTTGAGTGCGGACGTCGGGTCGACCCAGTCCAGCGCGTGCAGATGGTAGAAGTGCACGACGTGGTCGTGCAGGAACAGCGAGGCCGCGATGAGCTGGCGCAGGAGCCGGGCGTTGAGCGGTGGGACCGCGCCGACCGCGTCCTCGACGGCCCGCACCGAGGCGAGCGCGTGGACTGTGGTGCAGACCCCGCAGATGCGTTGTGCGAATAGCCACGCGTCCCGCGGGTCGCGCCCGACGAGGATCTTCTCGATGCCGCGCCACATGGTCGACGACGAGTAGGCCTCGGTGACCACGCCGCCGTCCACTATGACCTCGACGCGCAGGTGCCCTTCGATGCGAGTGACGGGGTCGATGACCAACCGGGCCATGTCACTGGCCTTTCCGATTCCGTGGCCACGCTGTGAACTGAGGTGGACCGGCGGCGGGCTGCTCGGCGGCCCGTTCCTCGCGGGACGCGGCGCGCCGGTGCTGGACGACCTTTCCCACGCCGTGCAGGGCGAACCCGGTCGCCGTGGCGGCGAGGACGCCGAGCCCGATCTGGTCCACCGACAGGTTCGTGTCGCCGACCTGGACGCCCGGCAGCCGGCCGTAGAACGGCGTCATGTCGTCCCAGAAGTTCGGCTCGGAGCAGCCGACGCAGCCGTGGCCGGCGGCGATCGGCCACGACGTCCCGTCGTTGTAGCCCACGCTCGGGCAGTTGTGGAACGTGCTCGGTCCCTTGCAGCCGAGGCGGTAGAGGCACCATCCCTTGCGGTGTCCCTCGTCGCCCCATTGCTCCGCGAACTGGCCTGCGTCGAAGTGGCCCCGGCGCGGGCAGGTGTCGTGGATACGGTCCCCGTAGGCGAACAGCGGGCGGCCGAGGGCGTCGGTGGCCGGGAACTCGCCGAAGGTCAGGTAGTGCACGATCGTGGCGGTCAGGTTGTCGGCGTTCACCGGGCAGCCCGACAGGTTGACCACCGGAACGCCGCCCACGATGTCCTCGACACGCACCGCGCCGGTCGGGTTCGGCCCAGCCGCGGGGATCCCGCCGAATGCCGAACAGGTACCGACGTTGATGATCCCCGCCGCTCCGCGGGTGGCGTCGCGCAGCAGGTCCTCCGCCGAGCGGCCGCCGATCGTGCAGGCGCCCGGGATGCCGGTCGGCACCGAGCCCTCGACCACCACCAGGTGCCCACCCTTGGTCACCGCGTTGTCGCGGGCCTTCTCCGCGGCGTGGCCGGCTGCGGCCATGAGCGTCTCGTGGTAGTCGAGCGAGATGAGCCCCAGCAGCAGGTCGGCGGTCGAGGGGTTGCGGGAACGCAGGAACGCCTCCGTGTCCCCGGCGCAGTCCTGGAACTCCAGCCACACCACCACCGGAGACTCCACTTTGGACAAAGCGGCCGCGACCCGCGGCGCGAGCCGCTCCGGCAGCGCGAGCGTCGTAACCATCGCCGCGCAGAAGGTTAGGAACCGCCGCCGGCTCACGCCGGCATCGTCGAGCCGATCGGCCAGCGTCCGCGCTTCGGGGGCCGGATCTGGTTCGGCGGCACGGTCGGCGCACTTGGCGTTACAAGAACTCATCATCGCCACCTCCGCGGAGCACCAGCCGCATGTACGGCAGCGCAAGCGGGGTGGCCCCGTATCCTGCCAATGATTGTTCAGCCCTTGACAGCTGACAAGGGTCAAAGGTCACTTGGACACCGAATGAGTGTGGCCCGATACTCGGTTGGTGGACACCCTCGACGCGCTCGTCACCGACGTGCACCGGGCGTTCGACCGAGTACACCGCGAGCGGTTCCTCGGCGACCCGGCGGCGAACCCCCGGCTAGGCGTGGCGGTCGTCGACGCCGCCCTCGTCGCAGACACACCCGCCCTGGTGCTGCTGACCCCCTGGACGATCAACGGCCTCGCCTTCCCACCCGACGACGTGTTCCCCGCGACTCTCACCGTCGCCGGGCGGGTCCGCCCCGCGCACCGCATCGACATGCCCGAGCTCGGCGTGTTCTGGTCGGTGAACCTGCCGACCGAGACGGCTGGCTTGCGCGGCATGGCGCAGGCGCACGCGCTCGCGAGCTCGTGGGCACAGCCGTTCCGCGAGGCGGTGCGGGCGATCCGGCAGCCGATGTGACGCTCATCCAGGGTGACCGGCAGCACGATGCTTACCGCGCCGCGTTATCGGGTGGGAGTCCTCATCCCAGTCGCCACACCAATTGCGCGCGCAGCCATCAACGTCATCGATCCACACGCGCCCTGTGGTGCCGTCAAGGTTGACGAACGTGTCACCCGGGCCGTCTTCACCCTCGCCGTGGGTCGGCTTCCGAGCCGGACGCGCCCCCGCGCCCCGGCAACAAGGGTGGCATCATCGCGCCGCCCATCATCGGCCCCCGCCCGGGCCGGTTTCCGCGCCCGCCACTGCGGGCGTCGCCGCCGACGTCACTGGTGCCGTGACCGGCGAGGAGGTGCTCCACTCGGAGAGCTCTGCAACCACCACAGCGCCTCGACAATCGCTGCGCCGAGCACGCCGATCCCCAGCGCGGTGGCGGTCAACGCGGCGTTGGACGGATCCAGCATGAGTTGCTCCCGGCTAAGCGGGACGCTGAATATCGCGACATACGCCGCGCCGGATAGCGCGACCAACACCACGCGCCACCAGGTGTAGGGCCGGGCCACCACCGCGAGCACCCACACCGCGATCACCAGCAGGGTGATCAACGCGGACGTGGACGCCTTTGTCTGATCGACCGGGGTGGCCCCGGCAGCCCAGGAGGCCAGCAGATAGCAGGCGAACGTCGCGGCGCCGACGACCGCGCCATTCGGCACCGCGGCCGTCATCACCCTGCGGACGAAACCGGCTTGCGCGCGTTCGTTGTTGGGCGCCAGCGACAGGATGAACGCGGGGATCCCGATAGTGAACCAGGCGGCGATAGTCACCTGGATCGGCTCGAACGGGAACATCAACGATTTGATGCCCAACGCTTTGGCGGCTAGGCCGGTGATGCCGATCAGCAACGCCAATAGCACCGAGTACACGGTCTTGGTCAAGAACAGGTTGGATACTCGTTCGATGTTGCCGATCACGCGACGGCCCTCGCCCACCACGTAGGGCAGTGTGGCGAACTTGTTGTCTAGCAGCACAATCTGTGCTACCGCCCGTGACGCCGAACTCCCGGCCCCCATTGCGACGCCGACGTCGGCGTCCTTCAGAGCCAGCACGTCGTTGACACCGTCACCGGTCATCGCGACCGTGTCACCGCGTGATTGTAAGGCGCGCACCATCGTACGCTTCTGGTTGGGGCGGACCCGACCGAAAGCGGTGTACTTCTCCAGCGTTTCGGCCAGCTCATCCGGATCGGTGGGCAACTTCCGCGCGTCGAGCACCTCCCCGGCCAGGCCCAACGCTGATGCCACCGCACCCACCGAGACGGCGTTGTCGCCGGAGATCACCTTGATCGAAACCTTCTGCGCAGCAAAGTAATCCAACGTCTCGCGGGCATCGGGCCGAATTCGTTGCTCCAGCCTGATCAGAGCGGCCGGGACGACGCGGCCCGGCGCGTCGGGATCGTCGACCGGCAGGTCGGTGCGCCCTAACAGCAGCACGCGCAGCCCCTGTGCACCGCCTTCCTCGGCCTGCTCGGCCACGGCTGAGGACGGATCCAATAGCACGTCCGGCGCGCCGAGGACCCAGTTGCCGTGCTCGCCGTAGGACATCCCGCTCCACTTCATGGCCGACTTGAACGGGGCGGTCGCCGTGACCGTCCAGCCCGGCGGGTTGCGGTAGGCCTCGGCGATGGCCCGGATGCTGGCGTTGGGGCGGGCGTCGTCGGCAGCCATCGACGCCAACACATCGGCGATCGTGTCCATGCCGGGCGCGGAGTCGAGCCGCTGCAGGTCGGCCACCTCCATTCGGTTCTCGGTCAGCGTGCCGGTCTTGTCGGCACACACCACGTTGACCCGGGCCAGACCCTCGATGGCGGGCAGCTCCTGCACTAGGCATCGGCGCCGCCCAAGGCGGACCACGCCCACGGCGAACGCGATCGATGTCATCAGCACCAGACCCTCGGGAACCATCGGCACCAGCGCCCCCACCATGGCCAGTACCGACCGCTGCCAGCCGACGTGGGTGGTGAACAGCTGGGTGTAGATGATCAGCAGCCCGGCCGGAATCAACAGGTACGTGATGAACTGCAGAATCTTGTTGATTCCGGTGCGCAGCTCCGAGCGCACCAGGGTGAACTTGCTGGCCTCCGCGGTCAGCCGAGCGGCGTAGGCTTCGCGTCCCACCTTCGTGGCCCGGTAGGCGCCGGTTCCGGCGACGACGAAGCTGCCGGACATCACTGGGTCGTCTGTGTGTTTCAAGATGGGATCGGCCTCGCCGGTGAGAAGCGACTCGTCGACCTCTAGGCCAGCTTCCTCGACCACCACCCCGTCGACGACGATCTGGTCGCCGGGGCCCAGTTCGATGATGTCGTCGAGCACCACCTGGTTGGGCAACAGTTCGCGTGTCCCGCCCGCCCGGCGCACCAGCGGCTTGGCCTGCCCGACGATGGCCAGCTTGTCCAGCGTCTGCTTGGCCCGCAGTTCCTGCACCATCCCAACGACGCTGTTGGCGATGATCAAAAGCCCGAACAGGCCGTTGATCACCGAACCGGTCGCCATCACGATGGCGAACAGCACACCCAGGATCGCATTGATCCGGGTGAACACGTTGGCCCGCACGATGTCGGCCACGCTGCGAGTCGCCCGGCTCGGAACATCGTTGGTCTTGCCATCGGCAACCCGCTGGGCCACTTCGGCGTCGGTGAGCCCTGCGGCGGGCGACGTGGTCATGAACCGCAAGCCTATCCAGCACGCCCGGAAGTCCGCCGATTGCGAGGTCTAAAGTCCCTGGAAACTGGTTTCGTCGGCCCTCTGGTCGACCGGCGTGGGTGCTGTCGGTATAGCGCGGTGCGAAGCCAACACCATGAGTGGGTTTCCCCGTCCGCGCCCGACCCGGAAGAGACCGCCGATCTGAGGCCAGGGGAGTCGCGTTTTTCACCGTCGTGCACATCAAAGGCGCGCCGGTGGCCGTATGGAGTACATGATGTTTAGCGAGACCCGGTGATCGTCCACCAGACACATGACACCAGCACCAGGCACTTCTTCCGCGTGTTGCGCGGATCCTACGAGCTGAGGTGATGACGCCCTGTTCTCTATGCGATCAGCCGAAGCTCAGCAGAGCAGCCAGATCTGGTGTTGGACGCCGGCTGCGCGCCACCGCATCTCGTACTGCCACGGCAAGCGATGTCATCTCTTGCGGTGCCACGCGCGTGTGGCCGGCGAACCACAGCTCACCGTTGTCTGATGCCATGATGCGCCGCCAGTAGGCGACGGCGAAACGCTCGGGCGCATACAGATACAGCGCGCGCAGGTTGCGGGGGATCTGGTGGTTACTGCACGCCTGCAAGGCCTGCAACGCCTGCCGGGTGGCGCGCACCATCAACCGGAGCGTGCCGGTGTCGCCGGCCAGGCGCTTTGGATCCACGCCGACGCGGTAGAGCGCAAACGCGATCGGCACCACAAAGGCGGCATGCGCGATCAACCACCCCTCGGGATCGCTGCTGACCGTCGTAGGGAATCCCGCACGCACCAGCGCCGCGGCAAGACGGTGGATGCGTGGGGTGATCGTCCCGTCGGGTTCGGCCAGCATCGTCTTTTGTTGGCGGATCAGCACATAGCGGATCAGACCGCCATCGCGGACACCGCCGGCGGCGGGAAAACCCACCAGCGCTCGCGAACCGAGTTCGGACGTCAACTCCTGGGTCAATCCGGCAGCGTTGCCGAACAACACCACGTCGCCGCTGACCCCGGAACTGGTCAATGACGAGACCGCGGTAGCGAAACTGCTCGCGCCGGACCGCGACGAAGACCACATCAAAATCGCGTTGCTGGTCATCAACTGTGGCCAGCACCGGCAAGCGAAACGTGGTGCGGTGGCCAGTGCGGGCATCCTGCAAAACCAGTCCCGATGTTTGCAATTCGGCGAATCGGCGCCCCCGCGCCACCAGCGTCACCTCATGTCCTGCATCGCTCAGGTGGCCGGCATACACGGAGCCGATCACGCCGACGCCCAGCATCAGAATGCGCATGGCGAAACCCTCGTTACCCGATCGTGCCAGAAGCGCCAGTTAAGGCGGTTACGGTTGGCGATTCGGGTTTGGCGTGGTGGGCGTGATCCGCAGAATTCAATCCTGTTGTCGGGAAAAGCGGTTGTCCGTGATCTCGAAATGATCGGTCGAAACCGGGAGATTGGGCGGCCGTCGCCTCAACAACGGGTGACACAGCCAAGGCCACAACGCCCAAGCCATATACACCTGCAACCGAGTCAACTGCCGATGTTCCGGGATGTGTGAGTGCCCCGAGGTCGCCGTGGCGCGCACCGCTTCAACCGGCTTAACGATCACCTGCCGGGCGGTTCATGATTGCCGCTTGTATCGACGCGACCCGTGACCGCTCCCGCTCGTCGGCGGCCTCCTGCTCGGCCGGCGTGACGACGATCGCATCGGGCCCTGGGAACACCAGAGCCTCATGGCCGCTGTCGAGCCACCGCACCACATAGGGCGGCGCACCCTCCGTGCCGTGCACTTCAGTGATCTTCCCGCGGTGCTCCGACTGTTCGTTGGTCCTGCCCTTGACCACCAACCAATCGCCCACGTTCGCCTTCATCACATGCCCCTTCCGTCGGCTTCTATCGTGCGGACACAGGAAATATGGCGGGAAGGGCAGTACGGCACCAGCCGTGTGGGCCGAAAGTCCATCTGGCACCTGCGGTGACGGCTCAACGTCGCGTCAGTCATTCCGGCGGCGCCAGTCCGGACGGCTGACGGTACAGCGCGGCACCAGCGGTAATCCCTGCGCCCGCGGCGATGAGCAGAACCCGGGCGCCTGCCGGAAGCTGGCCAGCAATGCGGTCGAGTGCGGCGATGAGTGAGGCGGTGTGGATTCTTTCGTCTGCTGCGACGCTGATCCGTTCGACCGGTACACCTAGCTGGTTGGCAAGCGCAGCCTGGTAGTCGCGAAGGGCAGGAGCCGCGACGATCGCGTCGACGTCGCCAAGTCTGAGCGAGGACCTGGCGAGGCAGCCGCGCGCCGCCTCGGCGCCGGCGGCGGCGAATTGCTGTTCCTTTGTGACGGATCCGCTGAATCGAAGCACGTTACGTGCGTCGCCGAGTCCGACCGCGGCACGAAAGTTCTCACCATCATCGGGGCAGTTCGCCCAGTGGAATGGGCCTAGGCCATCGCCGTCGCCGGCCCAGCCGCACAACAGTGCCGCACCGACCGGCGAGAACGGGAAGTGCTCGCTCATGCCGTGCCCGGGATCGGCATCACTGGTCACGACCAGAGCGCAGTTGATGGTGTGCGACCGAAGGAATCCGTCGACGACCTGCAGGGCGGTGAGCACGCCGCAGGTGCCATTGGCGATGTCGAAGGAGAACGTGCCGTGAGCGTCGGCATGCGGATCTTCCACGTTGGCACCGATGTCCTTCTGGATGAGTGCGGCAAGCGCAGGTTCCCCCAGATTCCGGTCGCGGTAGACTCCGGCGTTGACCAGAAGGTCCACGTCGTCGGGATCTCGCCCGGCCCGCCGCAGACATCTCTTGGCCGCCGTGACCGCCAGACGCAGCGCACTGTGGCGGGTGCGCCAACCGCCGCTCGTGACGTCGAGCTGCTCAATGACCGTGCCCATAGCGCTTCACCAGATCCTCGTCCAGAGTGACAAGAACGATGCCGATCTCCAGACCCGATGCCAAAGCAATCAGCGCGACAGTCTCTCCCGGCTGGATGTGCCCGGCTTCGAGTTCTTCGACAAGGGCCACCGTATGGGTGGTAGAGGCGGTGTTTCCGTATCGATCCACGGTGATTACCGCATCGTGGCGAGGGGCGTCGCCGAACGACTCCGACAACACCGCCATGCCCTTGCGGATCGCACGTGCGGAGGTTTGATGGGTGATCACGTGGTCGACGTCGTGAATCGAAATGCCCGCCGCGTCAAGGACTTCGTGCAGCAACAGCGGCATGTTCGAGATCGCCGCACGATGAATACCCCGAGAATCGGTGAACATCCGGGCACCCGGATCGCGGCCCTTCGGATAAGCCAGGCAGAGGCGGCTGTAGTCGGCAACGGTGGTGAAGCCGGCCAGCCGGATCCCACCGGATCCGATGGGGGCACGCTCGAGCAGAAGCGCCGCACCCGCGTCACCGAGCGTCAGCGACGCGAGTTCTTTGCTCATGATGCTGCGGATGTGCTTCGCGGCGTTCTGACCAAGCGGGGAGATGTACTCGCCGCTGACCACCAGCCCGCGCTCGATGGTTCCCTGCCGGATCCAGTTGTTGAGCACCGTGACACCGGTCAGCATCCCCGCACACGCGTTGGATACGTCGAAAGTCGTCGCTTTCTCAGCACCGATCGCACGGGCAACGGCACTGCTCATCGACGGTTCCAGCCACTGGGCGAGGCCATCGCGAAACTTGGTGATGCTGCAGTTGACCACCACATCGATCGACGCCGGGTCCTGTTGCGCCTTGTCAAGACAGTCAAGCGCCGCCATGGTCGCAAGGCTGTAGGAGTCCTCGTCCCCGGTCGAGATGCGACGCTCATGTATGCCTGTCAGCCGTTCCAGGTCGATATGGGTGTGATGCCTGGTGGTGGCCATCAATTCGTCTGTGGTGAGATGTGTCGGCGGGAGACGCCGCCCCGCGCCGGCCACGCGGGTGCTGAATGGCGCCGGTGTTTCCTTCCCCGCGATGTCCATCACCAGCCAATGGGTACCCATGGCAAGTCACCTCCTCCTTACCAGGCAAAGTCGGCGGCTCCGCTGGTGCCCGGCAACAACGCCGATGCGTTGGGTGCTAATCACGGAACTCCAAGACGTCGGTGAGCGGGCGACGGGGTGTCGCCGGTACGTGCTGCTCAACTGCCGGTATCTTGCCCACCCGGATCAAGAGTTGCGGCAGCCCAGGCTGTCCGCTGAGACGCTGGATCAGTTCTCGGGCCGGGGTGACCTCCGTCATGTGCGTGAGGGTACACGTCGCCATTCCGGCGATTGTGCAGTCGAGCAATACAGCGGATAACATCTCGCCGCACCGCAGAACCTCCGAGCGGGTGTCATCGCGCGTGGACAGCACCAGGATCTTGGAGTGGTCGACGCCGATCGTCGGGCGCCGTTCTCCATACCCTGTTGTCGGGAAGGCTCGTGCCACGTCAACACGGCTAGCCTCCGAGGCGGACAGCCGCGAACTCGGCGGGACTCCGTGATCCAGGTCGAAAGGCGATGTCCACCACCGTAATTCTGACTGGTACGACGGGTCGTTGTGGCGGATCGCCTCGGTGAGCCGGGACGCCTCCGCGAGCTGTTCACGAGCGTCCTCGGGTACCACGCCGAGCATCACAGCGTTGTCAGCCCTGCTGCGTAGCTGCCGTTCGAACGACTCCCACCTGGTGGGCGCGGCGAACGGTAACCGGTCGGTGCGACGGCGCAGGATCGCCCCGGCCCGTTGCCGGTGTGCATCGCTGACCGACGCCAGCGGACTGAAATCGAGCACCGCCAAATAATCGGCCTCATTGGGATCAGGGAACCGGTCGACGGCGGCGTCCCAGCCGGCGGCCGCCATCGCCACCCGCAGGTGGTCGAGCACCGCGCCACAGCTGAGGATCATCTCCCTGCCCGAGCGATCGGTTGCTTGTACCAGCCACTCGCGCTCCAGGAACAGGTGAAGGCGCCCGCTCTCGGCGACCCAATGCCAAGGCTGACTATTGTGCAATGAAGGCGCATGGCAGGCCAGCATCACCGTGTCACGGATCACCTCGGGTTCGAGCACTCTTTGCCTCACATCAACCACCGGCCTCAATCTCGACGTTAGGGATTTCCTGGCGGATCGCCAGGGCCGTTGGTCATTGACGAAATGGGCTTTCGGCCCCGGAGGTCAAGATCGCGAGGCGGGTACCATTTTGCCATGACGTATGTGATCGGCAGAGCGTGTGTGGATGTCCTGGACAAATCCTGTGTACAGGAGTGTCCGGTGGATTGCATCTACGAGGGCGCTCGTTCCATGTACATCAATCCGGACGAGTGCGTGGATTGCGGTGCGTGCAAGCTGATTTGCCGCATGGAGGCGATCTACTACGAAACCGATCTGCCGGAAGACCAGCAACAGTACCTCGCCGACAACGCCGCATTCTTCAACGAGACGTTGCCGGGTCGCGACGGACCTCTCGGCTCGCCCGGTGGCGCCGGCAACCTCGGCCGGTTGGGAGTCGACACGCCGTTGGTCGCCGCACTGCCGGCGCTGGAATCATGAGCACGTGGCGTGCAGATGGCGAGCAAGGCAGCGCACCTGATTGCAGTCGCGTTCGAAAGAGTGCGAAATGTCAGAGGTAGCAACGAAATACGGCATACTGGTTGGCGTTGATGGTTCGGTGGAGTCGGATGCCGCCATACGCTGGGCCACCCGTGAAGCCATGATGCGCGATGCGCCGATCACCCTGATGCATGTCGTGGCTCCGGTCCCCGACTGGCCCACGCCGTCCAGGCAAGCGGAGATCGCGGAGGCGTGGGAGAAGAACGCTCGCGATGTCATCGAACAGGCACGCAAGACCGTGTTTGTCACCGCGGGTGAATCCGGTTCGCCCGACCTGCGCACCGAGGTGGTTTATTCGACCGTCGTGCCCACACTCATCGACGCCTCCCGGCAGGCGCGGATGATCGTCATGGGTAACCGGGGGATGGGCGCGCTGGGCCGTTTTCTGCTGGGCTCGGTCAGCAGTGGTCTGGTACGTCATGGCCACTGTCCAGTCACGATCATCCACGCAGATGAAGCCGCGGCCGACGACACGGCGCCGGTCTTGGTCGGCGTTGACGGGTCGCTGGCTTCAGAGGGAGCCATCGAGTTGGCTTTCGACGAGGCGTCGCGTCGTGGGGTGGACCTTGTCGCATTGCACGCGTGGAGCGATGTCGGGGTCTTCCCGATCCTCGGCATGGACTGGCGGGAGTACGAAGCCCAAGGCGCGGAAATCCTGGCCGAACGCCTGGCTGGGTGGCAAGAGCAATATCCCGACGTGCGGGTGCAGCGGCGGCTGACATGCGACAAGCCAGCCCACTGGCTCATTGAGGAATCCCAAGACGCTCAGCTCGTGGTGGTCGGCAGCCACGGCCGCGGCGGATTTCCCGGCATGCTGTTGGGCTCGGTGAGCTCCGCTCTCGCGCAATCCGCAAAAGCCCCATTGATCATCGTCCGGCCCGGGTGAGACCTGCCCGGTGACGCCTCCACGGCGACAACGCGGCTGCCGCGCTACCTTGTCTGAGTGGTTTGGCCAACTGCGCTGATAGCGGCCTGCAGTTTGGCGGCAGCTTCGTCGGCGATTTCCTGCAGCGCCCCCGCCTGGCCTGTGACCTGGACCATGATTTGCGGGTCCATCGCCTCGACGATGACCGTGTCACCCTGGTTGGCGGGGTCGGTTCGCACCACGACATTGCACGGCAATAGCTGGCCGATCTGGCGGTCCACAC
This sequence comes from Mycobacterium sp., assembly GCA_035625875.1. Lineage (GTDB taxonomy): Bacteria > Actinomycetota > Actinomycetes > Mycobacteriales > Mycobacteriaceae > Mycobacterium. Next base: position 78,668 of record DASPOT010000094.1, on the reverse strand, counting down.
CCAGGGCGCGGTGGGCCAGTGCCGGGTTGCACGCGCCGAGGATCAGATAGTCCTCCATGTTCTCGCCAAGCTTTTCTTTCAGCGTGGCTTTGACGTCGATCGTGGTCAGCACGCCGAAGCCCTGATCGGCCAGGGCTTGGGTGGCCCGCTCAACGGCTTCCCCGAACGAGGTGTGCAGCTTGGTGCTCAGCCCCAACGTCATGGTTACTCCTCCCTGAGTGTCAAAGTTCCTTGCCAATTGCAGATTTCGGGCCGATGGTCTCAGGCCAGGGCAAGGAACAGCTTTTCCAGTTCGGCTTCCGTCATCGGCGGCGTGCCACCCGCGCTGCTGCCGGCGATGCAGTCGCGAAGACCGGAGGCGACGATCTTGAACCCAGCGCGGTCCAGCGCGCGAGACACGGCCGCGAGCTGCGTCACGACATCCTTGCAGTCGCGGCCCTTCTCGATCATCGCGATCACCCCGGCGAGTTGTCCCTGGGCGCGCCGCAATCGATTGAGCACGGCAGCGACGCTGTCTTCGTCACCAATCATCAGTCCCTCCAGATGCTGCTGTAGCTATGTTACCCCTAGGGGTATGCCGAGGCCAGGTGCCGGCGCGCTATCAAGTCGTCGAAACCAGGCCGGAATACCGATACGGGTATTGGTATTATAACGGTTATGAGCGAACACAACCCTCACCACGAGGTACTCAACGACCTCAACCCGCAGCACCGCGCCTTGCGGCAGATGATCCCCGGGGTCTACCGCGGATTCGCGGAGATGAGCGGTGCTGCGCTGACCTCCGGCGCGTTGGACAGAAAAGTCAAAGAGCTCATCGCGCTGGCGATCGGCGTCGTAGCCGGGTGCGATGGCTGCATCGCCTCACATGCCCAAGGGGCCGCTCGTGCCGGAGCTTCCAAGGAAGAAGCCGCCGAAGCCATCGGCGTCAGCATCCTCATGCACGGTGGGCCGGCCACCATCTACGGCGCTCGCGCATACGAGGCGTTCTGCGAATTCGCCGACATGGGCGCCAGCACCGCATCGGGATCGGCCCAGTGAGCACCGCATGGCCGGTGCTACGTCCGGATGAAACCTGACTGCCCGAGGCCTAGTCATCTGCGCGTACAACACAGAAAGGATGTGTGCCGCGAGCGTCATAAAATCCGTGCCGCCCAGCCAACGGTGTACCTGCCGCAACGGCGCCGGGTAGCCAATCACGGATCGCCACCGCGCGAAGCGAGGGTGGTCGTATCGCAACAGGCAACATCAGCGCCGCCGCGAATTATGCCGTCACTGCCAGTCCCGGTCGGAAGCGAGGATGACCCGCGCGGTGTGGGTAGCACCCGCGGTGTCGGTATAGGTGATCGTCACCGCATCGCCAGGGGCCTTCGACAGGACCGCCGCAACCAGGGCGTCAGCGCTGGCGATCACTCGGTCGTCCATCCTGGTGACCACCGTGTCGGCGTTCAGCCCGGCCGTGGCGGCTGGGCTGCCACTTGTCGCCTCGATGATCTTGGCACCATGGGTGTCGCTGTCGTTGGCCAACCGGACACCCAAATAGGCATGCGACGCTTTGCCTGTGGCGATCAACTGGGCCGCGATGCGCTTGGTTTGATCGACCGGGATAGCGAAACCGAGCCCAATCGAACCACTCTGCCCGAAGATGAAGTTTCCGGTCGTCACGATCAACGCGTTCACGCCGATAAGGTTGCCCTTGCCGTCGATCAGCGCTCCACCCAAACTACCGGGGTTGAGTGCGGCGTCGGTCTGGATGGCGTCGAGCACTGTCTCGTGGCCGGTGGAGTCGGTAACGGTGGGTACCGGGCGGTGCAGCGCGCTGATGACGCCGGTGGTCACGGTGCTTTCGAGGCCCAGCGGGGAGCCGACCGCCACCACCCTCTGGCCGACGCGAAGGTTGGCCGAGGAACCGAGGGTGATCGGGGTGAGCCCGGAAACGCCTTGCGCGCGAACAACCGCGACGTCAGTGGCCGGATCTGTGCCAACCACAGTGAACTGCGCGGTGCGGCCGTCAGCGAAGGTGGCCATGTTCTTCGCCGAGCCGTCGGCGCCACGGCCGGCATCGAAATCAGACACGACAGGGCTGTAGGTCAGGATCAGCCCGTTGGCAGTCAAGACGATGCCCGAGCCCGCTTCGGAGAGCGGACCGGTCCCGGTCTCCAGTTTGACGACGCTGGGCACCGCCTTGGCGACAGCGCGCTCAAGGGAGGGATTCGGTACGTCAGCCATGGGCTGGGCGGTCGACGCGTTGCCATCAGCGTGCTCGCTGCCGAAAGGATCGACGGCCAGCACGGCGGTTGCCCCGATGATCCCCGAGACCACTGCCACCGCCAACGCGCCGACGGGCAGTTTCCAATCGCGAAAAATGCTCTGCCGCTGTGCATTCACCGGGGTTGCGCCGCGATCGGCGTAACCAACTCCGGGCACCGTAGCGGTCTCGGGCTGTCCAGGTGCCCCCGCATCCAGCTGGCGCGCAGGAACGTGGGTCATGGTGCTCCTTGACTGGGTGCTAAGAGCCTGTTGGGGCCTTCCAACCCCATCTTGAGCGTGGCAGGCAGGCGGCAAATAGGGACCGAAGTCCTGTGCCCGCAGGGCGTTGGTCGCTGGCTTCGCCGGGTTTTGCGCCGACAGGCGGCCGTCCCGCCGCGCTAACGCCGACGGGCGACGATCACCGGTACGCGAGCTGCATGAACCACCGCCCTGCTGACTGACCCCAGCAGCATTCCGGCGAACCCACCGCGGCCGTGGCTGCCGACCACGACCAGCTGAGCGGATCGGGCCTTCTCGAGAAGATGGCGGGCCGGCCCCTCCCCAACGACCAGACGGTGAACGGTGACGTCGGGGTAGCGTTCCTGCCAGCCGGCTAGGCGCTCGGCAAGGGTTTTCTGTGCCGCCGATGGCATGGCCGGCCACTCTATGGTCGGAATGTGCGACATGTCGGCGTCATTCCAGGCGTGAAGGGCTACCAATTCCACCCCGCGCCACGAGGCCTCGTCGAACGCGATCGCAGTGGCCAGCTCCGATGCCGGCGAGCCGTCGATGCCAACGAGCACCGGCGAATCCGTGGGTTGCTGGGGTGACGAGAGGTCGTCATGGATCACCGCGACGGGGCAGCGCGCGTGGTGGATCAACCCGGTGCTGACCGATCCGAGTAGGGCGCGGCGCCACGTGCTCTGGCCGCGGCTCCCGACTACGACCATCTCAGCGTCCGTGGATTGCTCGACAAGCGTCGCCGCGGGTGCCGAGACAAACACTTCGGCGTTGATCTGGGGAATACCATTGCCCAGCGCGCTGTCTTCGGCGACCTTGATCGCATCGCTGAGCAATTGCCGGGCGTCTCCTTCCCGCTGTTCGAAGAACTCAGCCGGGATGGCGGCCGCGGGCAACGCCAGAATTCGTGAGTCGGACACTGTTGCGGCAAGCACGTGGACGAGGGTGAGCGGGATGTTACGCATCGTCGCCTCCCAGGCGGCCCACCGAACCGCCGCCATCGAACATGGGGACCCGTCGACACCTATCAGGATTCCTGAACGTGGCGTGGGACTGGGCATCTCGTCACCCCTCTACATCGATCGACTTGAACCGCCCATGACCGACCACTGGCCGCTGGGGCGGGTGATGCATCGAGCGCGTTGTCGAGGACGGTAGAGGTGGGGCTGTCGTCGGTCAGGAGGCATTGGTCCCGACAATGGTGGCCATACGGCCCATTAGGCGAACGAACGGCCCCGCAACGAAGGACTTCGGTCCCTACCGCGGAAATCGGTCAGGTGATCGGATCGAAATTGTCACTTCATCAAGAACCTAAGAAACTAAGAAACTAAGGAGGCACCATGACCCTTCCTGTTCGGCGTCGGACGCGTTCACTCTTTCCGGAGTTGTCCGAGTGGTTCGCCGGTTTCCCGTCCTTCGCCGGATTCCAGCCAGTCTTCGAGACCCGGATGATGCGGCTGGAGGATGAGATGAAGGAAGGCAAATACGAGGTGCGCGCAGAGCTTCCCGGTATCGACCCGGCCAAGGACGTCGACATCACGGTGCACGACGGCGTGCTGACCATCAAGGCGGAGCGTAGCGAGAAGAAGGAATTCAAGGGACGGTCCGAATTCTCCTACGGCTCGTTCGAACGTACGGTGACGCTGCCAGCGGGCGCCAACGAAGACGACATCAAAGCCACCTACGACAACGGCATTCTCACGGTATCGGTTCCAGTTGCCGAGGCGAAGCCGGCCGAAAAGCGCGTCAAGATCCAGCCCACCAGCTGACGTGACCGAGCGGTCCCGGAGCATCCGCTCCGGGACCGCATTCGCGCTCGAGCGGGCGGTTGACGAGAAAGGGAACGGCTATGGCATGTCAGGCATCGAAAGTCTTCGAGCAGCCAATGATGGCCACATCATGACTCGAGCGGCTGGTCTTGGGAGGCGCGCGCCTCGACGGGTGTTCGGCGACCGCCGTGAGGCGGGCCAGGTGCTGGCCGATCTTCTGCACGCTTACCGCAACCGCGACGACGTGGTGGTGCTCGGATTGGCACGCGGAGGTATCCCCGTCGCGTGGGAGGTGGCGGCCGCGCTGCGGGCACCGCTGGATGCCTTCGTGGTACGCAAACTCGGTGCGCCCGGACACGAAGAGTTCGCGGTGGGCGCCTTGGCCAGCGGCGGCCGCGTCGTGATCAACGACGACGTGGTGCGGGGGCTGCGGATCACGCCGCAGCAGCTGCGCGATATCGCCGAGCGCGAAGGGCGCGAGCTGATCCGGCGCGAGGCCGCCTATCGCGGCGGGCGGCGCCCTGCCGACGTGGCCGGAAAGACGGTCATCCTTGTCGATGACGGGCTGGCCACCGGGGCGAGCATGCTGGCCGCGGTGCAGGCATTACGCGAGGCCGAGCCGGCGCAGATCGTGATCGCTGTGCCGGCGGCTCCGGAATCGACCTGCCGGGAATTCGCCGGCATTGTCGACGACGTCGTATGTGCCACCATGCCGACACCCTTTCTCGCCGTGGGCGAGTCGTTTTGGGACTTCAGCCAGGTCAGTGACGACGAAGTTAGGGAACTGCTTGCCACCCCCACCACGGGTGCCGCGGTAACCGTCGTCAGGCCCGAACACACCGCGGCCGACGTGATCAGACGCGTGGCCGTCGACGCGCCTGCGGGCGTTCCTCCGCCGGACACCTTGGAAAAGTTGGTCGGCGACGCGCGAATCGTTTTGATCGGTGAAAGTTCACACGGCACCCATGAGTTCTACGAGGCGCGCGCCGCCATCACGAAATGGCTGATCGAGCAGAAAGGCTTCTGCGCTGTCGCCGCGGAAGCGGACTGGCCGGACGCCTACCGAGTGAACCGGTACGTTCGCGGGCTTGGCGAGGACAAGAACGCCAATGAGGCGCTGAGCGGGTTCGAGCGTTTCCCCGCCTGGATGTGGCGCAACGTCGTGGTCCGCGACTTCGCCGAATGGCTGCGCGAGCACAACCGACGGTGCCGGTCGGAGCGTCGTCGGGAATCCGGCTTTTACGGCTTGGACCTCTACAGCCTGCACCGGTCGATGAACGAGGTGATCACCTATCTGGACAAGGTCGACCCCACGGCGGCGGCCCGGGCGCGCCGGCGTTACGCGTGCTTCGACCACAGGTCGGCCGACGACGGCCAGGCCTACGGATTTGCCGCGGCGTTCGGCGCCGGACCATCCTGTGAGCGCCAAGCAATCGAACAGCTGGTCGAGTTCCAGCGCAACGCGCTGGCGTACGCGCGGCGCGACGGGTTGCTCGCTGAAGACGAGGCGTTCTACGCGCAGCAGAACGCACAAACCGTCCGCAACGCGGAGGTCTACTACCGCTCCATGTTCAGCGGGCGGGTGACGTCGTGGAATCTCCGCGACACGCACATGGCCCAAACCCTGCAAGCGCTGTTGGCACACCTGGACCGTTACCAGCAGACCGACCCCGCGCGAATCGTCATCTGGGCGCACAACTCTCACGTCGGTGATGCGCGAGCAACGGAGAACTACGCCGACGGACAGCTCACGCTTGGGCAGCTCGTTCGCGAGCGATACCGCGAGGAATCTCGTCTCATCGGGCTCACCACGTACAGCGGCACGGTCACCGCGGCCAGCGAATGGGGAGGCATCGCGGAGCGCAAAGTCGTCAGGCCAGCGCTGAACGGAAGTGTGGAAGAACTGTTCCATCAGACCGGAGGGCGCGCCTTCCTGGTGTCGCCCGTGATCAACGGCGGCGCCGCCGAACCATTGGGTGTCGTCCGACTGGGGCGCGCCATCGGCGTGATTTATCAGCCGGCGACCGAGCGGCAGAGCCACTACTTCCACACCCGCCCCGCCGATCAGTTCGACGCGATCATTCACATCGACCAGACCCAAGCGCTGGAACCGCTGGAACTGACCAGTCAATGGATCGCCGGAGAAACACCCGAAACCTATCCGACCGGTCTGTGAGCGCGCCACGAGCCGTCAGCGAATTGGAGTGATGTCCCGCGTGAAACCGACCACTCAGCCCTCGACGAGCGGATCGCGGATCGTGACGCTGACGATAAATCCCGCACCCTGCCCGGTCCGCGATTGACCTTCGAAGAACAGGCGCAATGCCTGCGCACCGCGGCACGGTGTCGCCGGGTTCGCAGGGCGCGCTGCTGGCGACACCGCGGGCCAACCAACGGTTTTCCGTGATCCCCATCCGCTCGGGCAGCGGTGTCGGGGCCGCGCCGCCCTCAACCAGATCAAAACGCAGACGGAACCTAGGCGCTGGACTCCCAGCTGCGGCTTTGCGCGCTGCTGCCGGCGATTTCGGCCACAGCCGCGGCGACGACTTCGGGCACCGCGGCCGCCACCTGCGGCGTCAGCCCGATGCCGTAGCCGGTGTCGGCCGCCTCGACGGCGAATATCACCAACCGGTCGGGCTCTCGGCCCAGCGCCTGACTCAGTGCAAACGCTTCGGCGATATCGAGACCATGCGTGCTTACCCCGCCTGCTGCGGTCACATCGCCGGCTCCACCGCGATGGATGCGGCCGGGCGTCGGCGGAGAGGTGATCCCAGCGTCGACCACCACCGCGAGCGACACACCGGACCACGCGTCCACCAAATCCATCGGGTCCTCGATGCCGGTCACGACGCGAAGACCGGGGAGCTTCCGCTCTTCGACCGCGGCGGCAACAGCGGGGCCGACACCGTCGTCACGGCGATATTCGTTTCCGATGCCGATGACCACGACGGGACTGTTCAATGCCGATCCACCGTGAGCCTCAGAAAGTGGGTCGAGCAGGAAATGCACGGGTCATGGTTGCGAATCACCCGCTCGCACAACGCTGTCAGCTCGCTGTCGCGCAGCGATAGGTGCTCCGACACCATCTGCACCAGATCGGCCTCGATGGCTAGCTGGTTCTGCGCAGTGGGCGGGATAATGGTCGCGGCGTCGATCAGCCCGTCCTCGTCGATCTGGTATCGGTGATACAGCAGCCCCCGCGGTGCCTCACTGGCACCGTGGCCGACACCCGCACGCGCCGGCACGTCGACGAACGGCCGTGGTGGGCGCTCGTACTCGTCGATGATCCGCAGCGCCTCCTCGATCGCGTACACCACCTCCACCGCGCGAACCACGATGCTGCGAAACGGGTTTCGGCATTGCGCTGCCAGCCCGGCATCGGCGGCGGCTTGCCGGGCGACCGGCGAGAGCGCCGACGAGTTCAGCGAATACCGGGCCAGCGGGCCGGTGAGATAGGGGCCGCCGTCGAGGGTCGCGTGCAGCGCGGTGGAGTACGGCACCTGCGACTCGACGACATGATCGCTGAATTGTGCGGCCGCGAATGACGTTCCAGCGCTACGCGCGATCTCGCCGTTCTCGATCGCGTAACGGCCCGGCGCGGTGAGCGCCAACAGTTCGTAATCGAGTTCCAGGTCGGGGAAATCGAATCCGGCCACCCACGCGACCGTGTCCAGCGCGTCGTCGAGCGCGCGGCGCAGTCGCTCGGCCACCGGCGCCAGCTCCGCGCGGGTGGGCACCGAGTAGAAGCCGCCCAGCCGCACGTTGATCGGGTGGATCGCCCGCCCGCCGATGAACTCCTGCAGCCGGTTACCCGCCTTCTTCAGCGCCAGGCCGCGTTCGACGGCCTCGCGGTGGTCCCGCGCCATGCTGATCGCGTCCGGGTAGCCCAGGAAGTCCGGCGCGTGCAGCAGGTAGATGTGCAGCGCGTGGCTGTGGATCCACTCACCGCAGTACAGCAGTCGCCGCAGCGCCACCAGGGAAGGATCGGGCGTCACCCCGCACGCGTCTTCGATCGCGTTGCAGGCGCTGACCTGGTAGGCCACCGGGCAGATGCCGCAGATCCGGGCGGTGATGTCCGGCGGCTCGGTATACGACCTGCCACGCAGGAAAGCCTCGAAGAACCGCGGCGGCTCGTAGATGTTCAGCTCGACGCTCTCCAACGCCCCGTCGCGCAGCGTGACGCGCAGGGCGCCTTCGCCTTCCACCCGGGTCAGCGCACCCACGCTCAGTGTGCTGGTGGTCGGTGTGCTGGTGGTCGGGGTCATTGCTTGCTCCGTTCGGTGGCGAAGGTGGCGACGTTGAACGTCGAGAACACCCGCTCGACGCCGTCCTCGGACATCCCGTCGCGGCGCAGCAGCGGGATCAGCGTCGCGGTTCTCGGCACCGCGGACGGGCCGAAACATCCGTAGCAGCCGCGACGATGCCGGGGACACAACGCTCCGCAGCCCGCGTGGGTGACCGGGCCCAGACACGGGGTGCCGTCGGCGACGATGACACACGTCACGCCGCGCAGTTTGCACTCGGTGCACACCGTCTTGGCCGGCAGCTGGGGTTTGCGTCCGGCGAGCAGCGCCCCCAGGGTCTCCAGCAGCTGCCCGCGGTCGATCGGGCATCCCTGCAGCTGGTAGTCGACCATGACGTGCGCCGACGCCGGTGTGGACGTCGCCAGCGTGTCGATGTATTCGGGCTTGGCGTAGACGACGGAGGCGAATTCGGCGACGTCGGCGAAGTTGCGCAGCGCCTGGACACCGCCGGCGGTGGCGCACGCCCCGATGGTCACCAGCACCCCCGACTGCGCCCGGATCTCGCGGATTCGCCGCGCGTCGGCTGGGGTGGTGATGGATCCTTCGACCAGCGACACATCGTATGGTCCGCTGGCGATCGCACTGGAGGCCTCCAGGAAGGTGGCGATCTTCACCTGCGCGGCCAGCGCGAGCAACTCGTCCTCGCAGTCCAGCAGGGTCAATTGGCATCCGTCACAGGAGGCGAACTTCCAGACCGCCAATGTGGGTGTGCTCATCTACAACTCCTTGACCCTCAGCAGAGGGCGCGCGATGGCGTAGCTCACCACGGGCCCGTCGCGACACAGCAGCAGCGGGCCGAGCTGGCAGTGGCCGCACCAGCCGATTCCGCACTGCATGTTCAGCTCGAGTGAGACCCGAATGTCGCTGGCAGCTAAGCCCTTTGCGATCAGGCCTTCGGAGGCGAACCGCAGCATCGCCGGCGGCCCGCACAGGAATGCCGTGGTGCGATCGGGATTCAGCTTCAGCCAACGCAACGGTTCGGTGACGAACCCGACCTCGCCCGACCAGCCTTGCGCCGGGGCATCGATGGTGATATGCGTTTCGATCCGCGGGTCCGCGGCCCACTCGTCGAGTTCGTCGGCGAACAAGAACTCCGCCTGCGAGCGTGCTCCGGCGATCACTAACATCCGGCCGTAGTTCTCCCGGTCGGCCCGTGCGTGCTGCACCGCCGGACGCAGGGGACACAGCCCCAGACCGCCGCAGACCATGACCAAATCCCGGCCGACGGCTTCCGCGAGCCCCCAGCTGGTGCCGAACGGGCCCCGCACGCCGAGCACGGTGCCCACCTGCGCGTCGTGCAATGCGCGGCTGACCGCGCCCACCGCGCGGATGGTGAGCGTAATCGTCTCGTCGGTGGCGGTGGGCGTGATCGTCCCGTCGGTGGCGGTGGGATAGCCGCTGACGGAGATCGCCACTTCGCCCACACCGAACGCGTAGAGCATCATGAACTGGCCCGGCTGCGGAGTCCGCAATGCTTCTTTCAGCGGTTCCAGGCACAAGGTCGCGCAATCGGGGTTCTCCTCGACGCGGCTGCGGACCCGGTAGGGGAGGGGCACCATCGCCGCAGATTGCGCCGCGGCGTCGCGGGTAGCTTGGTCAGTCATCGTCACCGTCCGCGCGGGCCAGCTTGTTCATTTCCTCGGTGATGTCGATGCCGGTCGGACACCAGGCGATGCAGCGACCACAGCCCACACAGCCGGACATTCCGAACTGGTCATGCCAGGTACCCAGCTTGTGGGTCAGCCAATGCCGGTAGCGGGATGGGCCGGACTGGCGGGTGCTGCCGCCGTGAATGTAGGTGAAGTCGAACTCATAGCATGACGCCCAATGCTGCCAGCGTTCGGCGTGCTCACCGGTCAGATCGGTGATGTCTTCGGTGCTGGTGCAGTAGCACGTCGGGCACACCATCGTGCAGTTCCCGCATGTCAGGCAGCGGCTGGCCACCTCCTCCCACTGCGGCGACTCGCGCGAGCGGATCAGCAGCTCCCGATGATCCGTCGCCGGCATCTGGCGGCCCATCCGGTGCGACGCCGCTTCGACATCGGCTCGGGCGCAGCTGATTTCATCGACGCCGGCTTCGCGGTGCGGTACCGCCGCCAGCACGTCGGCACCCTCCTGGGTTCCGACGTCGACGAGATAGCGCCGGCCCTCGCCGTCGATTTGTTCGGTCAGCGCCAGGTCGTAGCCCGGTCCGGCGGCGGGTCCGGTGCCCATCGACGCGCAGAAGCACAGGCCGCCCGGCTCCGTGCAGTTCGCCGCGACGACGAAGATCTGCCGGCGCCGCCGCGCGAACGACCCGTCCGGAAACTTACCGCCGCCCAGAACCCGATCCAACGTCGCAATTGCTGCCAGGTCGCAGCCGTGCACGCCGATAAAGGCGTATCGCGGGATCTCCTCTGCGGCCCCATAGCTGATTTCGCCGCCGCGGTCAGTGGAAAACAGCCGCCGCCGTGGTGGATGCAGAAACTGTTTCCAGGACTGCGGACCGGCCGAGTGGGCGAACACCGCGTCATCATCACGGCGTTGCAGCCGATAATGCCCCGGGCCCACGTCAACACCCCAGCCGCGCGGGAGATCCTCAGCCGACTCGAGCTCAGCGAGCACGATCGCGCTGTCCCGCACCGTCGGGCCGACCACCCGATAGCCCCGCTCGATCAACACACCGACGAGGCGCCCCAGACCGCCCGCGTCCAGAATCGCTTGGTCCGCGTGTGTGCTTAAACCCGCTCCCGTGTCCGGTGCTTCGCCAGGTTCGCTCATCCGTAACTCCTGTTGCTGCGGCCACCGTCTTCCTCGGCTAGACAGCGTAGTTCGCGCTCCCACTGACGCGTCGCGGATTCGACTTATCCGCGAGTGTGCAACCGCCGCCAGCCAATGAGACGATCGTCGTTCCGAGCACCAGAGTTCTCCAGAGTCGAAAGGCCCTGCCATCCCGTGGCCGCTTGTCATCGGCAACCGACTACATTGGGACCAACAGCCGGCAATCCGAGGACCAGCGGCTCTGAGGACGCCGCCGGGTGCTCGATAGCCTGACGCACTACTGCCGGCTCACGCCGCGCCGGCACTTCTAAGCCCGGAGTTCATGTTGAGCGATTCGCTTACGCTGCCGGCGATTGTGGTCGGCATCGACGGGTCGACGGCGGCCCTACGTGCTGCCGTGTGGGCCGTCGACGAGGCAGTTAGCCGTGACATCCCGCTGCGCCTGGTCCATGCGTTCGATGTCGACGACAGCCGGGAGCCACACGCCGCCGAAAGCGCCGTTCGCCATGTCATCGCTGCGGTCGAGGCCACCGGCGGACCGGTGAAAATCGAAACTGACTTCATCCGGGGACACCCGGTAAGCACGCTGGCTCGTGCATCCCGAGCGGCGGCGATGCTCTGCGTGGGCGCCGTCGGATCCGATCACTTCGAGCCGGAGCGGGTTGGCTCGACCGCCGCCACCGTAGCGGCCTCGGCGCACTGTCCGGTTGCCGTCGTCCACGGACATGGTCGTCCGACCCCAACGCATCTCGGCTGGGTCGTCGCCGAAGCCGACAAGGCACCCGACAACGGGGTGGTGTTGGGGGCGGCCGTAGAGGAGGCGCGTCTGCGTAACGCCCCGCTCCGGGTGATCACCCGCTGGCAATCTCCGTCCAGTAGCCAGTGCGCGATCGCCGAGGGTGATCGCCGGATACGCGCGCGGCTGGCCCGCCGGTTGGCCCCGTGGCGGCGCCGTTATCCAGACCTTCAGATCGAGTCGATTGCCGTGCATGGCAGCATCCTCGAGTATCTGGCAAAAAATGCCGCAGACATGCAGTTGCTGGTCGTGGGAGCCCGCGATCCTCATCGCGTGAGCGAGCTTTGCGGACCAGCCGGCTATGCCGCGATCGGTGACTGCGACTGCGTGCTGCTCGTCGTCGACCACCAACACCTGTGAAAATCCGCGTTAGAGCGATGATGGAATGTTCAGACGCCGGTTTACGCTATTGGCCGGCAACAGCGTCAGGGAGGGCGCGGCATGGTGAGGGTGTTTTTGGTCGACGACCACGAGGTGGTTCGCCGCGGGATCGTTGGCTTGCTCGAATCGGATCCGGAGTTGGAAGTCGTCGGCGAAGCCAGCTCCGTCGCCGAAGCCATGGCGCGGGTACCGGCAGCGACGCCCGACGTCGCTGTGCTGGATGTTCGCCTGCCCGACGGCAGCGGAATCGAGTTGTGCCGCAATTTGCTGTCAGACCTACCGGATCTGCGCTGCTTGATGTTGACGTCGTTCACGTCCGATGAGGCGATGCTCGACGCGGTGTTGGCCGGCGCCAGCGGATACGTCGTCAAAGACATCAAGGGCATGGAGCTGGCGCAGGCCATCAAAGACGTCGGGGCTGGCAAATCGCTGCTGGACAACAGGGCGGCCGCGGTGTTGATGGCGAAACTCCGCGGCGCTGCCGAACGTACCGACCCGCTGCTCGGCTTGACCGACCAGGAACGCACCCTGCTCGGGCTGGTCAGCGAGGGGCTGACCAACAAGCAGATCGCCGCCCGCATGTTCCTAGCAGAAAAGACCGTGAAAAACTATGTGTCGCGTTTGCTGGCCAAGCTCGGAATGGAGCGGCGGACCCAAGCAGCGGTCTTCGCGTCCAGGCTGAAAGCCGCTAAGCGGCCGGTCGATTAGACGGGACTGAAAGCCCGCGCGGTGTCACTATGGTCGTGTGAGAGAGATAGTTGATCCCGCAGGCCGTGCGCATCCGCTACGCGATACCTTGTCGCAGCTGCGACTGCGGGAGCTGCTGGTCGAGGTTCAAGACCGGATCGAGCAGATTGTCCACGGGCGCGACCGGCTGGACGGGTTGGTCGAGGCCATGCTGGTCATCACATCGGACCTCGAGTTGGATGCCACGCTGCGCACCATTGTGCATACCGCCATCGAGCTTGTCGACGCTCGCTACGGGGCGCTGGGGGTGCGGGGGGAGGGACACGACCTGGTGGAGTTCATCTACGAAGGGATTGATGAACAAGCTCGTCAGCTGATTGGCGATTTGCCCGAGGGCCGCGGTGTGCTTGGGGTGTTGATCGACGATCCGAAACCGATCCGCCTGGACGACATCGCACGACACCCCGACTCGGTGGGATTCCCGCCGAATCACCCTCCAATGCGCGCTTTCCTTGGTGTGCCCGTCCGGATTCGTGACGAGGTGTTCGGCAACCTGTACCTGACGGAGAAAAACAACGGCCAACCGTTCAGCGAAGACGATGAAGTGCTCGCTGAGGCCCTGGCCGCCGCTGCCGGGATCGCGATCGACAATGCCCGCCTGTACAAACAATCCAGGGCTCGTCAATCCTGGATCGAGGCGACCCGCGATATCGCAACCAAGCTGCTGTCCGGTACCGACCCGGTGACGGTATTCCGGCTGATTGCCGAGGAAGCCCTGAAATTGACTGACGCCCAAGCGAGTTTGGTCGCGGTGCCGGCCAACGACGACACGCTGCCCTCCGATGTTGGTGAACTGCTGGTGGCCGAGACGGCCGGCGAGCTGCCGGCGTTTCCTCGGGCCCTGACGATACCGGTTGAAGCGACAACGATCGGACAGGTCTTCCGCGACCGCACTCCGCGGCGGTTCGACAACCTGGACCTCGGAATCGGCGTGCAGGACATGGGTCCCGGTCCAGTTCTGGTGCTGCCTCTTCGCACCACCGAGAAGGTCGCCGGTGTGTTGGTTGCACTCCGTCGCGGTGGCGCAACGCCATTCAGCCACGAACAAGAAGAGATGATGGCCGCTTTCGCCGACCAGGCTGCGCTGGCCTGGCAGCTGGCGACCTCGCAGCGGTTGGCGCGTGAACTCGATATCATGGCCGACCGCGACCGCATCGCTCGAGACCTGCACGACCACGTCATCCAACGCCTGTTCGCTGTCGGGCTTGCCCTGCAGGGAACCATCCCGCGGGCACGATCGCCCGAAGTACAACAACGGCTGTCGGAGTATGTCGACGACCTGCAAGGGGTCATCCAAGAAATCCGAACGGCGATATTCGATCTCCATGGGCCGGCTTCGGGAATGACCCGGCTGCGCCAGCGGCTCGACGAGGCGATCACCCAGTTCTCGGACGGGACCTTAAACATCACGACGCAGTTCGTCGGACCACTCTCGGTGGTCGATGCCACCCTGGCCGATCACGCCGAAGCAGTTGTGCGCGAAGCGGTCAGTAACGCCGTGCGACACGCCAACGCAACCGCGCTCACCGTCACCGTCAAGGTCGAAGACGAGCTGTCCGTCGAAGTGGTGGACAATGGCCGCGGCATCTCCGAACGCACCAAACGCAGCGGCCTGGCGAACATGCGTCACCGCGCACAGCAGGTGGGCGGCACCTTCACGGTTGACCGCCCTCCGACCGGTGGCACGTTAGTGCGGTGGTCGGCCCCATTGCCCTGATCCGATTACAAAGCTCATGCGTGTGATTCGCGCGCCACAATGACCGGCATCCGCGCCAGCTGGGCAACGGTTTCGCTGACCGAACCCACCAGCATTTGAGCGAATCCGCCACGGCCACGGCTACCGACCACAGTCAGCTGAGCTTCCTCGGACCGCTCGACGAGCTGGCGTGCCGGCTGATCGCGCACCACGATACGGTGCACGTTCACATCGGGGTAACGTTCTTGCCAGCCCGCCAGCCGCTCGGCGAGTACCTCTTCGGCCATCGATTGTGTTGCCGGCCAATCGATGCCTGGCCATTCGGACACATCGGCGTCGCTCCATGCGTGCAGGGCGACCAGCCCCACGTTCCGGCGCGAGGCCTCATCGAAAGCGATCGCGGTTGCCAGCTCGGATGCCGATGAGCCGTCAACGCCGACCAGTACCGGAGCCTGACTGGGATGCGGCATCAGCGGGTCTTCGTCGTGGATAATCCCGACCGGACAGTGCGCGTGACGGACCAGCCCCGAGCTGACCGAACCGAGACGTCGGCCAGGCCATTTGCTACTACCACGGCTCCCCGTGACCACCAGCTCCGCATCTTTGGACAGGTCGATCAGCGTAGGAACGGCCGCCGACGCCAAGAGTTCGGTGCGAACCTCGGCGGGACCGCTGCGCTGGCAAGTCTCGTCGACGACCTTGACCGCATTATCGAGTAGTCGGCGTCCGTGGTCTTTCTGCCATCGCGCCAAGCCCGGCGGCAACGGCATATCCAACCATGTCGCGACATCAGGGGAAATCGCGTGCACGAGCGTCAGCGGGATGTTTCGCAGTTCGGCATCGCGTGCCGCCCAGTAGAGAGCCACCTTGGCGGCGGGCGAGTCGTCGACGCCGACCACAATTCCCAAATGCCTGTTGCCTAGTGACATAGCTTCTCCTTCGAAGCCGGGTGCCGCCGCTGCCGACGATGGTAAGGAAGCAAGGTGCGCTTGATCAGGAGGCATTGGTCACCGGCTGAACGGCCATAGGACCCTGCTGCCAACCACGTGCGCAGACTGGCACGCTCAGTCGCCTCAATAGTCGCCGAGGCTAGCGGTACGAAGTCATCCGAAGTGGGGTCTTTCGGCTCTAGGGGTTGCGCGCACGTCGTGCGACCTTGAATTCACAGTGTTCGCTCACAGAAAGTGATACCCAATGAGCGCCGACTTCCCGGACCGCGAGACCGTCCACTCGGTCTTGTCGCTGGCAATTCGTGCGCCCTCGGTGCACAACACGCAGCCGTGGCGGTGGCGGGTGGGCCGGGAAAGTCTGCACCTGTACGCCGACCCGCGGTTGCATCTGCCCAGCACCGACCCCGACGGTCGCGATCTGATTTTGAGCTGCGGCATTGCCCTGCATCACTGCGTGGTCGCGCTGGCGGCCCTGGGATGGCAAGCGAAGGTCCATCGGTTACCCAATCCTGACGAGCCGGAACACCTTGCCGCTGTGGAGCTCTACCGCCACCCCGCCAACGAGGTTGACATCACGCTGGCGGCCGCCATCCCGCGGCGGCGCACCGACCGCCGCCGTTACAGCGCATGGAGCGTGCCTACCAACTACATCGCCCTGATGGGTGCCCGCGCGGCCCGCGCCGGGGTGATGCTGCGGCAAATCGAGTCGCTGCCCCGGTTGCAAAACATTGTGGCGCAGGCGGTTTGGCGGCACGCGACGGACCGCGATTACTTGACCGAGCTGACCACCTGGAGTGGACGATACGCATCGCTGGCCGGTGTGCCGGCTCGCAGCACACCGGAGCCCGATCCGACCGCGCCGGTACCGCCGCGGCTGTTCGCCGGTCCCGCGTTGGCGCAGCCGCCCGACACCGACGCCGCCGACGACAATTCTGTCGTGTTGGCGCTGGGCACCAAAGACGACAGCACGCTGGCGCGGCTGCGCGCCGGCGAGGCCACCAGCCTGGTGCTGCTGAGCGCGACCGCGCTCGGTTTGGCGAGTTGCCCAGTCACCGAACCGCTGCAGATCGTCGAAACCCGCGACGAAGTGCAGGTCGAGGTTTTCGGGATCAGCGGGTTCCCCCAGATGTTGCTGCGCATGGGCTGGGCGCCGGTGAATGCCGACCCGTTGCCGTCGACCCCGCGCCGCCCACTAGGGGACGTGGTCGAATGGCTGGACGGATCCGCGTTCGACACGACGTCGTCGGCTCCATGACAGAACACCCGCGCCGGCTGCCGATGTAGTTGCCGGGACAAGGTCGATCGCCGCGTGACGTGACTCCCCACGGTCCAGGTGGACCAGTCGGGGAGTCACGTCAGGAGATTCGGCCCCCTCCGATACGAAGTGTTCAATCAGGCGGCATGCGGCAGATCAGGGGTCGAGCTTGCCGTTCGTGCCGTCGGCCGGCTCCGGGCAGGGGCCCAGCCGACGTAGGTCAGATACAGCCCGATCACTGCGAAGATGACGAAAATAGTCCGCCACCAGGCAGTCGCGTCAAGCATAGAGTTGGCGGCCGAGATATAGGTGTGGGGAAAGGCCATAAGAAACACCCCCTTTAGCGCGGTCAACCAGCCCAGGACGGACACGATGATCGCCGCGGCGCCTCGCCAGTACTGGTGGAGCGCAACGACGACCATGCCGCTCAGCAGAACAAACACGCCAGTCACCCAGGGCCACGCGGAGTTCGCACCGAACTCCGAAAGTAGCGTTCGCATCTGCGAGGTGCGTGCCACAGCTGTGACGGTGACAATAACGAGGAAAGGGCCGAGCACGCGGGCGAACATGCGCGTCCTGGCCTGGGGCTGTTGTGAAGAGCTCATTGCTGGACCTCCGTCTGGCACCCGGCTGACATGCCGGGCGATTCAGGGTGCCTGTGCCAAGGCGTCCAAGTGTCGGTTTGCTCCTTGATGGTCGGCGTTCCTTGCCGCGTCGAGATGGCCTGTGGCCGCGACTCACACGCATTCGGTGCAGATCAGCTGGCCGCCCTCCGAGCTCGCCAATCTACTTATGTGATGTATGAGAAAGCAGTTCGAGCACATGAATTCGTCGGCTCGCTTCGGGATGACTGGCACGATATTGTCTTCGCCGACGAGATCGGCGTCGGCCGGCTCGAACGATCGCTCCACCGCGGACCCGTCGGCATCGTCGATGTCGACCCATCTGGAGGCCACGTTCGGCCCGGGCAGCATTTCCTCCAGGGTCTCTTCAACGTGCATTCGGTTGTCGTCGTATTCCCTGCTCATCGGTGGCAAAGCCCCTCCATGGGAAGGCAGCGACCGAGGCTGTCGCCGGGTACGCAGGGCACTCATCATGCTTCCCTACTCGCTAGATCACGGGGACAGACGCTTTCGATGAGACCATCACACATCGGCCCGAGAATAGGGTCCAAAGTCACCGGCTCCATGGCCGTTTGACTTCGGTCAGTTTCTTTAGCGAAGACTGTTTAGCGACGCTGCAACGTCTGCCAGTCAGATCAACTCGGCGATGTCGGCCAAATTGACTTCCAGGTGCATGACGTCGTCCTCTATTCCCGTGTGTCGCGGCTGCAGTCCGGCGTCATCGATCACCCTGAGCATCTGGTGATTCGTGGTCAAGACGTCGGCGACGAAGTGCTGAATTCCGTTGCGGCGGGCAACCTGTGCGAGCCTGCGAAGCAATGCTTTTCCCACTCCGCGCGCATGATCGTTGTGGGCGACGACGATGGCCCATTCAGCGGTGTCGGGCCTGTCGCACACCACATAGTTGGCCACACCGACCAAAGCTCCGTAGTTGTACCAGGCTCCGTCGTTCAGCCGCAGGAAAGCGCCCAGTGCATAGTCTTTGCCGCTGTCTTCGGTGAGCTTGTCAGCCACGGTTTTCAGATAGGCCGGATGCACCGTGAAGAACCGCAAGTAACGCTCATCGTCGGTGAGGGTGTCATGAAGTTCGATAACCGCGTCCTTATCCGCGTAGCCAAGGCGGCGCAGCTGCACCGTAGCCCCGTCACGCAGCGTCGTTACGGAGACCTCGCCCAAAGGTTCGCTTTCCATTATCGCCACCAGGACTGAAAGTATCTAATCCAGTATCTTAGCCCGTCGTCGGCCGTGGTGGGATAGAGCCTACGAGCGGACCACTAGCACCGAGCACTCGGCGTGGCGAAGAATAGGGTGGCTGTGCGGCCCGATGAGCTGGGCGACCTGATGGGCCTCAGAGCTGCCGATCACCGCAAGTTGGACCCCGTCGTCGTTCCCTGCCAGGAACTTGGCGATGCCGGTGTGTGCGGCAACGGAATGTAGACGCACGTCGGGGTAGTGCCGGCTCCACACCTGCACTTGCCTGTCCAGTTCGTCGGATGTCTCGTCTGTCTCGTCCCCTGCGCCTTGCACTGCACCAACGGCAAGCACCGGTGCATGACGTAGCCGGGCTTCCTCAATCGCATACGCGATGATGCCGTCGTTGTCGGATGAACCGGTTATCGAGACCACGATCCAGCCGGTGTCAGGTTTCGGCTGCCGCTGCTTGCTGCGGATAATCGCGACCGGACAGCGCGCGGACCCCGCGAGCTCCGCGGCGGTGGAACCGAATAACCCGCGGGCGAAGCATCCGATTCCCACCGAACCGACGCAGACCATGTCGGCGTGGCGGGATTCGGCGATCAGTGTCGTCGCCGGATCACCCCGCAAGATCAGGGTTTCAACCTTGACGAGCTTTCCGGTGGCGGCCAACGCAGCGGAGGCTATTCGGAGCGCGGCCTCCCCGTATTCGAGTTCCATCCGCACATTGCCCACGGATGCGAACGGGGCTGGTTCGACCTGATCCTGGATCACGTGGATGAGGCGCAGCGGGACCTCCCGGCTGACGGCTTCATCGACTGCCCATTCCGCGGCGCCGATCGCCGCTTGTGAGCCGTCGATGCCTACGACCACCGATCTACTAGGGTATGTGGTGTTCATCTGTTCCGGCCCCTTGGTGCGCGATTATCCGACACAGTCGACGTTATTCGTCGAGCAGCTCCCATCGGGAGGAGCCGTAAGTCCCCCGGCGCACGCCATAAGTCCCCAGGCTCGCCGAGCGCCCAGGCCACAGCGAGGTCACCTGGGCTCCCCACATCGGCGACTCGAAAACGCTGGGCACGGATGCCTGTCACCGTGGCACACGAGGAGGCCGAGCCATCGAGTGTCGACCCACCCTATCCGTCGTCACCGGGTTGCCGTGGCCGCTGCAGCTTGGTTGCGAATACCGCGGCCTGTGTCCGACGCTCCATTCCTAGCTTGGTCAGTAGCCGGGACACGTAGTTCTTCACCGTCTTTTCGGCCAGGAACATCCGGTCGGCGATCTGCTTGTTGGTCATGCCCTCGCTGAGGAATCCCAGCAGTGTGCGCTCCTGGTCGGTGAGGCCCGACAACGGATCCGACCCCGCCCCTCCGCGCAGTTTCGCCATCAGCGCGGCCGCGGCCCGATTGTCGAGCAGCGACCGCCCGACCCCGACTTCTTTGACAGCGTGCGCCAACTCCATTCCCTTGATGTCCTTGACGACATAGCCGCTGGCGCCGGCGAGGATTGCGTCGAGCATCGCCTCGTCCGACGTGAACGACGTCAACATCAGGCAACGCAGTTCGGGCACGCGGGACAACAGATCACGGCAGAGCTCGATGCCGTTGCCGTCAGGCAACCAGACGTCGAGTACCGCGACATCCGGTTGCAGCGCGGGAATCCTTGCCATCGCTTCGGCAACGGAGCCCGCCTCGCCGACGACGTCGAGTTCGGGATCTGCTCCGAGCAGGTCGATCAGACCGCGGCGTACCACTTCGTGATCGTCGACCAGAAAGACCGTAACCAAAGCACGCGCTCCCGAAATCCTATAAGTGGTTTGGCCGCACGATAAGTACCGAGTATTCGACCGGGCGCCGCCGGTCGAATACGCAACACCCACTGGGGGCGCCGACGTCATCCGGTGCCTCCGCTCGCCACGAGGCGACGACACGCAGCGGCGCTCCCCGCAGTCTGGCCTCCTCGAAGGCACGTCGCAGCACCAAATTGTCGGCTTCGGCGGCCCGCTGAGCGTCGTACAGCGCCGCGCGGGCAGAAGCGAACTGACGGTGGTCGGAGTCAGCGCCGCAGAGCTCTGTCGGATCGATGACGTAGACCGGGCGTAACGGGATGTCCCGGCTGACGGCCTCGTCGACAGCCCATACCGCCGTGTTGCTTGCCGCGCTCGACCCGTCGACGCCAACGACGACCGACGGAGCCGAACGAAAGTCACGCATCGCGAACTCCCGGGCCATGTACGTTTACTGAGCCTCACCTTAAGTGCGGGCGCCGGTGTCTCCCATGGCCATTGGTCGCCGAATCCATGGCCATTGGTCGCCGAATCCAGGGCCATTGGTCGCCGAATCCAGGGCCATTGGTCCGCCGCGCCGATCACCGCGTGCGAGCGGCGGAAGTGCCGAATTCGGCGTGTCACCCGCTCGTGACGAGTTAAATACCGGGCGACCGGTCCACTCGTCGGCGAAGGGATCACGCTATGGAACCCGAGGCAGCACACTCGCGGCGCCCACAGGCGGCAACCTCGGAACCGCTGATCGGCAAGGGCTGGGTTCAGGGTGTGGCCCTGGTGATGATCTTCGGTTTCCTGGTGATGGGCATCCTGGTCTACCGCACGTACACTGCGTCGATGCCGCTGCCGGACAAAGTGGTCAGCGAGTCCGGCGAGGTGCTGTTCACCGGCCCCGAGATCACCCGCGGGCAGGAACTCTACCAAGCGCGCGGGCTGATGCAGTACGGATCGGTTCTCGGTCACGGCGCCTACCTCGGTCCCGACTACACCGCGGAGTACCTGCGCATGGCCACCGATGACGTCGCCGCTCAGTGGCGTGCGCAGGGGGTGGCCGACCCGCGTGATCTGGTGGTCGCCGATTTCCGGACCAACCGCTACAACCCGGGCAGCAAAACGCTGGCGTTCACCGACAAGCAGGCTGCGGCGTTCGACCACATCCAGGCGCACTACGCCGCGTACTTCGGCGAAAACTCCACCAAGTACGGGCTGTTGCCACACATGATCACCGACAAGGCCGAAATCCATGACTTGACAGCATTTTTCGCGTGGACGGCCTGGGCGTCGGCGGCCCAGCGGCCGGGCCACATCTACAGCTACACCAACAACTGGCCGCCCGAGCAGCGGGTCGACAACGGTCCGACCGCGCAGCTGATCGTCTGGTCGGCGCTGTCGCTGATCGCGCTGCTGGGCGGTATCGGCATCATGTTCGCCATCTACGGCCGGTGGAGCCAACAGGTGGGGTGGCACAGCGCGGAGTCGTCCACGCTGTCGTTCCGCGAGCCAGGCGAGGTGAGCCTGACCCCGGCGCAGCGGGCCACGGTCTGGTTCTTCGCGATCGTGTCGGTGCTGTTTTTGGCGCAGACACTGGTGGGTGCTGCCGCCGAACACTACCGGGCGGACTTGAGCAATTTCTTCGGGTTGGACCTGGCCCGGCTGTTGCCGTACAACCTGGCGCGGACCTGGCATGTGCAGCTGACGTTGTTCTGGACGGCGGCGTCGTTTTTAGCCGGCGGCATCTTCCTGGTGCCCTTCATCGCCCGGCGGGAACCGCGCCGGCAGGGCTGGCTGGCCTACGGCTTGCTGGGCGCGGTTGCGGTGGTGGTGTTCGGCTCGCTGATCAGCGAGGCACTGTCCATCTACGGGGTGATTCCGGCAGGATCGCTGTTTTCCCAGCAGTGGGAATACCTGGACCTGCCGCGGCTGTGGCAGATCCTGCTCATCGTCGGCATGTTCCTGTGGATCGCGATCATCTGGCGGGGAATGCGGGCCCGGCTGCGGGGTGAATCGAAGATGAACATGCCGTGGCTGTTCTTCTTCGCCGGGTTGGCGATCCCGTCGTTCTACGCGATCGGCCTGCTGGCCAGCAGCGGCACCCACTACACTGCCGCCGATTTCTGGCGGTTCTGGGTGGTGCACTTGTGGGTCGAGGACTTCCTCGAACTGTTCACCACGGTGCTAGTGGCCTACATCTTCGTGCTGCTCGGGGTGGTTCGCGAGCGGATCGCGCTCGGGGTGATCTTCCTCGACATCATCTTGTACTCGGGCGGTGGCGTCATCGGCACGATGCATCACCTGTACTTCTCCGGCACCCCGGTGGAGCACATGGCGCTGGGCGCGTTCTTCTCGGCGGCCGAGGTCATTCCGCTGACGTTCCTGACGGTGGAAGCGTGGGCATTTTTGCAGCTGGGGTCGCGTCAGCAGGCCGGCGACGCCAAGCCGTTCCCGCACCGCTGGGCGGTGATGTTCCTGGTCGCCGTCGGATTCTGGAACTTTCTGGGCGCCGGTGTCTTCGGATTCCTGATCAACCTGCCGGTGGTGTCCTACTACCAGATCGGCACCGCGCTGACCGCCAACCACGCTCATGCGGCGATGATGGGTGTCTACGGCATGCTCGCCGTCGGGCTGGCGATGTTCGCCTTCCGCTACGTGATCCCGGCCGACAAGTGGCCGGAAAGGGCGGCCCGACTTTCGTTCTGGGGCTTGAACATCGGGTTGGCCTGGATGGTTTTCGCCACCCTGCTGCCACTGGGTGTGCTGCAGCTGTACCACTCGGTCAACGACGGCTACTTCGACGCGCGTTCGCTGGGCTACATCACCCGGCCGGGCAACTCGCTGCTGGAATGGCTCCGCTTGCCCGGCGATTTGATCTTCATCCTCGGCGGTGTACTGCCGTTCATGTGGATCGCCTGGACGGCCCTGCGCAACTTCCGCTCGGGGTCGACCGCCGAGGAGTTGCCCGAGCATCCGCTTTACACCCAGGCCGAGTCGGTAGCGAAGGAATGACGTGACACCGCCCGCAGCGTCAGTATGGTTGGTCAGCGGGTACGCGCTGGTCCTGGTCGCGGTGGGCTGGGGCTTCGACGAGATGGCGCGCCGGACGTCCCGGCGTGCTACGAGGTGGCGCACCGGCGGCTTCGTCTACCGCCCGGATCATGACGCGTGGGTGTGCCCGCAGGAGCACTGGCTGTGGCCGACCTCCTTTGATCCCCGGCACCGGGTGGTGCGGTATCGGGCGCTGCCGGTGGTGTGCAACAAGTGCCCGGTCAAGTCGCGCTGCACAACGTCGGATCACGGCCGGGAGATCAGTCGCGAGATCGATCCGTGGCCGTATTCGGATGCGGGCCGGTTCCACCGCGGCATCGCCTGTTCGGTGGCAGCGCTCGGGGTGGTGATGCCGCTGGCAATGCTGATCGGCCAACACACCGCCGCCGATGTGCTGCTGTTGCTCGTTACCGCTCTGCTGGTGGTGCTCGCGGGACTGCCGCTGGCTCGCCACCTTTGGAACACACCGTCGAACGCGCCTGATCACCTACCGCAGCGATCCGGCCTAGAAGATCAGGTTGCCGCCGCAATCGACCGGTATTCCACCAGATGGGGCGGCGGTTGGAAGGACAAGGAGGGTTCCCGGTGAGTGCAGTGGTGATCGCCGTCCTGGCCGCCGCGATCGTGGTGCTGGCCGTGCTGGCGCTCGTTTCGTTGGCTGTGCTGCGCGAATACGAACGCGGCGTGGTGTTCCGGATGGGCCACGTCCGGCCGCTCTACCGGCCCGGGTTGCGGTTCCTGATTCCGTTGGTGGACAAGATGATCCGGGTGGACCAGCGGGTCGTGACGCTGACCATCCCGCCACAAGAGGTGATTACCCGCGACAACGTGCCGGCCCGGGTGAACGCCGTTGTGATGTTCCAGGTGGTGGATCCGCTGAAAGCGATTCTGGCGGTGGAGAACTACGCGGTGGCCACCTCGCAGGTCGCGCAGACAACATTGCGTTCGCTGCTTGGCAGGGCCGACCTGGATACCCTGCTGGCACATCGGGAAGACCTCAACAGCGATCTGCGAACCATTATCGAGAAGCAGACCGAACCCTGGGGTGTGCAGGTACGGGTGGTGGAGATCAAGGACGTCGAAATTCCGGAGTCGATGCAACGGGCGATGGCACGCGAGGCCGAGGCCGAACGGGAACGCCGGGCCAAAGTCATCAACGCTCGCGGGGAACTACAGGCCTCTGAGGAGCTGCTCGAAGCGGCCGAGACGCTGTCGAAGAACCCGGCGTCGCTGCAATTACGCTACCTGCAAACGCTTCTGGAGCTGGGCGCGGACCAGAACTCGACGGTGGTGTTCCCGCTGCCGGTCGACATCATCACTCCCTTCTTGAGACGTCCCGAAGTGTTGGAAGCGATTGCGAGCTCGCTAAACGACCGCCGCTGAGCCGTGCTGCGCCAGACCGTCGGACAGGGTCCAACGGCACCGTGGCGAGGACCAATGACCCTGGCGCCAGCACAGGGTTTCGGAGAACCCTTGAGGGCAGCTGAAGATGGGAGTCGTTATGCCCGCAACGACGGTGCAAACCGAAGTCATCAAGAACGCGGTGCAGTTGGCGTGCCACGCCCCATCATTGCACAACAGCCAACCCTGGGCGTGGGAATACCACAGCGGTCGACTGGACCTGTTCCTCGATCCCAGCCGAGTGATGGGTAGCGACCGATCGGGTCGGGAGGCGCTCATCAGTTGTGGCGCGGTGCTCGACCATCTTCGGGTAGCGATGGCCGCGGCCGGTTGGCAGGCCAATGTCAACCGGTTCCCGGACCCCGACAACCCAAACCACCTGGCGTCGATCGACTTCACCGCGACGGATCAGGTGACCGATGCCCAGCGTCGGCGCGCTGAGGCGATTTTGGTACGCCGCACCGACCGGCTGCCCTTCATGGCGCCGACGGACTGGGAGTCGTTCGAGCCCGCGCTGCAAAACGCCGTCGACGGGAGCGGGGTGCGCCTGGAGGTGATGTCCCGCGACGCGCGTCCGCAACTGGTGGAGGCGTCCCAGCTCGCCGACTCACTGCGGCTCTACGACTCTTCATATCATGCCGAACTGGCCTGGTGGACAGCACCATTCGAGGTGTCAGAGGGCATCCCGCACGGTTCTTTGCTGTCAGCGGCCGAGAGTGACCGGGTCGACGTCGCGCGGCTGTTCCCGGTCGCCCGCCACGGCGAAAGGCGCGCCGGGGTTCCAGAAGACCACGCCAAGGTCCTGGTCCTGTCCACCGACGGCGACGATCGCGCCGACGCATTGGCGTCGGGTGAAGCGCTCTCTATCGTCTTACTGGAGTGCACGATGGCCGGCTTGGTTAGCTGCCCGGTCACCCATATCACCGAGGTGCGGGCCAGCCGTGACGTCATCCGGGCGCTCCTTGACCAGGACGCGATGCCCCAAGTCCTGGTTCGTGTGGGCGTGGCGCCCGCCATGGAGGAGCCGCCGCCGGCGACGCCGCGGCGGCCACTCGACGACGTCTTGCGCGTGCGGGATTGACTGCAGCCCGCCAGCTTCAGTCGGCGTCAGGTTTACGAGCGACAATCGCGACGGCGGCCAGCCGCTCGCGGTGTGTGCGAAAAGTGCGGCGCATCTGAAGCATTCGCCGGCGGGCGTCGCGATGGGTGAGCACGTTCCCAGCGAACCGCAGCGCACCGAGGATACCCTCGTCGGCAACCAGGCGTCGCGGTTCTAGCAGCGCCATCGCCGCGGTCACGACGTGGTCGACGACCAGCCCGTGGTCTGCCAGCAGCTGCGACCATTCGGCAACGGTCAGTGGACGAATGTTGACCTTGATCGCGCGGGCGAGGGACTGCCGGACGTCTGTCTTGACCTCATCGGAGACGGTGTCGGGCGTCAGCGCAAGTTCGTGGATCGCGTAGCGTCCGTTCGGCCGGAGCACCCGCGACGCCTCGGCCACGATGGCATGCTTGGCCGCGTTGCCCTGCATGCTCAGCATCGCCTCGCCGATGACGACGTCGGTGCTGGCGTCGGGCAGGCCGGTGTCGGCTGCGTCGGTGATCCGCACGTCCCCGTGTCCGCTGACGAGGGTGCGGACCGACCTGGCCGCGTCGGGGTCTCGCTCGGCGCCGAGATACGAGCGGGGATGGCGGGCGAGGATCTCTGTCGCGGTGCGGCCTAAACCCGGCGCCAGCTCGAGCACGTCGGCGTTGGCCACATCGGCGTGGGCCAGCAGCGTCCGGGTCAGCTCGACACCGCCTGGGCGAAGCACCCGTTTGCCCAGCCGCGCCAGCAACCAGTGTCCTTGCACCGTGTCGTCAGGGCGACTGGCGAACGGGAGGTTCTCCCGTGCATCGCCGTGCTCGGTGCCGGTCATCGAACCGCCTGCCGCACAGCGGTATTCAGGACTAGGGCGTAAGCCGCGAGGATGCTCTGGTGTTTGTTTGGCTTGCGCAACTGTCGGACGTCAAGTTCGTAGTCGGCCACGGATTTTTCCGCCTCGTAGTTTTTACAAGTGGGATTGTGTAAACTCTACCCCATCACCTACGTGATCGGAAAGCTATGTGTTGATGTGGTGGAGAGCCGCTGGGGTCACCGGGCGGGGCAGCCAAGATCGGCCCGCTGGGCGTGGACACGCCACTGGTGGCTAGGCTGCCGAAAGTAAGCGAACTCAGGAAGCGTGAGCGATATCGCCAGGTCATCCGAAGAACCCGCCGGTCGCCGCCGTGAGGTGCTGCGCGTGCTGAAGGCAGCGCGCGGCCCCATGAGTATCGTTGCGATCGCCGATGAGCTGGGCGTGCATCCGAACACCGTCCGCTTCCACCTGGACACTCTGGTGAGCGACGGCCAAGTGGAGTGTGTGGAGTCGGACCGTGGAGGTCCGGGCCGTCCGCCGCTGATGTTCCGGGCGACCCGGCAGATGGACCGCGGCGGACCGCGGCGTTACCGGCTGCTCGCCGAGATTCTGGCCACAACCCTTGCTGGCGAACGGGATCCGAGCGCCAAGGCGCTTGCCGCGGGCCGTGCGTGGGGGCGCCGGCTGGAATCGCCGGTCCGACGCGCCGGTGGGATTGGTGTGGAGGAGTCGATCGACCACCTGGTCGGCATGCTCGATGAGCTCGGGTTTGCGCCCGAGCGCCGCGAATCCGATGGGGAGGAGCAGGTCGGCCTGCGGCACTGCCCGTTCCTCGAACTCGCCGAAACCCGAACTGCCGTCGTGTGCCCCATCCACCTCGGGCTCATGCAAGGAGCTTTGGAAACGTGGGAGGCACAGGTGGGCGTCGATCGACTGGATGCATTTGTCGAACCGGATCTGTGCTTGGCCCACCTCACGCTGGAAGGAGCTACCAGTTGAGCACCGCAGTGGCTGTCGCCGTCGCCGTCACCTTCGTCTGGCTGGGCATGGTGGTAGCCATCTCGTTTCTGGAAGCGCCGCTGAAATTCCGCGCACCCGACGTGACGCTGCAGATCGGGCTCGGCATCGGCCGCCTGGTCTTCCGCGCGCTCAATGGCGTGGAGGTCGTTTTCGCAACCGTCATCCTGGGGGCTACCGTGGCCAGCCCGCCACCAGCCAGTGTCACGGCGGCGTTCGTCGTTGCGTTTGCCGCGTTGGCCCTCCAACTTGGAGCGGTGCGGCCTCGGTTGAACCGCCGCTCCGACGAAGTCCTCGCCGGCCTGGATGCGCCCCGTTCTCGTGGCCACTACGCGTACGTCGGCCTTGAGGTGATCAAGGCGATCGCATTGGTCGCGGCCGGGAGTCTTCTACTATCCAGCTAAGTACTCGATCTTGCGGACGAAGGACTTATTGATGGAATCCATCTCGCTGCCCAGCCTGGGCTCCGAAAAGCTGGCCGAGGCGCGGCAGGCGCACAGCGGCCGGGCCGCGCACACCATCCATCGAGGTCACACCCACAAACTGCGGCAGACCCTGGTGGCATTGTGTGCCGGGCAGGAGCTGGCCGAACACGAAAGTCCGAGCGAGGCGACGCTGCAGGTGCTAGATGGCCGGGTGCACCTCACCGCCGGCGACGATGCGTGGGAAGGCCAGACCGGCGACTACGTCGTGATCCCGCCGCAGCGGCACGCCCTGAAGGCCATCGAAGACTCGGTGGTGATACTGACTGTCGTGGTAAGCGTCGCGCCAGATAGCTGACCCGTGGTGCTCACGACGCCGTGGTCGCGGAGCATTGGCCTGCGGGTTCCGATCGTCAACGCACCGATGGGCGGGGTAGCGGGCGGCCGACTGGCCGCAGCGGTCACCGCGGCCGGTGGGCTGGGCATGGTCGGCATGGGCAGTACCGCGTCGACGGCGTCGCTGGAAGCCGAGTTGCAGTATGTGCGTGGGACGTTCGGAATCGGCTTGGTGGACTGGGTGATCCGCAAGGAGCCGGACCTGCTGGACACCGCGCTGGCCGCTCGGCCGGTGTTGTTGTCGGTCAGTTTCGGCACCGACTGGTCCTGGGTCGCTCGGGCCCACGACGCCGGAATCGCCACCGCCACACAGATCTACGACAGCAGCGAGGCGCGACGGGCACAAGACACTGGTGTCGACGTTCTGGTCGCGCGGGGGGCCGAGGGCGGCGGTCACGGGGACACCAAGATCGCGACGCTGCCGTTGCTGGACGCCGTGCTGAACACGGTGTCGGTGCCGGTGCTGGCCGCCGGCGGAATCGCCT
This sequence comes from Mycobacterium sp., assembly GCA_035625875.1. GTDB lineage: Bacteria > Actinomycetota > Actinomycetes > Mycobacteriales > Mycobacteriaceae > Mycobacterium. The sequence goes on along the minus strand of DASPOT010000094.1, from coordinate 49,261 downwards.
CGCCGCGCAGCCTGGCCGCGGTGCTGGCCGCCGGTGCGAGCGGAGCATGGCTGGGCACCCGCCTGTCGGCATGTTCGGAGGCGCTGACGACCGACGCCGCCCGCCGAGCCCTGATCGCGGCGCGGGGGACCGACACCACGACCACTCGGGTCTTCGACATCGGCCGCGGACTCGCCTGGCCGGCCTGGTTTCCGTCGCGCGTGCTGCGCAACGACTTCGTCGCGCGCTGGGCGGACAAGGAGGACGCACTGGCCGCCGACGCGCGTGCCCGTGACGAGCTGGCCGCTGCGATCGCCGCCGACGACCCGCGGATCGCCCCGGTCGACGCCGGCCAGGGCGTCGGGATGGTCACCTCGGTCCAGCCGGTCGGCCAGGTGATCGAGCAACTGTGCGCGGGTGCGCAACGCCTGCTCGCCCGGTGGGGCTAGCTGGCCGTGAGCACCACACAACACCGTGCCGGTCCGGGGTCTAGCCGGGCGCGCGGGCTGTACGGCGCCAACGCCTCGGCGACGCCGGTGATCAGCGCGTGGTTCATGTTGCAGGCCAATTCGGTGCGCTCCTGGGCCAGCCCGTAAAACGGGCAGTTCGCCAAGTAGACCTCGGCGTCGACGTGCCGGGGCTCATAGCCGTGCTCGCTGAGCACCCCGACCGCGAGCTCGAGCGCCGAGTCGCCGTCGGCCGGCCGCTGCTGGCCGGCCGTGACGGCGGCGGCTCCGATACCGCGGCCATAGTCGTGGGCGGTCTGGTTGAGCAGCTCGACGACCGGCGCGCCGGTGCTCGCGGATTGTGCGATGGCAGCGGCCATCAGGCGCCCGGCCAGCTCGTACTCCCGCTGCGGGAGGCTGACCGCGATATTCCGGCGGGCTCGGCGATACAGCTTCGACGTCCGCCCTGCGCCCGGGCCGGACCGGCCCGTCAACCGCGCATAGTCGCTTTCCAGCAGGCCCTCGGCCTCAAGCCGGTCCAGGTGGAATTTCGCCTGGTGACGAGGAATCCCGACAGCGTCAGCCGCCTGATCACGGCTCACGGGTGCCGGTTGAGAGCACACGAATTGGTAGAGCTGGTGGCGCACCGGATCGGCAAGTGCCCCGATCCTGGCGGCGTCGCGCCGCAGGGAGTCCTGCGAAGAGTCCATGACGATCCATTTCTAACAAACAAAACTCTTGACGTTACATTCTATGCCTTCTAACGTTCAATTTGTGATCTTTTAGAATAAAGGAGTCGATCATGAGCACAGATCAAGCCAGCACGACCTCCCCACTCACGGAGCGATTGAAGGATCCGACGTTCTCGGCGTATTTCTTGCTCCGCGTGCTGTTCACCGTCGCGCCAATCCTGTTCGGGCTGGACAAGTTCTTTAATCTCCTGACGCATCCGCATCACTGGAGCATGTACCTGGCAAGCTGGATCAACGACATCGTTCCCGGTACCGCCGACCAGTGCATGTATGTCGTGGGCGTAATCGAGATCGCGGCCGGTGTGCTGGTGGCCGTCGCTCCGCGCATCGGCGCGTGGGTGGTCGCCGCCTGGCTGGCCGGGATCATCATCGACCTGCTGACTCTGTCCGGCTATTACGACATTGCGCTGCGTGACTTCGGTCTGCTGGTGTCGGCCGTCGCTCTGGCCCGGCTGGCTCAAGGGGCTCACGCAGCGGAGACGCACGGGCGCTAGACCTCAGGAGACTCAGCAGCCTCTTGAGTCGCTCCGGGAGGGGGGATCAGTGCATCTCCAACTGATGGCGCACGTCAGTACCCATCACACCGCGCGCACGTAGCGTTTGGCGACGGCCCGCTGGGCCATCGACACCAGCGGTCCGCCCGCCTTGGTCCACCAGGTCGCGGGCCGGGAGAACGCGGAGACCTCGGCGTACACGACGGCGGTGATCGGGTCGTGGCGCACCGCGAACCGTTCTTCGCCGGATACGGGGTGACCGGGCAGGGTGCCGTAGGCGAAGCCCCGAAGGTCAGGTTCGTCGATGACGTACACCACGCGGCAGGGTGCGCGCAGAAAACCCATCCCGACCAACACCACCGCGTCGACAACGGCGACCTCACTGCTGGCGCGGACCCGTAGGCCGGCACCGTGCTGCATACCCCAGCGCATGACGGCGTCGGCGGCCTGCCCGAAACGCTGTTGACCCACGCCAATCTGGGTCACGAAGCCTAAGTGGTTGTATCCCAGGGGCAGCCGGCCTGATGCGGTGGCGCCGACCTCCGGGTAAGTCAGCGGCAGATCCGCCAGCGCTTGCAAATCCACGCGCTTAGCTTGCCACGCGGCGACTGGCGGATACGCGGTCTCGGCGTACGGTCTTACACGTGACTGCACAGACCATCGCACAGGCATCCGGAACGTTCACCCTCGGCGGTGACCTGACGGTCAACCGGCTCGGTTTCGGCGCGATGCGCCTGACCGGCAAGGGGGTGTGGGGCCCGCCGGCCGACCGCGCTGAAGCCATCCGGGTGTTACGCCGCGCCGTGGAACTCGGCGTCAACTTCATCGATACCGCCGACTCTTACGGCCCCTACATCTCCGAGGAGATCATCCGGGAAGCGCTGCATCCGTATGCCGGCCTGGTCGTCGCGACCAAGGCCGGGTTGCTGCGCACCGGGCCGGATGTATGGATCCCGCTGGGTAACCCGAGCTACCTGCGCCAGGAAGTCGAGATGAGCCTGCGCCGTCTCGGCGTTGACACCATCGACCTGTTTCAGTTGCACCGCATCGACCACAACTTCCCGCTGGCCGACCAGGTCGGCGAACTGGTCGCGCTGAAAACGGAAGGCAAGATTCGCCATATCGGCCTGTCCGAGGTCGACGTCGACCAGCTCACCGCGGCCCAGCAGATCACGCCGATCGTATCGGTGCAGAACCTGTACAACCTGGCGAACCGAACCGCGGAACCCCTGCTGGACGCCGCGACCAGCCAGGGCATGGGGTTCATCCCGTGGTTCCCGCTGGCTGCTGGACCGCTGGCGGCCCCCGACGGTCCGCTGCAGCAGATCGCCGCGGACCATCAAGCGACGCCGTCCCAGTTGGCGCTGGCCTGGCTGCTGAAGCGCTCCCCGGTGATGCTGCCGATTCCGGGCACGTCGAGTGCCGCGCATCTGGAGGAGAATGTCGCCGCCGCCCAGATCACGCTCACCGACGAGGAATTCGAGACCCTGGCGGCGCTCGGTGCCCAGCAGAGCGCCTAACTGCCGCCACACGCGCGAGGCAATACGGTGTGCTGGTAGCCAGCGAACAGAAGCGACACCCGGTATGACGTCCGCGGTGCGCGTGTCGGGCCGGTCGAGTGATGGCGACACCGTGCTGACCGACGGTGAGGCGCTGTTTGTCCTGCTTAAGCTGGGCCAGCCCTGAGCGGGGGATCTGCCTGGTCGAAGAGTGCCCTCGGCCTGGGGGTGGTAGCGGCCTACCCCGATAGCATGGCAACGGTTAGCGCGACTGGCAGATACCGCGAGAGACACCCTGAGACACCGAGACGTCACCCCCAACGCCGTGGAGACCACCTGAGATGAGTGCCCCCGCACAGCCCCCCGCAGCAGCCCCGATCCGGGTTCCTGCGGGGACCACCGCGGCCGCCGCGGTCCGCAACGCGGGGTTGCCGAGCCGCGGCGCGCCGGACGCGATCGTGGTGGTGCGCGACGCCGAGGGCAAGCTGCGTGACTTGAGCTGGGTACCCGACCACGACGCCGAAGTCACCCCGGTCGCGGCCAACGCCAACGACGGTCGCAGTGTCATCCGGCACTCGTGTGCGCACGTGTTGGCGCAAGCCGTCCAAGACCTGTTCCCGGAAGCGAAACTGGGTATCGGGCCACCGATCGCCGATGGCTTCTACTACGACTTCGACGTGACAGAGCCGTTCACCCCGGAGGACTTGGAGGCGCTGGAAAAGGGGATGCGCCAGATCGTGAAGGACGGGCAGCCGTTCTCCCGGCGGGTTTACGAATCCAAGGAACAAGCCCTCGCCGAGCTGGCCGACGAGCCATACAAGCTGCAGCTCGTCGACGACAAATCCGGTGACGCCGAGATCATGGAGGTCGGCGGCGATGAACTCACCGCCTATGACAACCTCAATCCCCGCACCCGGGAGCGTGTTTGGGGCGACCTATGCCGGGGCCCACACATTCCCACGACCCGCTACATCCCGGCGTTCAAGCTCACCCGCAGCTCGGCCGCCTACTGGCGCGGCGACCAGAACAACCCCAGCCTGCAACGCATCTACGGCACTGCGTGGGAGTCGCAGGAGGCGCTCGACCGGCACCTGAGGCTAATCGAAGAAGCGCAACGCCGCGACCACCGCAAGCTGGGTGTCGAACTGGACCTGTTCAGCTTCCCCGACGAAATCGGTTCCGGCCTACCGGTTTTCCACCCGAAGGGTGGCATCGTGCGTCGGGAGCTGGAGGAATACTCGCGGCGCAAGCATCTCCAAGCGGGGTACGCCTTCGTCAACACCCCGCACATCACCAAGGCGCAGCTGTTCGAAACCTCGGGGCATCTGGACTGGTTCGCGGACGAGATGTTCCCGCCGATGCACATCGACGCCGAGTACAACGACGACGGCACGGTACGCAAGCCGGGGCAGGACTACTACCTGAAACCGATGAACTGCCCGATGCACCACCTGATCTTCCGGTCGCGGGGGCGGTCGTATCGCGAGCTTCCGTTGCGGCTTTTCGAGTTCGGCACCGTCTACCGCTACGAAAAGTCAGGTGTGGTGCACGGGTTGACCCGGGTGCGCGGGCTGACCCAGGACGACGCGCACATCTACTGCACCCGTGAGCAGTTGCCCGACGAACTGGCCTCGCTGCTGCGGTTCGTGCTCGACCTGCTCCGCGACTACGGGCTGACCGACTTCTATCTGGAGCTGTCCACCAAGGACCCGGACAAGTTCGTCGGCTCCGAGGAGGTGTGGGACGAGGCCACCGCCATACTGGCCGACGTCGCCCGGCAGTCCGGCCTGGAACTGGTGCCCGATCCCGGGGGCGCCGCGTTCTACGGCCCGAAGATCTCGGTGCAGACCCGCGACGCGCTGGCCCGCGCTTGGCAGATCTCGACCATCCAACTGGACTTCATCATCCCGGAGCGTTTCGAGCTGGAGTACACCGCCGCCGACGGCACCCGGCAGCGACCGGTACTCATTCACCGCGCGCTGTTCGGGTCGATCGAGCGGTTCTTCGGCATTCTTACCGAGCACTACGCCGGGGCGTTCCCGGCGTGGCTGGCGCCGGTGCAGGTGGTGGGCATCCCGATCGCCGACGAGCATGTGGCCTACCTGGAAGGGGTTGCCGCGCAACTGAAGTCGCACGGCGTGCGGGTCGAGGTCGATGCCAGCGACGACCGGATGGCCAAAAAGATCGTGCACCACACCAACCAGAAGGTGCCGTTTTTGCTGCTGGCCGGTGACCACGACGTGCGGGCCGGCGCGGTGAGCTTCCGGTTCGGTGACCGCACCCAGATCAACGGAGTGGCCCGCGACGACGCGGTCGCAGCAATCGTGAAGTGGATCGCCGACCGCGAGAACATCGCCCCCACAGCCGACCTGGTGAAAGTAGCCAGTCGTGAGTGACGACGAACGCGCACGCGAGGAGCCGGCGACCATCATCGACAGAGGCGTGGGTGAGGCCGACCACCTGCAGCGGTTGTGGACGCCATACCGGATGAGCTATCTGGCCGAGGCGCCGGTCAACAGTGACCAGTCAGCGCTGTCACGACCCTTCACCGACATCCCCTCGCTGCCCGACGAGGATGGGCTCGTGGTGGCGCGCGGTGAGACGGTGTATGCGGTGCTCAACCTGTACCCGTACAACCCGGGCCACCTGATGGTGGTGCCCTACCGGCGGGTGGCCGAGCTCGAGGACCTGACCGAGCGGGAAAGCGCTGAATTGATGGTGTTCACCCAGAAGGCCATCCGCGTGATCAAGGCGGTGTCGCGGCCGCACGGCTTCAACGTGGGCCTGAACCTGGGGACATCAGCGGGAGGGTCGCTGGCCGAGCACCTGCACGTGCACATCGTTCCGCGGTGGGGCGGCGACGCCAACTTCATCACCGTCATCGGTGGTTCGAAGGTCATCCCGCAGTTGCTGCGTGACACCCGCCGGCTACTGGCCACGGAATGGGCGAGGCAGCCGTGAGCAAGGTGCCCTTCCTGTCCCGGGCGGCGTTCGTCAAGATCACCACACCGGTGGCTAGGGCGTTCCTGCGGGCCGGTTTCACCGCGGACAGTGTCACCATCATCGGCACCGCTGCTGCCGTGCTGGCCGCACTGACGCTTTTCCCGACCGGTCAACTGTTCGCCGGCACGCTGGTGGTCTGGTTCTTCGTGCACTTCGACATGCTCGACGGGGCGATGGCCCGAGAAAGCGGCGGCGGCAGCCGTTTCGGCGCAGTGCTGGACGCCACCTGCGACCGCATCAGCGACGGCGCGGTGTTCTGCGGACTGTTGTGGTGGGCGGCGTTCGGCCTGCGCAGCGCGTCGCTGGTGGTGGCGACCTTGATCTGTCTGGTCACCTCGCAGGTGATCTCCTATATCAAGGCCCGGGCAGAAGCCAGCGGGCTGCGCGGTGACGGCGGCCTCATCGAACGACCGGAACGGTTGATCATCGTGCTGGTCGGTGCCGGCCTGTCGGACCTGCCGGTCTTTCCGCTGCCCTGGGCGCTGCACCTGGCGATGTGGGTGCTCGCGGCGGCCAGCATGATCACCTGCGTACAGCGTTTGCACACCGTGCGGACCTCGCCCGGAGCGGCGGATCCGCTGCGCCGCGAAGAGCAGGACCACGCGAGGCCCGGGAAGTCGGGAAAGAGCCAGCCGTGATCTCCATGCCTGCGGGCCTGAAAATGCCTGGGGTCAATGGCTTCCCGCTGGGTAGCTGGGTGAGCGACTGGGGGTATGCGGCCGGCTGGATGATCGTGCGCGCCATGCCGGAATTCGTCGCACGCAGCGCATTCGACGCCGGAGCCCGCTACGCGGCCCGCAACGGCGGGCCGGTGCAGCTGCGCAGGAACTTGGCCCGCGTCATCGGCGCGGCGCCGGCCGACGTGCCCGACGCACTGATGCGGGCCTCGCTCGCCTCCTATGCCCGCTACTGGCGGGAGGCGTTCCGGTTGCCGGCGATGGACCACCGCGCGCTGGCCCGACAGCTTCACGACTCGGTCCTGGGGAAAGAACACCTGGAGGCGGCGCTAAGCGCGGGCCGCGGCGTGGTGCTGGCGTTGCCGCACAGCGGCAACTGGGATATGGGCGGGGTGTGGCTGGCAGAGACCCACGGCACTTTCACCACCGTCGCCGAGCGGCTCAAACCGGAGTCGCTGTACCGCCGCTTCATCGGTTACCGCGAGACCCTCGGCTTCGAGGTGCTGCCGCTGTCCGGCGGCCACCACCCGCTCTTCGAGCTGCTCAGCGAACGGCTGCGGGACAACAGGGTGGTGGGTCTGATGGCCGAGCGCGACCTCACCCGCACCGGGGTTCAGGTCGATTTCTTCGGCGAACCCACCCGGATGCCGGCGGGGCCGGCCAAACTTGGAATCGGGACCGGAGCGGCGCTGCTCCCGGCGCACTGCTGGTACGAGGACGAGGGTTGGGGTTTCGAAGTGTATCCGGCGCTGGACTGCACCGGTGGTGACGTCGGCGTCATCACCCAGGCGCTGGCGGACCGGTTCGCCCAGAACATCGCCGCCCACCCCGCCGACTGGCACATGCTGCAGCCGCAGTGGCTGGCCGATCTCTCCGACGAGCGCCGGGCCGGATTGGGGGAAGCCTGATGCGGATCGGGATGGTGTGCCCGTACTCGTTCGACGTGCCGGGCGGGGTGCAGTCGCATGTGTTGCAGCTGGCGGAGGTGATGCGCGCCCGCGGGCACACGGTCAGTGTGCTGGCGCCGTCGTCGCCCCACACGAAGCTTCCCGATTACGTGGTCTCCGCTGGCCGGGCCGTCCCGATCCCCTACAACGGGTCGGTGGCCCGGCTGCAGTTCAGTCCGGCGGTACACCGCAAGGTCAGGCGCTGGCTGGCCGACGGCGAATTCGACGTGCTGCACCTGCACGAGCCGAACGCGCCCAGCCTGTCGATGTGGGCTCTGCGGGTGGCCGAGGGCCCGATCGTGGCGACATTTCACACCTCGACCACCAAATCGCTGACACTCTCGGTGTTCCAGGGTGTGCTGCGGCCCTGGCACGAGAAGATCGTCGGCCGGATCGCGGTGTCCGACCTGGCCCGGCGCTGGCAGATGGAGGCGCTGGGTTCCGATGCGGTGGAGATCCCCAACGGTGTTGACGTGGCCTCCTTCGCCTCGGCGCCGCGGCTGGACGGATATCCGCGGCCGGGCAAGACGGTGCTGTTTTTGGGCCGCTACGACGAGCCCCGCAAGGGCATGGCCGTGCTGCTCGACGCGTTGCCGAGTCTGGTGCAGCGCTTCCCAGGCCTGCAGCTGCTGATCGTCGGCCGCGGTGACGAGGACGAATTGCGCCGCCAGGCCGGCCGATTGGCGGGGCACCTGCGCTTTCTCGGCCAGGTGGACGATGCCGGAAAGGCGTCGGCGATGCGCAGCGCCGACGTGTATTGCGCGCCGCACACCGGCGGAGAGAGTTTCGGCATCGTCTTGGTCGAGGCGATGGCGGCGGGAACGGCCGTGGTGGCCAGCGACTTGCACGCGTTCCGGCGGGTGCTGCTTGACGGTGAGGCCGGACAGTTGGTACCAGTTGACGACAGTGCTGCCTTGGCTGCCGGGCTTATCGCGGTGCTGGAGAACGATGTCTTGAGGGAACGCTACGTGGAGGCCGGCACCTCTGCGGTGCGCCGATACGACTGGTCTGTGGTGGCCAGCCAGATCATGCGGGTGTACGAGACGGTCGCCGGTTCGGGTAGCAAGGTGCAGGTGGGCACCTGATGACCTGGATGGTGGTCGCCATCGCAGTACTGGTCGCGGTGCTGGTGGCGTTCGCCGGGTGGGTATACCAAACGGCCAACCGGCTGGACCGGTTACACGTCCGCTACGACCTGTCCTGGCAGGCTCTCGACGGTGCGCTGGCACGGCGCGCCGTGGTGGCCCGCGCGGTCGCGGTCGACGTGTATGGCGGTGCCGCGGAGGGCAAGCGGTTGGCCACGCTGGCCGGCGTCGCCGAGCGCGCGCCCCGGCACGCGCGTGAGACCGCGGAAAACGAGCTCTCGGCCGCCCTGGCGATGGTCGATCCGGCGGCGCTGCCGTCGGCTCTGGTCGCCGAGCTGGCCGACGCCGAAGCGCGGGTGCTGCTGGCCCGGCGGTTCCACAACGACGCGGTCCGCGACACGCTGGCATTGCGTGAGCGTCCGATGGTGCGTCTGCTGCGGTTGGGTGGAACCGCAGCGCTGCCAACGTATTTCGAGATCGCCGAGCGGTCCGACACGGTGGCGCAGGGCGATCATGGCGCGTCCAACCAGCGCACCTCCGCGCGCGTGGTGTTACTCGACGACACCGGCGCGGTGTTGTTGCTGTGCGGTTCGGACCCAGCGATCACCGACGGTTCGGCGCCGAAATGGTGGTTTACCGTCGGCGGCCGGGTGCGGCCAGGCGAGCGGTTGGCTCAAGCCGCCGTACGGGAGCTGGCCGAGGAGACCGGTTTGCGGGTCCAGCCGGCTGACCTGATCCGACCGATCTGGCGACGCGAGGAGGTCTTCGAATTCAACGGCTCGGTGATCGACAGCGAAGAGTTCTTCTTCGTGTATCGCACCCAGCGGTTCGAGCCGTCGGTCGCGGGGCGCACCGAGTTGGAGCGCCACTACATCCACTGCCACCGCTGGTGTGACGCCCACGACATCGCCAAGCTGGTCGCCGCCGGCGAAACCGTGTATCCGCTTCAGCTCAGCGAACTGCTTGCCGACGCGAACGCGCTGGCGGACCGTCGGATACCCGGTCCGCCGCGCCAGTTGCAGTCCATCCGCTGACGTACGCCACATCGCGACTAAGGCGCCGACGGGCGCAAATACCCGTTTGCCACTCACCACTAGACTGGCTTAGTGCCAGGTGAAGGAGAATCAGCAGTGGATACCGCCGCTTCGTCGAACGGTGCCGGGCAAACGGGATCGGCGCGGGTCAAGCGCGGCATGGCCGAGATGCTCAAGGGTGGCGTGATCATGGACGTCGTCACCCCCGAGCAAGCCCGCATCGCCGAGGGTGCCGGCGCCGTCGCGGTGATGGCACTGGAACGCGTGCCCGCCGATATCCGTGCCCAGGGCGGCGTCGCGCGGATGAGCGATCCCGACCTGATCGAGGGCATCATCAACGCCGTCACCATCCCGGTGATGGCCAAGGTGCGCATTGGGCACTTCGTCGAGGCGCAGATCCTGCAATGCCTTGGTGTGGACTACATCGACGAGTCCGAGGTGCTGACTCCCGCCGACTACACCCACCACATCGACAAATGGAAGTTCACCGTGCCGTTCGTGTGCGGCGCGACCAATCTCGGTGAGGCGCTGCGGCGCATCAGCGAGGGCGCGGCGATGATCCGCTCCAAGGGCGAAGCCGGCACCGGCGACGTCTCCAACGCGACCACGCACATGCGGGCGATCAGCGGTGAAATCCGCCGCCTGACGTCGTTGTCCGAGGACGAGTTGTACGTGGCGGCAAAGGAATTGCAGGCACCCTACGAGCTCGTCGTCGAAGTGGCCCGGGCCGGGAAGCTGCCGGTCACCCTCTTCACCGCCGGCGGTATTGCCACTCCCGCCGACGCCGCGATGATGATGCAGCTGGGCGCCGAGGGCGTCTTCGTGGGTTCGGGCATCTTCAAGTCCGGCGATCCGGCGCAGCGTGCGGCCGCCATCGTCAAGGCCACCACCTTCTACGACGACCCCGATGTGCTGGCCAGGGTGTCGCGCGGGCTGGGCGAGCCGATGGTGGGCATCAATGTGGAGGAGATCAACACTGGTCAGCGGCTGGCCGAGCGCGGCTGGTAAGCAAGTCGGATGGCGATCGAAGAGATCCTCGATCTCGAGCAGCTCGAGGTCAACATCTATCGCGGCCGCGTTTTCAGCCCGGAATCGGGCAATTGGCAGCGCACGTTCGGCGGCCATGTCGCTGGCCAGTCGCTGGTATCGGCGGTGCGCACGGTCGACCCGCGTTTCCTCGTGCACTCGCTGCACGGATACTTTCTGCGGCCCGGAGATGCCAAGGTGCCCATCATTTTTCTCGTCGAACGCCTCCGTGACGGCGGCTCGTTTTGCACCAGACGGGTCAACGCGATCCAACACGGCGAGACCATCTTTTCCATGTCGGCGTCGTTTCAGACGGATCAGAGCGGCATCGAGCATCAGGACGCGATGCCATCGGCGCCGCCGCCCGACGACCTGCCGGAGCTGACGGCGATGAAGGTGTTCGATGACCCGGGCTTTCGCCAGTTCGACGAGTGGGACGTGCGCATCGTGCCGCAGCAGAAGCTGGAACGCCAGCCCGGGCTCGCGTCCCAGCAGCAGGTGTGGTTCCGGCATCGCGATCCGCTGCCGGACGATGCGGTGCTGCACATCTGCGCGCTGGCCTATATGAGTGACCTCACGCTGCTCGGCTCGGCGCAGGTGATCCACGTCGAGGATCGCCACCACCTGCAGGTCGCGTCGCTGGACCACGCGATGTGGTTCATGCGCCCGTTCCGCGCCGACGAATGGCTGCTGTATGACCAGTCGTCGCCGTCGGCGTGCGCCGGTCGCGCGCTCACACAAGGCAAGATCTTCAACCCATACGGTGAGATGGTCGCGGCTGTGGTGCAGGAGGGCCTGACCCGCTACAAGCGCGACTTTCGGCCGACCACGCAGTGAGCGCGCCGCGGATCGGGGTCCTGGCGCTGCAGGGCGACACCCGCGAACATCTGGCGGCGCTGCGCGAGGCCGGAGCCGACGCGCTACCGGTGCGCCGTCGGAGCGAACTCGACGCGATGGATGCGCTGGTCATTCCCGGCGGCGAGTCCACCACCATGAGCCATCTGCTGCGCGAGGTCGACCTGCTGGAGCCGCTGCGGGCGCGGCTGGCCGCCGGGTTTCCGGCCTACGGGGCCTGCGCCGGGATGATCCTGCTGGCCAGTGAGATCCTCGACGCCGGCGCCAACGGCCGCGAGGCCCTCCCACTGCGCGCGATCGATATGACGGTGCGGCGCAACGCTTTTGGACGGCAGGTCGACTCCTTTGAAGGCGATGTCGCGTTCGCGGGCCTTGATGATCCGGTGCGCGCGGTGTTCATCCGCGCGCCCTGGGTCGAGCGGGCGGGTTCGGGTGTGCAGGTGTTGGCCCGCACCGCCGGCCACATCGTCGCGGTGCGGCAGGGCCCGATGCTGGCGACGGCGTTTCATCCGGAGATGACCGGCGACCGCCGCATCCACCAGTTGTTCGTCGACATCGTCAACGGCGAGGCGTGACCGCCACCGTCACGCTGGCGTGGCGCTCAGCCGCCGCGGCCACTCCAGCGTGACGCTCGTCGCTAAGCGGCGTCCACGTAGACTCGTCTGGCCAACAAATAAGCAGAGGGATTTCAGAAGGACGGCGATGAGCGGCCATTCCAAGTGGGCCACCACCAAGCACAAGAAGGCCGTCATCGACGCCCGCCGCGGCAAGATGTTCGCCCGGCTGATCAAGAACATAGAGGTCGCGGCCCGCGTCGGTGGCGGTGACCCCGCGGGCAACCCCACGCTGTACGACGCCATCCAGAAGGCGCGGAAGAGTTCGGTGCCCAGCGAGAACATCGAACGGGCCCGCAAGCGCGGTGCCGGCGAGGAAGCCGGCGGCGCCGACTGGCAGACCGTCACCTATGAGGGCTACGGCCCGAATGGAGTAGCGGTGTTGATCGAGTGCCTGACCGACAATCGCAACCGTGCGGCCAGCGAGGTGCGCGTCGCGATGACACGTAACGGCGGCACCATGGCCGATCCGGGTTCGGTGGCCTACCTCTTTTCCCGCAAGGGCGTGGTCACCTTGGAGAAGAACGGCCTGACCGAGGACGACGTGCTGACGGCCGTGCTCGATGCCGGTGTCGAGGACGTCAACGATCTTGGTGACAGCTTCGAGATCATCTCGGAACCGGGTGATCTGGTGGCGGTGCGGACCGCGTTGCAGAACGCCGGCATCGACTACGAGTCAGCGGAGGCCAGTTTCCAGCCATCAGTGAGCGTGCCCGTCGACCTCGACGGCGCTCGTAAGGTGTTCAAGCTCGTCGACGCGCTGGAGGACAGCGACGACGTGCAGAACGTGTGGACCAATGTCGACGTCTCCGACGAGGTGCTGGCCGCGCTCGACGAAGATTAGGGTCAACGCGCGGACTGGCACAACGCATCCGCGCCCGCTGACTTCGATGCGTGCCTGAACCGCTAGAGTCGCCGCGGGCCAGCTTTTATCGCTCCCTGCGTGTTGAAGGCAAGGCCGAACGCGCGCTCGTGCGGTATGGGCGACCGCTGGTGTAAAGCGAGCTGAGTCGTGTAGAAGAGTCTGATGGAGAATCCGCCCCTCAGATCGATCAATCCGTCGATGCTGCGCGAAGCGATGGCCCGGCGGTTGTATCGCCGCTCGGTGGTCACGGGGCAGATCACGCTGCCGGCCGTTCCGGCCATGATCGACGAGTGCGTCAGCATGTGTGACAACGTCTTTGCCGACGTGGGCGTACGGTTCACGTCCGAACAATTTGCTCAGCTCAAGACGGTGCTGGAGGACCAGTTGGCCGAGGCCTATGCGGCCTCCTCACGGTCGAACATTGTCATCTCGCTCCACAAACCCTTCGGCACGATCCTGAACTACCGCGTCAACGCCCAATTGTCGACGATCGAGGCCGAATACGACCACTGGGTTGCCACCCGCGAGCCGCCACTGTTCGGCACCGAACCGGACGCGCGCGTGTGGGCGCTGGCCAGCGAAACAGCCGATCCCAAGACCCATCGGGTGCTCGACATCGGCGCAGGAACCGGGCGCAACGCCCTGGCCCTGGCGCGACGCGGCCACCCGGTGGACGCGGTAGAGATGGCACCGAAGTTCGCCCACATCATTCGCTTGGAGGCCGAACGGGAATCACTCGACGTCCACGTCATCCAGCGCGACGTCTTTGCGACCATGGATGGTCTCTGCCGGGACTATCAGCTGATCGTGGTCTCCGAGGTAGTGCCCGACTTCCGGACGACGCAGCAGCTACGCGGCATGTTCGAACTCGCCGCCCGTTGCCTGGCTCCCGGCGGACGCTTGGTGTTCAACGCCTTCTTGCCGCGCCAGGGCTACACCCCCGACAACACCGCGCGGGAACTCGGGCAGCAGTGCAACACCATGATCTTCACCCGGGACGAGATGACGAGTGCGGCGGCCCTGCTACCTCTCGAGCTCATCGCCGACGACTCCGCCTACGAGTACGAGAAAACCCATCTGCCCGAAGGCGCTTGGCCGCCCACAGGCTGGTACGACAATTGGGCCAGTGGCCTTGACCTGTTCGACGTCGAGGGTGAGGAATCCCCGATCGAGTTGCGCTGGCTCGTCTACCAGAAGACGGGTTGGGGCGCTCGACCAGCAACCTAGCTCCGCCGGTGCCGGGCAAACTGTTGTCGCCGGTGTTGCCGTTGGCCCTGCCGCCCTTGCCGGTGCCGCAGTGCCGCCGTTACCGCCCGGCTGGTCCGCGGAGGCCGCATCGCGGGCGCCGCCCTGAGCTCACGGTTCCACGGAATTGAATCGTCACCGCGTGTCCTACCCGCCGATGTCAGTCGCGCCCGCTAAGGTATCGAACAGTCGTTCGGGACGAGGTTTTGGGGGCATGCGGTGCGAGTGATGGGAGTCGATCCCGGGTTGACGCGCTGCGGGCTGTCGGTGGTCGAGTGCGGCGACGATGCGGGCCGCGCATCGGCCCGAGGAGGAGCCGGACAATCGGGCTGGAGCGGACGCGGTCGCCAGGTCATCGCCTTGGATGTCGATGTCGTGCGGACACCCGCGGACCAACCGCTGCCGCGGCGGCTGCTCACCATCGATGACACCGTCGAGCATTGGCTGGACACCCATCACCCGGACGTCGTGGCCATCGAGCGGGTGTTCTCCCAGCAGAACGTGTCGACGGTGATGGGCACCGCGCAGGCCTGTGGGGTGATCGCGCTGGCGGCGGCCAAACGCGGCATCGAGGTGCATTTCCACACCCCGAGCGAGGTCAAGGCCGCGGTCACCGGCAATGGCGTCGCCGACAAGGCACAGGTCACCGCGATGGTCACTAGAATCCTTGGGCTGCAAGCCAAACCGACACCACCCGACGCCGCCGACGCGCTGGCGCTGGCGATCTGTCACTGCTGGCGGGCCCCGATGATCGCCCGGATGGCGGCGGCCGGGGCGATAGGCGCCGAACAGCGCAAGAGGTTCACGAAGAACATCAAGGCCGCCCGATGATTGCCTCGGTCCGTGGGGAAGTGCTCGGGGTCGCGCTGGATCATGTCGTCATCGAGGCGGCCGGGGTGGGCTATAAGGTCATGGCCACGCCGTCGACGCTGGCGACGCTGCACCGGGGCAGCGAGGCCCGGCTGATCACCGCGATGATCGTGCGCGAGGATTCGATGACGTTGTACGGGTTTCCCGACGGAGACACCCGCGACCTGTTTCTGACGTTGCTGTCGGTTTCGGGCATCGGGCCGAAGATCGCGTTGGCCACACTGGCGGTGCACGATGCCCCGGCGCTGCGGCGGGCGCTCGCCGACGGCGACGTCACCGCGCTGACCCGGGTCCCCGGCATCGGCACGCGGGGCGCCGAGCGGATGGTGCTGGAGTTGCGCGGCAAGGTGGGGCCGGCGGGCGTGGGAACGGCGACGGTCAACGGGCACGCGGTGCGCGGATCTGTCGTGGAAGCCCTTGTGGGACTTGGCTTTGCGGCCAAGCAGGCCCAGGACGCCACCGACAAGGTGCTGGCCTCCGATGACGGGGCCACCACGTCGAGTGCGCTGCGGGCAGCGCTGTCGCTGTTGGGGAAGACGAAATGAGTCGCTTCGAGGACGAGGACGTCGAGGACCGCGAAGTTTCCGCCACCTTGACCGTCGGTGAGGGCGATGTCGACGCCGGCCTGCGGCCACGCTCGTTGCGGGAGTTCATCGGCCAGCCGAGAGTGCGCGAACAGCTGCAGCTGGTCATCGAGGGCGCCAAGAACCGCGGCGGCACACCGGATCACATCCTGCTGTCCGGGCCGCCCGGGCTGGGCAAGACCTCGCTGGCGATGATCATCGCCGCCGAACTCGGGTCTTCGCTGCGGGTGACGTCCGGGCCCGCGCTGGAACGCGCCGGTGACCTGGCCGCGATGCTGTCCAACCTCATCGAACACGACGTGCTGTTCATCGACGAGATCCACCGCATTGCACGGCCCGCCGAGGAGATGCTCTACCTTGCGATGGAGGATTTCCGCGTCGACGTCGTCGTCGGCAAAGGCCCTGGGGCGACATCGATTCCGCTTGAGGTCGCACCGTTCACCCTGGTCGGCGCGACCACCCGGTCCGGTGCGCTGACCGGCCCGCTGCGCGACCGGTTCGGATTCACCGCGCACATGGATTTCTACGAGCCCGCCGAGCTGGAACGGGTGTTAGCGCGCTCCGCCGGAATCCTGGGCATCGAGCTGGGCGCAGAGGCCGGAGAGGAGATCGCCCGCCGCTCCCGGGGGACGCCGCGGATCGCCAACCGCCTGCTGCGCCGGGTACGTGACTTCGCCGAGGTGCGAGCCGACGGCGTCATCACCCGCGACGTCGCCAAGTCGGCGCTGGAGGTCTACGACGTCGACGAGCTCGGCCTGGACCGGCTGGACCGCGCCGTGCTGTCGGCGCTGACCCGCAGCTTCGGGGGCGGCCCGGTCGGGGTGTCGACGCTGGCGGTGGCGGTGGGGGAGGAAGCCGCCACCGTGGAGGAAGTGTGCGAGCCGTTTTTGGTGCGCGCGGGCATGATCGCACGCACCCCGCGGGGCCGGGTGGCGACCCCGCAGGCCTGGACCCACCTGGGCATGACTCCGCCGGTCAACGGCCTCGGTCAGCCCGGCCTGTTCGACTAAACTCGATTGTCCAGCTCCTCAGCGGGCCGTTTCGGCCCGCATCGTCGCCGGACTGGGCTCAGCGCCCGCGTAGTGAGGCAACGCCCGCCGAAAAGCGCCAAACAACTTCAGGGGTCTGCGCGGTTGTCCGGGACTCTGTACGGCCCACGTTTCTGCATTGCGCGGGTTACACCGCCATGCGATGTGGGTATTCAGCTGCTACTTATCGCCGGTGTAGCCGGTGTCCAACGTTCAAGGAGACGTGATGAAGAACTCGGGCGGGCGAGGTAAAGGTCTGGACAGTCTGCACATGCCGCGCAGCCGTGGCGCGGTCACCGGATTGCTCCTGGTCCTCCTCGGTGCATGGGGGGCGTTGATACCGTTCGTCGGGCCATACTTCGACTTCGCTTATACGCCGGACCAGCCGTGGGCATGGACCGCGGCCCGGGGCTGGCTGGAGGTATTCCCCGGAGTCACCACCCTGGTGGGCGGCCTGCTGTTGGTCGGTTCGGGAAACCGCGCCACCGCGATGTTCGGCGGTTGGCTAGCGGTCTTCGCCGGTGTCTGGTTCGTGGTCGGCGGCGCGTTTGCCTCCACGTTGGGGATCGGGGATATCGGCCATCCGGTGGCTTCGACGGAGGCCAAGCGGGCCGTGCTCGAGGTTTTATACTTCTCCGGCCTGGGCGCGCTGATTGTCTTCCTGGGCGGTGGGATTTTGGCGCGCTTGACGGTCCGATTGGCGCGGGACGTCGAAGCCGCACCGGTGCCCGCGTCCGAGCCGGGCTCCACGCCGGAGGCGTATTCCGCCGCAGTGTCGCCTGACGCGGTGACCCAAGCGGGGGCGGAACAGTTCGCAGTGCCCGGGGCAAAGCCGCGGGCTAGCAGGGGTGGCATTTTCCGGCGACACCGCGCCGGCGCATAGCGCCAGTCGGCAAGTTTCATCCTGGCGCGCTGGCTTAGGCCAGACAGAAAGGCCGGTCGCCAGCATTGAGCTGGCGACCGGCCCTCGGTGTCAGAGCAATCCGAGCAGTTGCAAGTCGGTGATGTACTTGACGATCACCTCCGGCGTCACATGCGGAATGTCTTTGTCCGGGCCGATTTTCGCCTCCTGCACCGCCGCGCGGAACCGATCTGTCGGCGCAAGCGATCCGCAGACCGGCACTGAAGGCTTCTGGTAGTTGTGCAGCAGCGGCAGTAGTGAGTACTGACGCTGCCGATCCGGCAGCGCACGCATGGCGGTCTCGAACCGCTGCAGCCAGTCCGCGTAGTCCGGAATCCGCTGGATCGAGTAACCGGCGTCGATCAGCCAGTTGACATACTCGTCGAGCCCGATGCCGTCTTCGTACGGGTTCATCACGTGATAGGTCTGGAACCCGTCCACAACCTGCGCGCCCAGCGTGGAGATCGCCTCGGCGATGAATTCCACAGGCAGCCCGTCGTAGTGGGCGCGCTGCGGGTTGCCGTCGGCGTCGAGCTCGTAGAACGAGCGGGGCGCGATGCCGGTGGCCACCAGGGAAAGCATCATCCGGGTGAACATGTCCGGCAGGTTGAGCTGGCCCGCGTACGTGGTGTCCGCCAGGATCATGTCGCAGCGGAACACCGCGACCGGCAGGCCGCACAGGTCGTTGGCCTCGCGCAGCAGCACCTCACCGGCCCATTTGCTGTTGCCGTAGCCGTTGGCGTAGCTGTCATCGATCTTGCGGGTGGGGCTCGCGACCCGGATATCTCCGTCCTCGGTGAACGCCGACGGCTCGATCTGGTCGCCCACGCCGATCGTCGACACGTAGGTGACGGGCTTGCGCCGGGTTGTCAGCGCGATCCGGATCAGTTCGGCGGTGCCCACGACGTTGGGGCCGAACAACTGGCTGTACGGCAGCACGTGGTTGACCAGCGCCGCGGGGTCGACGATCAGATCGACGGTGTCGGCCAGCCGCTGCCACGTTTGCCGGTCCAGGCCGAGGTCGGGTTCGCCCTTGTCGCCGGCGATCACCTCCAGATGATCGGCGGCCAGTTCCCGGTAGTGCGCCAGCAGTTTCGGGTCGCCGCTGTCGAACGTCTTGTCCAGGCGGCGGCGCGCATCCTCGTCAGACTTGGCCCGCACCAGGGCGATCAGCTTGCCGTCGACCAAGCCCATCCGCTCCAGCCACTCCAGCGCCAGGTAGTGGCCGAGGAAGCCGGTCGCGCCGGTCAACAGCACTGTCCGCACCTCGGCGCTCGGGCCAGGCAGGTTCGGGGCGGCAGCCAGTGTCTTGGCGTCGATGAACTTGTCGAGCGTCAGGTCGCGGGCGTGCACCTCGGTCGCGTCCCGGCCATGCACCGATGCGAACATGGGCCGCTTGGAGCCGGGTTTGCGCTCGGCCTCGATGTAGTCGGCCAGGGCCTGCAGGTCGCTGGCCGGGCTGACGATGACGCCCACCGGAACGTCGATGTCGAAGATCTCGCGCAGCAGGTCGGCGAATGTCAACGCCGACAACGAGTCTCCACCCAGGTCGGTGAAGTGTGAGTCGGGCGCCAGGTCGGCGGCCGAGGCACCGAGCAGCGCGGCCGCGGCCCTGCTGACGGTTTCCAGCACCGGGCGGTCGGCGCCGCTGCGGCGCAGCTCGCTCAGCTCGTTGGCCTGGCCTTCGGCCAGCTCGGCGTAGAGCTGCTCCAGCCGCTCGCCGTAGTGTGCCTTCAGCTTCGGCCACGCCAACTTGCGGATCCCGGTAAGCAGGCCGTTGTCCAGCGTGAACGGTGTGGTTTCGATGATGAAGTCGCGCGGCACCTCGTAGGACTGCAGGCCAGCCTCTTTCGCAACGTTCTGCAGCGACTCGGCGATCAGCGGTTTCAGCGCCTCGACACCGTGGCGGGCCAGTGCGTCCTCGGTCGGCACCACGACCGCCAACAGATACGGGTGCGCGCTGTTGCCGTAGACGTAGATCTGCCGGACCAGCGGGCTGTTGTTGAACACCGCCTCCAACTTCGCGACGGTCACGAACTCGCCCTGCGCGAGCTTCAACACGTTGTTGCGGCGGTCGACATACACCAGCTGGGCGGGGCCCACCTCGGCCACCACGTCGCCGGTGCGGTAGTAGCCGTCGGCGTCGAACACGTCAGCGGTGACCTCCGGGCGCTTGTAGTAGCCGGGGAACATGTTCTCCGTTTTGAGGAGCAGCTCTCCGCGCGGATACGGCCGGTCGGTGCGGAAGTAGCCCAGATCGGGCACGTCGACCAGCTTGTATTCGATCACCGGCGGGCGTTGCACCACGCCGTTGAAATAGACCATGCCGGCTTCGGTCGAGCCGTAGCCGTCCATCACATGCATCTCGAGGAGGGAGTCGACCCAGGCCTTCAACTCCGCGGAGATCGGCGCCGAGCCCGTCATCGCGAAGATGTACCGACCGCCGAGCAGGTTCTGCCGTAGCTCGGCGATGACCTCCGCCTCAGCAGTGGCTCGCTCGGTGCCGTCGGATGTGCGCCGGTCGACTTCGCTCTGAAATTCGCCGTACAAGGTGTCCCAGATCCGCGGCACAAAGTTCAACTCGGTGGGCCGCACCAACGCGAGGTCTTCCAGCAGCGTCGACAGGTCACTCTTGGCCCCGAAGTAGGCCGTGCCGCCATTGCCGAGCGTGCCGTACAGGATTCCACGACCCATGACGTGGCTCATTGGCATGAAGTTGAGCGTGATCGACGCGGCGCTCGGCCCGAACCAGTTCCTGCTCGACCTGCGCCACATTTTTGCGACCCCGCTCTGCAGGTACATCGCGCCTTTAGGTGCGCCGGTGCTGCCGGAGGTGTAGATCAGCAGCGCCAGCGGGTCATCCTCGTCGGACACGGGCATCGACGCGGCGGGCAGCGCCTTTCCGCGTTCCAGCACGTCGGCCAGCGTCTCCACGACCACCGGGCTGTCCGCTAGCCGGGCGCGTGCGGCGTCGAATCCCTCGCGGTGGTCGTCGACCTCGGGGTGGTAGTCGAACACCACCAGCCGCGCGGGCATGTGCCCCGTCAGGATCAGTTCGACGGCGTCGGACAGGTAATCGATGCTGGCCGCTATCACGCTCGGCTCGGTCTCCACGATGATCGGCTGCAGTTGGGCGCTCGCCGCGCTGGTCTGTAGCGGAACCGACACGGCGCCGAGCTGGGCCAGCGTCACATCGATGGTGGTGTAGTCGAGGCTGGTGAAACCGAGCACACAGACGCGTTCACCGGGGGACACCCCGTCGTTGGCCCACGCGCTGGCGAGTGTGCCGATTCGGTCCCACAGCTCGCGGTAGGTGATGGTCTCGAAGCTGGGCAGCAGCTGCGGCGAGGTGCGGCCGGTATTCGGGTCCTTGATGAACTGCACGGCGCGCTGCCCGAGCGCGTGCCGGTCCGCGTAACCCTCCATCACGGTCTGGATAACTTGCGGCAGGCGCAGCCCGGGCTCCTCGACCGCCGCGGCGACCGCCTCGCTGGGACGGGCGGCCGCGAACTGCGGGTCGTTGGCGGACAAGTCGGCGATCCGGCGCTCCAGCCGGTCTTCTTCACGGGTATCAATCGACATAACAGGACCTCTAAACAACGACTTGGGGAGTTTGACCGGCGCCCCGTTGCGCCTAGCAGAAACTACGTTAGCGAAGCTAATGTTATTCCGGAAGGGGGTTCGTACGCGATCTGCTGTGAGATGCGTTACCGCGTCGGCCGAGACGCGGGGGCGTCACGCCGACCCCAGCCTGACCCGGTCAGAGTTCGGCCAGGATCGCGCCCAGGACGTCGAGACCCTCGGCGAGCAACTCATCACTGATAGTCAGCGGCGGCAGGAACCGCACCACGTTGCCGAACGTGCCGGCGGTCAACACGATGACCCCGGCGGCATGGCACCTCGCGGCCAGCGCCTTGGTCAGCTCCGCGTCGGGGTCGGCGGTGCCGGAGCGCACCAGCTCGGCAGCGATCATCGCGCCACGCCCGCGGACGTCGCCGACCCGGTTGTCGTCAGCTTGCAGCCGGCACAGCCGATCCTTCATCAGCGTCTCGATTTGCCAGGCCCGCTCGACCAACCCGTCGCGCTCGATGGTCGCGATGGTGGCCAGTGCGGCCGCGCAGGCGATCGGGTTGCCACCGAAGGTGCCGCCCAGGCCCCCGGGCTTAGCGGCGTCCATGACCTCGGCGCGCCCGGTCACCGCCGACAGCGGCAGCCCGTCGGCGATGCCTTTCGCCGTGCAGATCAGGTCGGGCTCGATGCCGTCGTGCTCGCAGGCGAACATCGCCCCGGTGCGCGCGAATCCGGTCTGGATCTCGTCGGCGATGAAGATCACGTCGTTCCTGCGGCACCACTGCTGCAGGGTGGGCAAAAATCCGTCGGCCGGGACGATGAAACCGCCCTCGCCCTGGATCGGCTCGATGACGACGGCGGCGAGGTTGTCCGCGCCGACCTGCTGGTCGATAACCCGAATGGCCCGGGCGGCGGCCAGCTCGCCGTCGGTGGCCAGTTCCTTGTCGAGCAGGCGGTCGCGAAACGGGTAGGACAACGGCGCGCGGTAGATCTCCGGCGCGAACGGCCCGAAGCCGCTCTTGTACGGCATGGACTGGGCAGTCAGCGCCATCGTCAGGTTGGTGCGGCCGTGATACGCGTGGTCGAAGGCGACCACCGCGGTCTTGCGGGTATACGAGCGGGCGATCTTGATGGCGTTCTCCACCGCCTCGGCACCGGAGTTGAGCAGCACCGAGCGCTTGTCGCCTGCGCCCGGGGTGACCCGGTTGAGTTGTTCGGCGACGGCGATGTAGCCCTCGTAGGGCGTCACCATGAAGCAGGTGTGGGTGAATTCAGCGACTTGCTCGCGCACGGCGTCGACGACGCGGGGGGCGGCGTTGCCGATCGTGGTCACGGCGATGCCGGAACCCAGATCGATCAGCCGGTTGCCGTCGACGTCCTCGATGACGCCGCCGCCGGCCCGAACCGCGAACACCGGCATGGTGCTCCTGACGCCGCGGGCGACCGCCGCGGCCCGCCGCTTGGCCAATTCCACCGATGCCGGGCCCGGGATTTCGGTGACGAGGTGACGACTCTGTTCGAGAGCGGACACTCCTGCCTCCTCGGCGGGCCGTGCGGGGGTGGCGTGGTCATTCGAGCCTATCCGTGCCGAGACCGGCTACGACCGGAACCCGCTGCCCTGGTGGCTAGGCGGGCGGCGGTACCAGTGGCGGCCGGCACACGTTGGCGGTCGGGTCCCACCACCGCCCGGCCTCGCATGGCAATCGCAAACCTCTCAAGAGAACGCGTCCGATCTTGGCCGGTTCAGCTCATGCAGGAGACGTTCGTGACCTCAGCCGGGCGCGCGTAACGCCGGCCCGTCCACGGAGTCGACGGTGGCAAACGAGCTGACCGGCGCGCGGCTGAGCCGTCGCGGCTGGTGAACCGGATACCCCAGGGCGATCACCGCGGCGAGCGCCAGCGGATCGCGCGCTCTGAGCAGAGCCTTCACCTGATCCTCCTCGCGGATCAGGATGGTGGTGATGACGCCACCCAGGCCCTCATCGCGGGCCGCCAGCAGGATGCTCCACGCGAAGGGGTAGATGGAGGCGCCGCCGGCAAAGGAATACCGGGCCGCGTCGCGGTCCATCGCCGCCAACAGCGACAGGTCCACGAACAGCGCCAGCAGAGCGGGTGCCTCGTCGAACCGCTCGGCGAATGCGCCGCCGGTCGCTGCGGCGGTGTCGCCGGCGGCATGCGTGGCCGCCAGTGCCCTTGCCTCGGCGTCGCGGTCGTTGGTCGGTGCCCAGGGCCGCAGGCCGGCGGCGCTCATGGCCAGGTACCGGGTCATGCCCTGCAGGTACAGCTCGCCGAGCCGACGACGAGTCGCGGGATCCTTGATGACCACGACCCGCCACGCTTGCGCGTTGCCGCCGCTGGGCGCGAACCGTGCGGTGTCGAGGACGCGGGCCAGCACGGTGTCGTCGACGGCTTGGTCGCGGAAGGTGCGGACCGCGCCGGTTGTTCGTAACGCCTCGGTGAGTTCCATCGGGACGAGAGCTTAGTGCTGGAGCAGCCAGTCAATGTTGGTGTGAAAGAGACCCGGCATCTGCGGCTCCTCGCAGCCCATCCGCCGGTAATCCTCCAGGGGCGTCGCTGTCCCCTCGGAGTGCGGGTAGTCGCTGCAAAACATGAACACATCGCCGCTCTGCTCGGTCAGCTTTTTGGGGTTCTCGTAGGAGAAGGACGAGACGCGGACATGGTCGAGGAAATACTCGCTTGGCCGCCGGGACAGCTGCGCCATCGGCATCCCGTTGAGCCGGGTGGTGAAGTCGGAGGCGCCGTCGAGCAGCAGCAGGAATTGGGGCACCCAGGCGGAGCTGAGCTCGACTACGCCGAAGCGTAGGCGGGGATGCCGGTCGAACACACCATGCAAGATCAGATCCGTCAACGCCAGCGCCGGAGGCACCCAGAGAAACACCGCATCGGTGGCAGGTACCAAGTTTTCCACCCGATCGTCGGGATACCAGCAATCGTCGAAAACCCGCACCTGATCGGCGACGTGGAAAACCGGTGTGACGGCGTGGTCGACAAACGAGGACCAGATCCGGTCGTGGTCGGGGTGCGAGAGCGCCCGGCCGTCCACGGATCCGGCGCCGATCATGGCCAGCGCGACACCGGCGCCTGCAAGCGAATCTAGCTCGGCCTCAAGCCATCCGGGTCGCGCAACGTCAGGTGTGCGACCGGGTGTAGTCGACCGCGACCCTCGGCCTGCACCTCGGCGCACCACCGGTTCCACGCCGTCATGTTGGCGGTCGCCGCGGGCAGCGGCGACGAGAGGCGACGCTCCCACAGCAGACCAAAATTGGGGAACAGCACCGCCTCGTCGACACCGACCTCGTCAAGCCAGCCGGGTCGCCAGTAGGAGGCGGGTAACGCGTCGTTGTAACGGTAGGACGCCGGCTCACCAGCCCGCTGACGCTTGCGGTGCTCCCCGCAGGACCCGGTGTCGCCGGGAAGGTGGACGTCGGCCAGGCCAAGGTGAGCGCCGCGCCAGCTCAGCCACGTGTAGCCGAGCTCGTCGTCGACCAGGCTCAGCGCGTCCTCGCGTGCCGCCGGATCGATGTGCTCGGCCCACAGCGAACGGCTCTCGTAGAGGTGCTGGTCCGAGTCGACGATGTGCGTCACAGCGCCAGTTGTCCCATCCCCGCACCGGCGCGTCAAGGCCTGCCGCCCGGTATCGGGTCGTTCCCGGACGGTCCGATGGCAGACTGGTGACTTACGAGGGCCGTGACCCGCTTTGGTCCGGTGCCGGGAAAAGACCGATACGAAAGATAGCTGTTGTCATGGACCTGCTCGTCTTCTTGCCGCTGTTGCTTGTCTTGGCGGCGTTCATGTTCTTCGCGTCACGGCGTCAAAAGCGTGCCATGCAAGCCACCATCGACCTGCACGAGTCGCTGCGCGTCGGCGACCGGGTGCACACCACCTCGGGATTGCAAGCGACCATCACCAATATCGCCGACGACACGGTGGACCTGGAGATCGCGCCGGGTGTGGTGACCACTTGGATGAAGCTGGCCATCAGGGACCGTATCGAACCGGAGAGCGACGACCGCGAGTACACCGAGGTCGACGCCGCCGACGACGACGCCGGGGCCACTGAGCTCAGCGCCGACGTCGCCGCCGACCCAGAGCGACTGACCAAGGAGTGAGCTCTGCCCACCGCCACGTACCCTTTGCGGGTGCAGTCGATCGTCCAGCGAACAGCGACCGCGGGAAAGCCAGACGACCGCGGGAGCGGATCGCACATAACGAAGGAGACTTGAGACAACGTGGCATCGCCTTCGGTGCCGGTGCACCCAGCCCGTTATCTGTCGGTGTTCCTGGTTCTGCTCATCGGCGCCTACCTGTTGGTGTTTTTGACCGGAGACAAGCGGGCCGAGCCCAAGCTCGGCATCGACCTTCAGGGCGGCACTCGCGTCACGTTGACCGCACGCACGCCGGACGGCTCGGCCCCGACCCGAGACGCGCTGTCACAGGCGCAGCAGATCATCGGCGCGCGGGTCAACGGGCTTGGTGTCTCCGGCTCGGAGGTCGTCATCGATGGCGACAACCTGGTCATCACGGTGCCGGGGAGCAACGGCAACGAGGCCCGCAACTTGGGACAGACCGCGCGGCTCTACATCCGGCCGGTGATCCAGGCGATACCGGTGCGGACTGCTCCCGAAGAACCGCTGCCCGCCGAAGCCCCGCCGGCTGCCCCGCCTGGACGGCCCGGCCAGGCCCCGCCCGGTCAGCCCGGCCAGGCCCCGCCAGCGCCCACCAACCAGCCGGGACCGCCCGGCCAACCGGGAGCGCCCCCCGCGCAGCCGCGGCCCTACCCCCTGGAGCCGACCCCCACCCCGACGCCCACGCCGGGACAGTCAACGCCGCCGCCGTCACCCGCCAATCCGTCGCCGCCCGCCGCGCAGCCGGGGCCGCCGGATCCGCGCAAGGATCTCGCCGAGCGCATCGCCGAGGAGAAGACGTGGCGGCAGAGCACCAGCGAGGGTATTCAGTTACGGGCCTTGCTGCGCGAGACCACCCGCTGCGGCCAAGACGACATTCTGGCCGGCAATGACGACCCCAACCTCCCGCTGGTGACCTGCTCGACGGACCATCAGACCGCGTATCTGCTGGAACCGTCGATCATCAGCGGCGACCAGATCCAAAACGCCACCTCGGGGCTGGACCAGCGCTCTGGTGGCTATGTCGTCGATCTGCAGTTCAAGAGTGCGGCGGCCAATACCTGGGCTGACTTCACCGCGGCCCATATCGGTATCCAGACCGCGTTCACCCTGGACTCGCAGGTGGTCAGCGCACCGCAGATCCGGGAAGCGATCCCCGGAGGCCGCACCCAAATCAGCGGTGGAAATCCACCGTTCACTGCCGGCACGGCACGCGAGCTTGCCAACGTCCTGAAATACGGGTCGTTGCCGCTGTCATTCGAATCGTCGGAAGCCGAAACAGTTTCGGCGACATTGGGTTTGACGTCGCTGCGGGCGGGCCTGATCGCCGGTGCGATCGGCCTGGCCTTGGTGCTGGTGTACTCACTGCTGTATTACCGGGTGCTGGGGTTGCTCACGGCGTTGTCGTTGGTGGCCTCCGGCGCAATGGTTTTCGCGATCCTGGTGCTGTTGGGCCGATATATCAACTACACCCTGGATCTGGCGGGCATCGCGGGTCTGATCATCGGTATCGGGACTACCGCCGACTCGTTCGTGGTGTTCTTCGAACGCATCAAAGACGAGATCCGCGAGGGCCGTTCATTCCGCTCGTCGGTTCCGCGCGGTTGGGCGCGGGCCCGCAAGACAATTGTGTCGGGCAACGCCGTCACCTTCTTGGCCGCCGCTGTGTTGTACGTCCTCGCGATCGGCCAGGTGAAGGGATTCGCGTTTACCTTGGGCCTCACCACGATTCTCGACACCGTCGTGGTGTTCTTGGTGACCTGGCCGCTGCTGTACCTGGCTTCCAAGTCCGTGACGCTGGCCAAGCCCGCCTACAACGGACTGGGAGCGGTGCAGCAGGTGGCACGCGAACGTCGGGCCGCGGCCGAGTTGGCGGGACGGGGATAGCGAGATGGCGTTCAAAGCGAACACGGAGAACGGCGCGGACGCGGCGGCGGGTGCGGTCGAAATCACCGAATCCACCGTCGTCGACGCCGCCGACCGCGATACCGCCACCCAGCTGCCGCACCGTAGCTTCTTCACCCGGCTCTACACCGGCACGGGCGCGTTCGAGGTGGTGGGGCGCCGGAAGCTGTGGTTTGGGGTCGCCGGGGTGATCGTCGCGATCGCTATCGCCAGCATCGTGCTTCGCGGCTTCACGTTCGGGATCGATTTCCAGGGCGGCACCAAGGTGTCGTTCCCACGCGGGGACGTCAGGGTCGCCCAAGTTGAGGACGTCTTCCGGCACACGCTCGGCACGGACCCCGAGTCGGTGGTCATCGTCGGCAACGGCGCCTCGGCGACGGTGCAGATCCGTTCCGAAACGCTGTCCAACGACCAGACGGCGAAGCTGCGCGACGCCCTGTTCACCGCGTTCCACCCCAAAGGCACCGACGGTAAGCCCAGCAAGCAGGCCATCAGTGACTCGGCGGTGTCGTCGACGTGGGGCGGTCAGATCACCAAGAAGGCGGTGATTGCGCTGGCGGTGTTCCTGGTGCTGGTCGCTCTCTACATCACCGTGCGCTACGAGCGGTATATGGCCGCCTCCGCGCTGGCGGCCATGATCTTCGACGTGACCGTCACCGCCGGCGTGTATTCGTTGGTTGGCTTCGAGGTCACCCCGGCGACGGTCATCGGTCTGCTGACGATCCTGGGTTTTTCCCTCTACGACACTGTCATCGTGTTCGACAAGGTCGAGGAGAACACCCACGGCTTCCAGCACACCACCCGGCGCACCTTCGCCGAGCAGGCCAACCTGGCGGTCAACCAGACGTTCATGCGCTCGATCAACACCAGCCTGATCTCGGTGATGCCGGTGATCGCGCTGCTGGTGGTGGCGGTGTGGCTGCTGGGCGTCGGCACGCTGAAGGACCTGGCGCTGGTGCAGCTGGTCGGCATCCTGGTGGGCACCTACGCTTCGATCTTCTTCGCCACCCCGCTGCTGGTCACCCTGCGTGAGCGCACCGAGCTGGTGCGCACCCACACCCGCAGGGTGCTGCGGCGGCGCAACCCGGCCGCGCGAGCGGAATCGCCCGCTGACACCGACGAGTCGCAGGAGCAGCCCACCGCCGCCGTGACGGCGTCGAGCGCGGGGGGGTCTGGCACCAAACCGGCACCGGGTGCGCGGCCGATGCGGCCCGGCGGTAGCCGTCGTGGGCGTCCGACCGGTAAGCGACACCCCCACGGGCGGTAGCCAGATGGCTAGCTGGCGCGCGGCCGCCGTGTGGTTAGCGGTGACGCTGGCGGCAGCCGGCCCGGGCATGCTGACCGGGTGTTCGGGCAGCGCCGCCAGTCAGGTCGACTACGCGGTCGACGGCGCGCTGGTCACCTACAACACCAACACCGTCGTCGGTGCCGCGTCGGCGGGATCGCAGGCGTTCGCCCGGACGCTGACCGGTTTCGGCTACCACGGCCCCGACGGGCAGGTGATCGCCGACCACGACTTCGGAACTATTGCGGTGGTGGGCGGTACGCCGCTAGTCCTCGACTACCAGATCGCCGACAACGCCGTCTATTCGGACGGCAAGCCGGTCACCTGTGACGACCTGGTGCTGGCCTGGGGGGCCCAATCCGGGCAGTACCCGAGCTTCGCGGCCGCCAGCCAGGCCGGCTACGTCGACATCGCCAACATCGACTGCCTGTCGGGGCAGAAGAAGGCCCGGGTGTCGTTCGCCCCGGACCGCAGCGTCGTCGACTACAACCAGCTGTTCACCGCGACCTCGATGATGCCGTCGCACGTCATCGCCGACGAGCTGGGCGTCGACGTCACCGCCGCGCTGCTGACCCACAACACGCCCGTGGTGGACCGCATCGCCCAGCTGTGGAACACGATCTGGGACGTCAAGCCCGGCATCGACGTGAGACGTTTCCCGTCGTCAGGACCGTACAAGATCGAAAAAGTGCTGAACGGCGGCGCGGTGGTGCTCGTCGCGAACGACCGCTGGTGGGGCAGCAAACCGGTCACCAAGCGGATCACGGTGTGGTCGGCCGGAGTCGACATCCAAGACCGGGTCAACAGCCGCCACATCGACATAGTCGACGTCGCCGCCGGGTCGTCGGGGGCCCTGATCACGCCGGACAACTACCAGCGCACCGACTCGCCCTCCGATGGGATCGAGCAGCTGATCTTCGCACCGCAGGGTCCGCTGTCACAGACCCGTGCGCGCCGAGCGCTCGCACTGTGCACGCCGCGTGATGTGATTGCGCGCGATGCCGCGGCGCCGATCGCCAACTCGCGGCTCAACCCCGCCACCGACGATGCCGTCGGCCAGACCGACGGCGCCGCGCAGGCCGGACCGTTCGACAAGTCGGATCCCGGGGCGGCTCGTGCTGCGCTGGGCGGTTCGCCGCTGACGGTGCGGATCGGCTACCGGGCGCCCAACGCGCGGCTGGCCGCTATCGTCGGGGCGATCGCCAAGGCTTGCGCTGCGGCCGGCATCGCCGTCTCCGACGTCACCTCCGACTCCACCGGACCGCAAACGCTCAAGGACGGACAGATCGACGTGCTGCTGGCCAGTACAGGTGGAGCCACCGGCAGCGGATCGACCGGATCGTCCGCGATGGACGCCTACGACCTGCACACCGGCAACGGCAACAACCTCTCCGGTTACAGCAATGGCCAGATTGACGGCATCATCAGCGCGTTGGTGGTGTCCGCCGACCCCGGGGAACGGGTGCGGCTGCTGGCCGAGAGCGCCCCGGTGCTGTGGGACGACATGCCGACGCTGCCGCTGTACCGGCAACAGCGGACCCTTCTGATGTCGAAGAAAATGTATGCCGTGAGCGCCAATCCGACCCGCTGGGGCGCCGGCTGGAACATGGACCGATGGGTGCTGGTGCGGTGACCGCGGGTGAGTCTGTTGCCGACGTCGTCGCGTCACTGACCCGCGAGGTGGCCGACTTTCCCACAGCGGGTGTCCAGTTCAGGGACCTCACCCCGCTCTTCGCCGACCGGCGTGGGTTGGCGGCAGTGACCGACGCGCTGGCCGGCATCGCGTCCGGCGCCGACCTGGTGGCCGGCCTCGACGCCCGCGGGTTCCTGGTGGCAGCGGCCGTCGCCACCAGGCTCGGCACCGGCGTGCTGGCCATCCGCAAAGGCGGCAAGCTGCCGCCGCCGGTGCGCACCGAGCAATACGACCTGGAGTACGGCACCGCCACCCTGGAAATCCCCGCCGACGGTATCGAGCTGGCGGGCCGCAGCGTCGTCATCATCGATGACGTGCTGGCCACTGGCGGCACGGTTGCGGCGGCATGTCGGCTGCTCGAACACAGCGGCGCCACCGTGGTCGCGGCCGCGGTGGTGCTGGAGCTGACGGCGCTGGGCGGTCGCGACCTGCTGGTTCCGCTGCCGGTCCACAGCTTGCGCCGCGTCTAGCCCCGCGACGATGCGGGCCGGAATGGCCCGAGGAGGAGCGGGGCAATCAGACTGAGCGATATCCTGGAACGTCGGAGGTGACGAACGTGGCGGACGACCAGGGCACAGCTCAAGCTCTGCAGCCGGCCATGCAATCGCCGCCGATCCCCGACGCCCTGCCGGCCGAGGACCGGGTAGGGCTGAAGACCAGCAGCAGCGCGTCCCGCCGGGTGCGGGCCCGGTTGGCGCGCCGGATGACCGCCCAGCGGAACGCAATCAACCCGGTGCTGGAACCGCTGGTGGCGGTGCACCGGGAAATCTATCCCAAGGCCGACCTGTCGCTGCTGCAGCGGGCCTACGAGGTCGCCGAGCAGCGGCACGCCAGCCAGTTGCGTCGTTCCGGGGATCCGTACATCACCCATCCGTTGGCCGTCGCCAACATCCTGGCCGAGCTGGGCATGGACACCACCACCCTGGTAGCCGCACTGCTGCACGACACCGTCGAGGACACCGGGTACACGCTGGAGGCACTCTCCGACGAATTCGGCGAAGAGGTCGGCCATCTGGTCGACGGGGTGACCAAGCTGGATCGGGTCGTGCTGGGCAGCGCCGCCGAAGGCGAGACCATCCGCAAGATGATCACCGCGATGGCCCGCGATCCCCGCGTGCTGGTGATCAAGGTGGCTGACCGGCTGCACAACATGCGCACCATGCGCTTCCTGCCGCCGGAGAAGCAGGTCCGTAAGGCCCGCGAGACACTGGAAGTCATTGCGCCCCTGGCGCATCGGCTGGGCATGGCCACCGTCAAGTGGGAGCTGGAGGACCTGGCGTTCGCGATCCTGCACCCCAAGAAGTACGAGGAGATCGTGCGGTTGGTGGCCGACCGGGCGCCGTCGCGGGACACCTACCTGGCCAAGGTCCGTGCCGAGATCGTCACCACACTGGGCGCGTCGAAGGTCAAGGCCACCGTGGAGGGCCGCCCCAAGCACTACTGGTCGATCTACCAGAAGATGATCGTCAAGGGCCGCGACTTCGACGACATCCACGACCTGGTGGGCATCCGTGTCCTGTGCGACGAGATCCGCGACTGCTATGCCGCTGTGGGCGTGGTGCATTCGCTGTGGCAGCCGATGGCCGGCCGGTTCAAGGACTACATCGCTCAGCCCCGCTACGGGGTGTACCAGTCGCTGCACACCACTGTCGTCGGGCCCGAGGGCAAACCGCTGGAGGTGCAGATCCGCACCCGCGACATGCACCGCACCGCCGAATACGGCATCGCCGCGCACTGGCGCTACAAAGAGGCCAAGGGCCGCAACGGAGTTCCGCAGCATCCTCATGCCGCCGCTGAGATCGACGACATGGCCTGGATGCGTCAACTGCTCGACTGGCAACGTGAAGCCGCCGACCCGGGCGAGTTCCTGGAGTCATTGCGCTACGACCTTGCGGTGCAAGAGATTTTCGTGTTCACGCCAAAGGGCGACGTGATCACGCTGCCCGCCGGCTCGACGCCGGTGGACTTCGCTTATGCCGTGCACACCGAGGTCGGGCACCGCTGCATCGGCGCCCGCGTCAACGGTCGGCTGGTGGCGCTGGAACGCAAGCTGGAAAACGGGGAAGTCGTAGAGATTTTCACCTCCAAGGCGCCTAACGCCGGGCCGTCGCGGGACTGGCAGCAGTTCGTGGTGTCGCCGCGTGCCAAGACCAAGATTCGGCAGTGGTTCGCCAAGGAGCGGCGCGAGGAAGCGCTGGAGGCCGGTAAGGAAGCGATGGCCCGTGAGGTGCGCCGCGGCGGACTTCCGTTGCAGCGCTTGGTGAACGCCGAATCCATGGCGGCGGTGGCCCGGGAACTGCACTACACCGATGTGTCGGCGCTCTATACCGCGATCGGTGAGGGACACGTGTCGGCTCGACACGTCGCGCAGCGGCTGCTGGCCCAGCTCGGTGGTATCGACCAGGCCGAGGAGGAACTCGCCGAGCGGTCCACGCCGGCGACAATGCCGCGCCGGCAGCGCAGCACCGACGACACCGGTGTCGCGGTGCCCGGTGCGCCCGGCGTGTTGACCAAGCTGGCCAAATGCTGTACCCCGGTGCCCGGGGATCTGATCATGGGGTTCGTCACGCGCGGCGGCGGCGTCAGTGTGCACCGGACCGACTGCACCAACGCCGTATCGCTGCGGCAGCAGGCCGAGCGCATCATCGAGGTGCACTGGGCGCCGTCGCCGTCGTCGGTGTTCCTGGTGGCGATTCAGGTCGAGGCGCTGGACCGGCACCGGCTGCTGTCCGACATCACCCGGGCGCTATCCGACGAGAAGGTCAACATCCTGTCGGCGTCGGTCACCACGTCGAACGATCGGGTGGCGATCAGCCGGTTCACCTTCGAGATGGGCGCCCCGAAGCACCTTGGGCATCTGCTCGACGTCGTCCGCAACGTCGAAGGCGTTTACGACGTCTACCGGGTGACGTCGGCGGCCTGATTTTTCCGCGCGGTTCAGTCCAGCCGCGCCGACTTGATCGTCACCTCGGTGGCAGGTGCGCCATCCTCGCTGCCGCCGGCGACACCGGCCTTGGCGATTTTGTCCAGTGTGGCCAGCCCGTCCTGCTGGATCGTGCCGAGCACGGTGTATTCCGGCGGCAGCTGCGAGTCCTTGTACACCAGGAAGAACTGGCTGCCGTTGGTGTTCGGTCCGGCGTTGGCCATGGCCAGGGTGCCGCGCGGGTAGGCGACGGGCTGGTGCAGCGCGGGATCGTCGGGTTTGTACTGGTCGGTGGGGTATTCGTTGGCGAACTGATAGCCGGGCCCGCCGGTGCCGTCGCCCTTCGGGTCACCGCACTGCAGAACGCCCAGCGTCGACGAGGTGGTTAGCCGGTGGCACTGAGTGTCGTCGAAGAACTTCTGCCCGACCAGGCTCGCAAAACTATTGACCGTGCACGGCGATTCGTTGTTGGCGAGCAGCAGGCCGATGTTCCCCTGGTTGGTGACCATGCTGACACTGACCTGGGCCGGATCGGTCGGCACCTTGCCCGACCGGGGCGGCGTCACCGGCTTACTGGCCGGATCCGGTGATGGCGGGTACTCGCAGTTGGCCCCCAGGTCGGCGGTCGGGGTGAATGACGGCAACGGCGGCACGCCCGGCAGCGCGCTGCGCGCCGGGGTGGACGGGTGGCTGCCGTGCGCGGTCGCTGACGCCTTCTTGCTCGCGTGCTCGTGGTTGGTGATCACCACGCTGGCCACCACCGCGGCCGCGACGATCACCGCCGCGACCGACCCGCCGACGATGAGGAAGATCCGGCGCCTACGGGCTTGCTGGGCGCGCCGCTCCTGCTGGCGCTGGAGCTTGCGCTTGGCTGTCGCACGTCGCTGTTCGTTGGTCGGCACGCCGAATATCCCTCCATGGTTGTTCGGTGAGTGGGACCGATTGGCCAGCCCAAGCTAATGCGGGCGGCGCGACTGGTGTCAAGTCCATTGCCCTCTACTCCTCACCGGCCCCCATCGTCGCCGGCTGAACCCGATTGCCCGGCTCCTCCTCGGCCCGCGGTGCGGCCCCCAGCTGGCCGCTCAACCGCTCATCGCTGCCGGACAACCATCCAGAGCCGCACCCGCGCCGCCCGCGAACCTCCCGTAGTCGCTGGCGAACCGGCCCGACGACCCCGACGACCCCGACATCCGAGCCTGGCCCGCGCGCACCACATCGGCCGCCCCTGCCAGCTTCGCCCCCGCGCCCGCGGCCGCCGATCCGCCCGACTCCGGCGGATCCCCAAACAAGACATGAGCCCGGCCCAGCACCTCACCCACGTGCTGAACCAGCACACCAACCGACACAACCCAAGTATCAGGCAGGAGACTCTCTGGTCACGCCGCCAAATACACGGGCGAGGGCAGCATCAGGCAGGTTCTTGAGAGCGGGGAGTCTGGCATGCGGGTTGCGCGGTGGTGCCGGCGAACGCCGCCGTGATCACGCGTCACGGCGCATCACAGTGGCTGACGAATGCTTGCTAAGACTTTGACGATTTGGTACACAGCCCGCCGCGTAAGGACTATCTTACGGCTACCTTAGCGCAGTCTGAGAAAATTCAGGCGGTTCTCAGGGAGGCCGGCCATGGCTCAGCACTCCAGCAAGCGGAATCGCAAGCCGCGCAACGCCAAGACACGTCGGCGTCGTCGTGTGTTCGGTCTGGGTACGACTGCCGGTGCGGTTCTGGCCGCGGCGATGACCCCGCTGGCCACCGCGCCCACCGCGCCCAAGGCCAACGCCGACATCATCGACCTCATCATCGACCCCATCATCCAGCCCCTGATGAGTCTCATCGATCCCGTCGTCGCGGGTTTAGCGAGTTCTGCTGATCCGGCGTTGGGGACGTTGGGTTTGCCATCCGATCCGTTGGCCGGTGTCACTTTGCCGTCCTTGCCACTCGATCCGGCGGCCGGCGATTAACTGGCTAATAGTTTGGTTCAGGGCATCTATCTCCCGCTTCACGGGCTCGGCGAAGACTGGGTTAACAGCGACTTGGGTAAGTTGGTCGACGGGGTTATCAATTTTCCCACCGACGTGCTGTTCGGGCGTGGTCTGATCGACAATGGCGCCAACGGAATCCCGGATTCAACGTTGGCAGCGGCCGATGGCGCTCCTGGCGGGTTCATCTTCGGCGACGGCGGGGCCGGCGCGACCGATGCGGCTGGTCAGGGCGGTGCCGGCGGGGTGCTGGCGGGTACCGGTGGGGCCGGTGGGGATGGCGGGCAAGCTGGCGGTGGGGCCGGTGGCTCCGGCGCTGCCATCGGTGGGGCCGGCGGGTCCGGCGGGACCGGCGGGCTGATCGGGGACGGTGGGGCCAGCGGGTCCGGTGGGCAAGGCGGGTCCGGTGGGCAAGGCGGGGCCGGCGGCAACGCCGGCCTGCTCACCGGTAACGGCGGGATCGGCGGCGCGGGCGGTGCCGGTGGCACCGTCGGCGGGTCTGGCGGGGATGCCGGCAACGCCGGGTCGCTCGGCGGTAACGGCGGGGCCGGCGGCACCGGTAACGGCGGGGCTGGCGGGGACGGCGGCAAGGCCGGGTTGCTGTTCGGCAGCGGCGGCGCCGGCGGGGCTGGCGGGGCCAGCAGTGGGAGCGGCAACGGCGGCGACGGCGGCAACGCCGGGCTGATCGGCAGCGGCGGCGCCGGCGGGGTTGGCGGGGCCAGCAATGGGAGCGGCAACGGCGGCGACGGCGGCAACGGCGGCAACGCCATGCTGATCGGCAACGGCGGCAACGGCGGCAATGCCGGGACCGGGGTGAGCCCGGGCACGCCAGGCACCGGCGGCAAGGGCGGACTGCTGCTCGGCCAGGACGGGATGGGCGGGTTGACCTAGTGCCCTGAGCCCAAATCCACCGGTGAGACTGGTGTGATGATTTGATATTGGATTGTCGATTGTTGAACCAAGGCTGCTCGATGGCGGCGCGCGGGAGCTACTGGCCTTGTCTGCCAGCTTGTCCAGCTTGGGGTTGGGCCTGCCCGAGGCGGGGCGGTTCGGGAAGGGCGGGCGATCTAGGAGATCTTGGCATCTGAGGTCCATTGACCGGCCTGCCCGTCGAACACGGCGTTGGGGTCCGCAATTGCGGTCCAGGCGGCCCTCGTCGATGCCGGCGACGGCGCGGCAGATCTTGGGGATCCCTGCGCACAGTGACCGAGATGTGCCCGCCGTTTCGGCGGCAGATGGCCGCGAATGCCCCGTTGCCTGGGCTCATCGGCGGCGACAAACACCGCCCTAAGTTAGGCAAGCGGCCAGACGCTTGACGCAAGTGAGGGCAGTTTAGCGACTTGAGGATTGACTTTCGACAATTTGTTGTCGATGTGGAATGGCTGGCTTGCGCCGAATCCTCAAGCGGCTAGCGGTGTTTCGATGGCAAGATCGTTGAACAGCATGTGCATATGGATGCGGATTTGTTCGTAGTCACGGTCGACGCGTGTCCACTGCGCGGGTTTGCGTCCCATGCAGGGGCTGCGGATCCCGGCGAGGATCGGGGCGATGACCCGGTCACGCAGGGTGAGCAGGGCGGCGATCGTGCGCGCGGCCAGGGACGGGACGTGGTAGTGGCGGGATCGGCGGGGCAGGGCGGCGAGCTGTTTGGCGCGCAGTTTACGTAGGTCGTAGGCGGCCTGACGGACGGTGTACCCGCAGTGCCCGGTGAGGGCGTGCACCTTGGCGGCAAAGGCGGGCTGCTGTTCAGCGATGGCGGCAACGGCGGCAACGGCGGCACCGGCCCCGACGGTGCCATCGTCGCCGGAGGTGAGGGATGGGAAACTGGGGACCGTGTTGATTACCGGATTCCCCGCCGGGTTGCTGCAGTGCAACTGTTACGTGTTTGCCCAGCGGCCCGGGACGGATGCCGTCATCGTGGACCCGGGCCAGCGTGCGATGGGCCCGCTGCGGCGCATCCTGGATCAGCATCGGCTGACACCGGCTGCGGTGCTGCTCACCCACGGGCACATCGACCACATCTGGTCTGCGCAGAAGGTGTCCGACACCTACGGCTGCCCGGCCTACATCCATCCCGAGGACCGGTTCATGCTGACCGACCCGATCAACGGCTTGGGCCCGCGGCTGGCGCAGCTAGTGGCGGGCGCATTCTTTCAGGAGCCGAAGCAGGTCATCGAACTAAACCGCGACGGTGACAAACTCGACCTCGGCGGTATCCCGGTCACCGTCGACCACACGCCTGGGCACACCCGCGGATCGGTGGTCTTCCGGGTCAGCCCGTCGGCGGCTCCCGACGTCGTTTTTACCGGCGACACGTTGTTCGAGCGCTCGGTGGGCCGCACCGACCTGCCTGGTGGCAGCGGGCGCGACCTGCTGACCTCGATCATCGACAAACTTTTGGTGCTTGACGACGACACCGTGGTGCTGCCGGGACACGGCCCGAAAACCACCATTGGCGCCGAACGCCGCGATAATCCGTTCCTCGAAGGCCTGAGTTCGTGACCGAAGCCTCGGCATTCTCCGCGCCCAAGGGCGTACCGGACTACGTTCCCCCGGGCTCGGCGCAGTTCGTCGCCGTGCGCGACGGCCTGCTCGCCGCCGCCCGTCGAGCCGGTTACCGCGATATTGAGTTACCCGTCTTCGAGGACACCGCGCTGTTCGCCCGCGGCGTGGGGGAATCCACCGACGTGGTGTCCAAGGAGATGTACACCTTCGCCGACCGGGGGCAGCGTTCGGTGACGTTGCGGCCCGAAGGCACCGCCGGGGTGGTGCGCGCGGTCATCGAGCACGGGCTGGACCGCGGCCAGTTGCCGGTGAAGCTTTGCTACGCAGGGCCGTTCTTCCGCTATGAGCGGCCGCAGGCCGGCCGCTATCGCCAGCTGCAGCAGGTCGGGGTCGAGGCCATCGGCATCGACGACCCGGCGCTGGACGCCGAGGTGATCGCGGTAGCCGACGCCGGCTTCCGCTCGCTGGGCCTCGAGGGTTTTCGGCTCGAGATCACCTCGCTGGGCGATGACACCTGCCGCCCGCAGTACCGGGAACTGTTGCAGGAGTTCCTGCTTCAACTCGATCTCGACGACGAGACCCGCAGGCGCGCGGAGATCAACCCGATGCGGGTCCTCGACGACAAGCGGCCGGAGGTGCAGGCGATGACGGCCGACGCGCCGGTGATACTCGACCACCTCTCCGATGTCGCCAAGCAGCACTTTGACACTGTGCTGGCCCACTTGGACGCTCTCGGGGTGCCGTATGTGATCAACCCGCGGATGGTGCGCGGGCTGGACTACTACACCAAGACCGCTTTCGAGTTCGTCCACTCTCGCCTGGGCGCGCAATCCGGCATCGGCGGCGGCGGCCGGTACGACGGTCTGATGCGCCAGCTCGGCGGACAGGACCTGTCCGGCATCGGATTCGGGCTCGGTGTCGACCGCACGATGCTGGCGCTGCAAGCCGAGGGCAAAACGGTGGGGGAGACCACGCGCTGTGACGTGTTCGGCGTACCGTTGGGCGAGCAGGCCAAACTGCGGCTGGTGGTGCTGGCCGGGCAGCTGCGGGCGGCCGGGGCCCGCGTCGACCTGGCTTATGGCGACCGTGGGCTCAAAGGCGCGATGCGCGCGGCTGATCGCTCCGGTGCGCGCCTTGCCCTAGTCGCCGGGGATCGCGACATCGAGGCCGGCACCGTCGGGGTGAAGGAGCTGTCGACGGGGGAGCAGGTCGATGTGCCGATCGATGCTGTTGTCGCCGAGGTGCTTTCGCGGCTGGGGACAGCGGGCTCGTAGGCATCAGGGCCGAGCGTCTCACTGAAATCACTTCTGCCTCTTTGGTTTCAGTGATTTCTACGCGCTGTCGTAACGGGAGTTGTGCACAGTTCGGCGTTGATCCACAGGGCGGGTTGCTGGGCGCCGGACGTGTCGGGCATCTTCGATACGACCGATGACCAGCACGGGGCCACAGCAACACTTCGGAAATTTGTCCGAAGTCATGCGAGTTTTATACCTCCGGCGGTAACGTCCATCCATGTTTGCAAAGGTAGTGGCGTCCAGAGTCGGCGCACTGCTGGCAATCGCGCTGGTGCCCATCCCCGCCGCCCATGCCGACACCGCCGACGACAATTTCCTCAAAACGCTTAACGCGTTGGGGATTACCGGCGACCCAGCCACCCTGATCGCAGCCGGACACGCTGCATGCGACAATTACGGTGGCCCTGCGCTGGTTGCTCAGATGACAGCTCTTATGGCCCAGGGGTACTCCAACGTCCAGGCATCCAACATACAACTGGCCGGGATCAGGGCGTACTGCCCGGAAAAGATCGCCGGGACGCCGTTGGCCCCGTGATCGCGGAACCAACACCCAGGGATGGGGTAAGCACCCCACAGAAACGGATTGCACCGGCGACGCCAGCTCGCGGCTCGAAGGTCAGCCCGGATCTGCAAGCCACGCTAGAGCATGTCGAATTGCCGCCTGATTGCCCCGCTGGCGGCTCAGAAGACACCATCCGGCACAGTAACTCAGCGCGCCGGAGA
Source organism: Mycobacterium sp. (assembly GCA_035625875.1). Taxonomy (GTDB): domain Bacteria; phylum Actinomycetota; class Actinomycetes; order Mycobacteriales; family Mycobacteriaceae; genus Mycobacterium. The sequence continues at coordinate 9,336 of DASPOT010000094.1, read as the reverse complement.
CTGTGCTCAGCGTCGAATCAATCCGGCGCTAGTCTGACCCATCCTCAAGCAAGCTGGTGTCCCATCCTTCAAGCTGTGTCCCGATCTTCAAGTTGGTGACATCGTGCGCCGTGTGTGTGGAATGCACTCTGGGGCAACGCTTTCGCTGCAACATTCCACACAGCTTGTGCCGCACCATTATTACTTGTTCTTCCGATGAGTTATTCAGACGCCCAGCATGTTAGCTTCAGCCACGCACCAGCAAACGCTGGAAGTTGGCTGCAAAGGCGTCCACTTGACGTGCGCAAACACACAAGAGAATCGGCTGCAACGCTATCGCCCCAGCTCAGACGCGCTATTCAGATCTTTTTAATAAAGGAGGCAATCTGGTCACCTCGGAACTCGTGATTTTCGCTATGAAACTAAATGGGGCTTTGCCCAGCAAATACGTTGCACCGCAACCGAGTTCATGTCGTATGAGGTGTAAATAGACTTGTCCCTCAGTTTGTGATTGGGCACTCTTCGCGGGTACCCATTGCATAGTCGTGGACGCCACCAACTATTCTGTCACATCTGCACTCGCACAAGTCCTTTTCACATGGGACGACTACACCGCCGACATTGAGAAGAACTTTTACCGGCAAAAAGTTTCACCAGCTGGTCACGCTCATACACGGTTTTTCGAATTAGCCTGCTGTGGTTCGCGATCCGTTGTAGCGTCTCACCCACAATGTCTTCGAACACATCGTTCATTGCGGAGCCGAATCGTTGTGCGAGGGATGTGGATTGAGTGTCGACCAGACCCGACCAAGCCTCAAAGCAGAGCAGGGACCCGCACAACCTGTCGGCTGCCCATCCATACCTCAGCATGATGAACTCGTGGTTGTCGAGGGCAAGGAACGGGTATTGAGTCAGTTTGTAACGCCGGTGGCCCACAGGTCCAGTCTTTAGATCAGCGGCAAATTCTGCTCGAAACGCTTTGAGAGACAGGGTCATCCGCCCAAATAGAAAGTCAATCGCGGCTTGTGGCGCACCCAGTTCAGGCAACGCCCACAGCGGTGCCGTCGACGGCAAGCCGAACCGCCTCCTTCGCGAGGAACATGAGCGTCGGGCGTCCGGATTCGGCGGCACCGACTGCGACGAGGTACGTAACTGTCACTTTCTCCGGTCTTCGAGCCCAGTGGTCAGGCTGATCACGGCTTTACTTGGCATGGAACTGCTCCAATCACATCTGCCTGCACGGTTGTCCTGTTTGGTGAAGTTATACCCAGAGTTATACGGGTTCGACTTCAACCAGATTCCGTCCCCGGCGGAATTTACGGGTAGGGTCTTTAGCCCCTCACCCGGGAGTGCCGGGGGCCGGGCGGTCGCAAAGCGGGGATCGGTCCCGGGGTCGTTTGTCTTGCGTGACAGAAACCAGGTGAGGGGCCCTCCGCATGGGTGCACAATCTGAACCTTCATGCCAAGGACGGCGGGTGTAGCCGCCCCGGGATGTGATGTGTCCGGCTATTTCACCGAGGTGCACCACGTGCGCGAGTGGGCCACCACCAGACTCATCGACGACCTGACCCTGGGCTGCGGCAGCCGTCACCGGCTGATCACACCCGGCGGCTGGACCACCCGAAAACGCCAAAACGGCGACACCGAATGGATCCCACCCCCGCACCTCGATTATGGCCAACCACGAACGAACAGGTTTCACCATCCCGAGAAACTCCTGCGCGACAACGACGACGAAGACGACCCGTAACGGCGTGCCGTCTCGTCAAGCGTCCGTTGATTGCAACCGAAGGACGAACTCCGCAATAGCCGCACCGATCTCGTCCGGGCTGTCCTCCTGGATGAAGTGCACACCGGGGACTGTGATTTCGGTCTGGTTCGGCCAGCTGCGCACGTACTCGCGGATACGGCCGGTGACGATCGCGCCAGGCTCGGCGTTGATGAACAACTTCGGTACCTCGCTCTCAGCGAGCCACCTGCGGTACTCGTCGACCACCGCGACCACATCGGCAGGTTCGCCGTCTATCGGGATGTTGCGCGGCCACGACAACGTCGGCCGCCGGTCTTCGCCCGCGTTGACGAACGGCCGCCGGTAGCAGCCCATCTCCTCGTCGGTCAGCCGCCGCCGGATGGCGCCCGGCAACACCCTCTCGACAAAGATGTTCTGCTCCAAGACCATTCGCTCGCCTTCGGGTGAACGGAAACCTTGGAACACGCCCCGCACACTTTCATGGAAGTCCGTCCACGTCATCGGGTTGACGATCGCCTCCATGAACGCGATGCCAGCGACCCGATCGCGATGCTTGTTGGCCCAGTCGAAGCCCAGCGCCGAGCCCCAGTCGTGCAGCACCAAAACCACTCGGTCGCCGAGATCGAGGGCATCCCAGAGCGCGAACAGGAAGTCGCGCTGCTCCGCGTAGTTGTACCGATGGGGGCCCGATGGACTGAGCTTGTCCGATGCGCCCATCCCGATCAGATCACACGCGACGAGGCGGCCCAGCCCTTCAAGGTGCGGCATGATGTTGCGCCACAGGTAGGACGACGTCGGGTTGCCGTGCTGGAACACGATGGCATCACCGTGACCCTCGTCGACATAGGCCATCCGCCTGCCGGCAATCTCCTGGTATCGCAGCTGGCCGTACGGTTTGGCGCTGAGCATCCCGTCCCCTCTCAATCTGGCTGGTAGGTGCGAGTTGGCCGCGGTCCTACGCATGCATCATGCCAATGCTGCGGTTTCTTTCTGTACCGGCGCGTCCCAGTCGATGACGTGGCGCTGCTCGACGCCGATCGACTTCTCGCTATTCGTCAGCGAGAACATCACACGCATCAGCACCGGCATCAGTCTCTGCGCGGTGGGTCAGGGAAGCGGGGTCGCGCTTGACATATAGTCGAACGTCAGTTCGAATTAAGGTATGCGTTGGGCTGGCCAGGTCATCGATGTCGACGACGGAGCGTTGCCGGGACTGCAGCGGATCGGGTTCGTCCGCAGCGTCCGCACTCCGCAGTTCGACGGCATCACCTTTCACGAAGTGCTGTGCAAGTCGGCGCTGAACAAGGTGCCGAATGCGGCCGCCTTACCGTTCCGATACACCGTCAACGCATACCGCGGCTGTTCGCACGCCTGCCGCTACTGCTTCGCCCGTCCCAGCCACGAATACCTGGATTTCGACTGCGGCACAGGCTTCGACACCCAGATCGTCGTCAAGACCAACGTCGTCGACGTCCTGCGTCGTGAGCTGCACCGGCCGTCGTGGCGACGCGAAACCGTCGCGCTGGGCACCAACACCGATCCCTACCAGCGCGCCGAGGGCCGCTATGCGCTGATGCCGGGCATCATCGGCGCGCTCGCGGAATCCGGCACTCCGCTGTCCATCCTCACCAAGGGCACGTTGCTGCGCCGTGATCTTCCGTTGATTGCCCATGCCGCCCAACAGGTTTCGCTATCGGTGGCGGTGTCGCTGGCCATAGCGGATCCGCAACTACACGGCGACGTCGAGCCTGGTACGCCGACACCACAAGCGCGACTCGGCCTCATCACCGCCATCCGCGATGCCGGTCTGGACTGCCACGTGATGGTCGCGCCGGTGCTGCCGTACCTGACCGACTCCGTCGGGCACCTCGATCAGCTGCTGAGCCAGATCGCGGCCGCCGGCGCCACCGGCGTGACCGTGTTCGGGCTGCACCTGCGCGGCTCCACCCGCGGCTGGTTCATGTCCTGGCTGGCCCGCTCGCATCCCGAACTGGTCGGCCGGTATCGCGAGCTGTACCGGCGCGGGGCGTATCTGCCTGCGAGCTATCGCGACGAGCTGCGGGGGCGGGTGGCGCCGCTGATCGCCAAGTACCGGCTGGCCGGTGATCACCGCCCGTTCACGGCGCCGACTACTGCCGCAGTAGCTCAGGCGCCGGTCCAGCCGACGCTGTTCTGACGCTAGCCGCCGCGTGGCTTGGTGAGGGTGAACTGGTCCACCACAGTCAGCGCACCGAACGGCCCGTTCACCGCGTAATGCGTCGCCTTGAGCGACGTGTTGCCGCCAGCCCGACCGGGATCGACATCGAAAACCGCGAAACCGTATGGGTTGTCGCGGTCGCGAAACGCCGACCACGGTGCGTCCTCTGTCACATAGATCGGGGCCTTGTGCCCGATCGCGGCGTCGAATCCGCCCACACCGGTCAATACGCGGCACCGGGGCTGGGGGAAGAACAGTGCGTTCGACGGCGCCGACGTGCCGCCCCCGCCGATGACGACGTGCACCGTTCCCTTGGTGGAGTCGATCACGTCGGTACGGGTGGCGACGGGTATCGGCGTTCTGGTTTCGGTATCGAGCGTTCCGCGGACCGGGTGTGCGCGCTCGTAGTGGTGCTCGTGGCCGCAGACCACCAGGTCGACGTGGTAGCGGTCGAACAGCGGCAGCCAATCCTGGCGGATGCCGAGATCGGCACCGTTGGTTCGGTCGGTGGTCGAGATCGCCGTCTGATGCATGCACACGACTACCCAGTCGATTCCCGGGTCGCGCCGCGCGTCGGCCAGTTCTGCTTCGAGCCAACGCTTTTGCGCACCGCCCGAGTAGCCGTGCACATAGAAGTTGCCGCCGTCCTGAAAACAGACGTCGTCGTTGTTGAGGGTGATCACCCGCACCGAGCCGGCAGTGAACGCATACCACAGCCCCCGGAACTGCTCGTCGGAGCCGGCGTCGGGCAACGCGAAGTAGGTTTGGTAGGCGGTGTATCCGATTGGCCCGTTGCCCAATTCGTTTTCGTGGTTGCCCGCTGCCGGCATCCACGGCCGGTACCGCGCCGAGCGTGTGTTGTTCTCAAACCAGTCCGACCAGGTGCGGATCCGGTCATGGGCGAGGTTGGCGTAGCACAAGTCTCCGTTGACCAGGTTGAACAGCGGACCGATACGTTCGATCGCGGTGGTGGTGTCCGCGGCCGCTGGCGATCTAATGTTGTCGCTGGCGAACGCGGCACCGGCCAACCTGTTGAGATTCGGAGTGGACTGATCGCCGAAACTCGTGAAGCGCAAGGGACTTCGACCCGCTGGCGCGGTCCGCACCGTCCCCAGCTCGGGGCTCGCGCCGTCGTGCACTGCGGCGTACACATAGTCGGTGTCGGGCGACAGGTTGTCCAGCCGGGCGTGGTTGACACGGACCTCGGTGCCCGACTTCGCGTCTCGGTACGTTCGGGTCTCGGCGTGCGCGGTGCGGCCAAACCCGGATGCGGGCGTGCCCAGCATGACCCGTGGGTTGCCGACGGCCTCGGTGGTGTGCCACGACACCACGACCTCGGTGGCGGCGTTCTTGCCGAATTGCAGATGCAGGCCCGCCACGGGTGACACACCGCTTCGATCGGGCCGGGGCCAGACAGTAACTCCGCGCGGGTGCGGCCACATCAGCGCGCCGCCTACCCCGATGCCCGCGCCGACAATCGCCGACGCCGCGCCCGTCGTTAACAACGTCCGGCGGCTGATGCCCGACGGTCGTGCGTCATCACCGTCGGCCGGTTTCGGATCTTCGTCCATGCATGTTTCATACCTGAGGCAGGCGACCGCATGGATACGCACCGGTGAACGCATATTCCCAGCTCGTCTGCGGCCGCTGGGTAACGCTCCGGCAGCGTTCCCGGATATGACCAACACGCGACGAGCGACCAGCAGGGTCGGGGCGGCGCTCGTTGTGGCGGTCGCCGGAGTTGCGGTCACCCATGGCACGTCGAGCGCGGATCCGGCTGGTCACCAGGTCACCTACACCGTGACGGCGCAGGACAGCCTGATGGCCAATATCTCGTACATAAACACCGACCCGCCCAGCATGGCGGCCTACAACGCCGACTCGTCGAAGTATCTGAACAGTGTGCATACCCCGATCGCACCGGGAGGGCCGCTGGTGTACACGACCACGCTGGCCGACCCCAACCAGTGGGCGCTGGTTACCGCCAGCGGCGGGTTGCGGGTCAATCCGCAGTTCCACTGCGAGATCGCCGTCGACGGGCAGGTGGTAGTTCGGCAGGACGGCGGCAGCGGCGTGACGTGCTCCACGCGGCCCCGGTGAGGCCGCAGCTCAATCGGCGAACACGTAGACCCAGGCCTGATCACCGGACCGCAGAGGTACGGCGATGCGCCGGTAGTCGTCGACCTCGTACTCGTCGGCGGCGGCTAACTCGGCCTGGCTGATGCGGAACACCATGCCCTCGACGGCCGCGTCCGGCCGGGTCGACGGCTTGAGGATGGGGTGGCGGTCGCTGCCGCTGGTGGCGATGACGTGCGGGTCGGTGATCGTGAGATAGTGCAGTTCGAAGCCGACGATCGCGTCCGGCCGGCCGTCGAGTTCGCGGCCGAAGGTCGTCAGCTGGACCTCCCGCTGGCGCAGCGTGCCGTAGGAGAACAACAGCTCGCTCACCGCTGACGACCGCCGGGGTCGTCGGCGGCAACGACGACCACCTCGGCCCGCGCGGCGCCGACCGCGCGGAAACTGTGGCTGACCGAGGCATCGAAATAGGCGCTGTCGCCTGCGGCGAGGGTGACCGTCTGGTCACCGTAATCCAGTTCCACCGTCCCGGCATGCACGAACACGAATTCCTGACCGGTGTGCACCGGGCGCGGGTCGTCGGCCGCGTCACCGGCAGGTCGAACCACAAAGGGCGACATGGACTTTCCAAGAACCCTCGGCGCCAACGCCACATACCGCTCACCCTCGGTGTTTTCGCGGTCTGCGGCGCGGTCGACGGCGATCTTCTCGTCGGCCGCCTCGTCGGAGAACAGCTGCGCGACATCGACATCGAGCGCGCGTGCGACTTTGAGGGCCACCGCGATCGACGGTGTGCTCTGGCGGCGCTCGATCTTCGACAGATAACTCTTGGTCAGCCCGGTCTGCTCGGCGAGGATCTCGAGGGTGAGACCGCGCTGTCTGCGGACCGCGCGCAGCAGTGCCGTCACCGGCGTCGCCCTGTGTTCTCGAGGGTGCTCAACGGTTTCTCCAGCGGTGTGGTCGCGGCCAACCATCCCGGTCGTCAATGGTTGCCCGATGACACAAAGTTTCCTATGGTGATTATAGTGTCATAGCACGACGATCCCAGGGAGCCATCGATGGCAACCACCTTCACCGATTCCAAATCCGACTTGATGCGCCGCGCGCAGGCCCGCCTCGCCGCCAACGTCGCCGATTCTCAGTTGACGACCCGGCAGAAGGTGGCACTGACGTGTCGCGTGCTGTTCGACGCCGGCCACGATTCCAGTCTGGCCGGGCAGATCACCGCCCGCGCCGAGGAGCCCGCAACCTACTACACCCAGCAGTTGGGCCTCGGGTTCGACGAAATCACCGAGGACAATCTGCTGGTCGTCGACGAGGACCTCAACGTGCTGAACGGCACCGGAATGGCCAACCCCGCCAATCGTTTTCACAGCTGGATCTACCGGGCGCGAGCTGACGTCCAGTGCATCGTGCACACCCATGCCTTCCACGTGGCGGCGTTGTCGATGCTGGAGGTGCCGCTGATCGTCTCGCACATGGACACCACACCGCTCTACGACGACTGCGCATTCCTGGCCGACTGGCCGGGCGTTCCGGTGGGCAACGAGGAGGGCGAGATCATCAGCGCCGCACTCGGCGACAAGAAGGCGATCCTGCTGGCCCACCACGGCCAGGTGGTGGCCGGTGCCAGCGCCGAGGAGGCCTGCTCACTGGCGGTCCTCATCGAGCGCGCCGCGAAATTGCAGCTAACGGCTATGGCGGCCGGCACCGTCAAGGAACTACCGGAAAAGCTGGCGCGTGAGGCCCACGACTGGACGCTGACACCCCAGCGCAGCCGGGCGAACTTCGCCTACTACGCTCGCCGTGCGCTGACGCGACACCCCGACGTTCTGGCCGGCTGAACCATGCCTGAAACGCCCACGATCCACGGCATCATCGCCTACCCGGTGACCCCGTTCTCGTCCGACTCGAACGGCACCATCGACACCGCGACGCTGGCTCGGCTCATCGACCGGCTGGTTACCGCCGGAGTGCACGCCATCGCGGCACTCGGCAGCACCGGCGAACTGGCCTACCTCGACGACACCGAATTCGACACCGTGGTCGACACCACGATGGCCGCGGTCGACGGTCGGCTGCCCGTCATCGTCGGTGTGTCAGATCTGACTACCGCCAAGACGATTCGACGCGCCCGGTACGCGCAGCAGGCCGGCGCCGACGCAGTGCAGATCCTGCCGGTGTCCTATTGGAAGCTCTCCGAGCGCGAGATCGTCCAGCACTACGCCAGCATCGGCGAGGCGATCGGGATCCCGATCATGGCCTACAACAATCCGGCCACCAGCGGTGTGGACATGAGCCCGGAACTGCTGGTGCGCATGTTCGACACCATCGACAACCTCACCATGGTCAAGGAATCCACCGGCGACCTGTCCCGGATGCAGCGCATCGCCGAGCTCAGCGGCGGCCGGCTGCCGTTCTACAACGGCAGCAACCCGCTGGTGCTCGACGCCCTGCGAGCGGGGGCGGCCGGCTGGTGTACTGCCGCACCGAACCTGCGGCCCCAGCCGTGCATCGACCTCTACAACGCCGTGCGCGCCGGCGATTTCGACACGGCGGAAACCACTTACACCGAACTCAAACCGCTGCTGGAGTTCATCGTCGCCGGCGGGTTGCCCACCACCGTCAAGGCCGGGCTTGACCTGCTCGGGTTCCCGGCCGGGGATCCGCGCCTTCCGCTGTTGCCGCTCGACGACGACGGCCGTGCGGAGCTGCGGGGCCTGCTGGCCGGCGCGTGAGCGCCCAACGGGACTGCTCCTCTTTGCCGCGCTATCGCGTCAGCGTGAGCAGTCGACCGCGACCTCAAGGGCTGCGCAAATAGCGCGCATCTGGGTGTCGGCGAGCCGGCCAAGGCGGCTGACCAATACTGCGACCGAGACACTTTCGACCGAGTCCAGGTTCACCGCCGAACGGCGGGGGATCGGGTCGGAACCGGGGTCAAGTACAACCTCACTGGCGAGCCCCCGAATGGTCGTGGTGCAGGGTGCTACGAGTGCGCGTCGAAGCCGAGGGATCGCCGCGTCGCGCGACAGCACCACAACTGGGCGTCGGCCGATCTCGGGCATCTCGCACCACCAGTCCTCAGAGGAGACGTTCATGCAGTTAGCCCTTCGCCCCGTCATCAGCGCCGGTGTCGCGCTCACAGCCGCGAGCATGATCGCCGTCACTCCGGTGGCACCACCCCTACCAGACATCCAGGTGCCCGCGGTACAGCTCACCGCTGCCACCGACCTCCTCGGCGATGTGCCGGGCATCCTCGGTGGATTGGAAAGCGCCGTGGCTGCAGACCTGGGTTCCGCTGGGTCGCTGGGCTCCATCGGCGGACTGCTCGATC
>DASPOT010000093.1:0-13831 GCA_035625875.1 Mycobacterium sp. | reverse complement strand
GGTGGGGAGCTGGCCGGGCCCCGGTGGCCCCGGTGTGGCCGGTTACAGGGTTTGCAGCATCCGGAACGCCCGGGCTTTCAGGGATCCGCTGCTGCCGGCGGTGGTGATGTTGCGCAGTGCGCGTGCTGCGCTTGCGTCGCTCGCGGTGCGTGCACCTCGGACAGGAACGACGTGGTCAAGGTATTCGGTGACCGCGTTGTAGGCCGCCCACCGGGTGCCCGCGATGGGCGCGATGGTGGGGGAGGTCCACAGCTTGACGATCCCGGCGGCCGCTCGCGGCGGTGACGCGCGGTGGCCTCGCTGCCGGCGGAGTCTACCTCGAGCAGGGTGTTCGCGAAGGAGCGGACCTGTTCGGTGTCCATCGGGGCGGCGTAGAGCTTGGCGGCTTCGGCTTCGAAGGCCTGCACGTAGCGCCAGCTCAGCTTGAGCGCGTCGCGTGCCTCCTGGATGGAGGCGCGTGCCCCGCCGGTGTGGCGGATGGCGAAACTGGCTTTGGCCGACCCGATGGCCGCGCTTTGGGTGTTGGCGCACACGATGCGTACCGGTGTCACGAGGAATCGAAACGCCGATGAGCCATCGTTATCTACCCCTCACGGGGCACGCTATTCGCTCCATGACCCGTGCTGAGCTGCAACTATCCCACGTCGATCGCCTCTGTGCGTTAATCAGGCATGTTCGGCACGTGGTACACGCGATTGTCGGAGCGCCAGCAGTGATCGTGAACGCCAATAACGGCCGCACCGGCTTCGCCGTCACCGACGACAACGCCACCGTGGTCGCCGAAATCTGCCGGCGCCTCGACGGCATACCGCTGGCCATCGAACTGGCCGCGGCGCGAGTGCGGGCGTTGTCGGTGGCCGAGATCCTCGACAGCCTGCATGACCGGTTCCGGCTACTGACCGGGAGTGCGCGCACCGCGGTGCGCCGCCAGCAGACCCTGCGCGCCTCGGTGGACTGGTCGCACGCGCTGTTGACCTAGCCTGAGCGGGTGTTGTTTCGCCGGTTGGCGGTGTTTCTGGGTGGCTTCGATCTGGCCGCCGCCCAAGCCGCCGCCGGATCCTGTGATGTGGAGCGCTTCCAGGTGCTGGACCTGCTCACCCTGCTGGTCGACAAGTCGCTGGTGGTGGCCGACGACAGCGGAGGGCAAACGCGGTTCCGGTTGTTGGAGACGGTGCGCCAGTACGCGGCCGAAAAACTGGGGGAATCCGGGGAAGCCGACGCCGTGCGGGCACGCCACCGTGATCACTACACAGCGCTGGCCGCGCTGCTTGACGCGCCGGCACGCAGTGATTATGAGCGGCGTCTCGGGCAGGCCGAAACCGAGATTGACAACCTGCGCGCCGCGTTCGCCCGGAGCCGAGAAAACTCCGATATCGACCTCGCGATGCAGCTGGCGTCGTCACTGCAGCCGCTATGGATGTCTCGGGCCCGCCTCCGGGAAGGGCTGACCTGGTTCGACGCGGCCCTCACCGACGACAACGCGCAGCACGCTGAGGTGGCGGCCGCGGTCCGGGCGCGGGCGCTCGCCGACAGGTCCGTGCTCGCTACCTGGGCCGGCACCGCCGACAGCCTGGATCAGGCCCAACAAGCCCTAGTACTCGCCCGCGAACTCGACGAGCCGCCCTGCTGGCCCACACGCTCACCGCCTGCGGCTACATCGCCGGCTTTTATGACGCGGAGGCGGCCCGGGGGTACTTCGCCGCGGCCCTGGCCGCCGGCGATGTTGAAGCGGCCCAGCACGCGTACGAGGCGGCCGGACAGCATCTGAGTTTCCTGCCCGCGATGGCGGCGTTGCAGCGCGCCTACAGTGCGGCGGCCGCACTGGCGGCCGGGGATCTGGTAGCGGCCCGTCATGGGGCCCATGAAGCCGTCACCATGGCGACCGGCGGCATTTACCTGTCGCAGGCGTTGACCACGCGCGCCCGCGTGGCGATCGCGCAAGGTGAACCGGAGCAGGCCGACCGCGACGCCCATGAGGCGCTGGAGCTTGCCGCCGAAGTCCAGGCGTACCTAGGCATTTCCGACACCCTGGAGTGCCTCGGCACCCTGGCCGGCGATGCCGGCCGTCACCGCGAAGCGGCCCGGCTCTTCGGCGCGGCAGACGCCATCCGGCAGCGTATGGGCGCGGTCCGCTTCAAGGTCCACGACGCCAGCTACGAAGCCTCGGTGGCGGACTTGCGAGAAGGCATGGGTGAGAAGGACTTTGACTCCGCGTGGGCCGAGGGCACGGCCCTGTCCACCGAGGAGGCGATCGCCTACGCGCAGCGCGGCCGCGGCGAACGCAAACGCCCAACCAGTGGCTGGGCCTCGCTCACCCCCACGGAGCGCGACGTGGTGCGACTGGTGAGCGAAGGGCTGGCCAACAACGACATCGCCACACGGCTTTTCGTCTCGCCGCGCACCGTGCAAACCCACCTCACCCACGTCTACGCCAAACTCGGGCTCACCTCGCGCGTACAACTGGTCCAAGAAGCAGCACGCCACACTTAACCCCTACGGCGGCCAAGCCTTTCTACGGGGTGGGTTTGTCGGGCCACTGACAACTATCGGTGTTGCATCGACTTCGCCCACCCCGCGTCGCAGCCCACGGTTTTACCGGATCGCAAGGTTCCCAAAGTGGTCCCAAATATGGGGATCTACTGACGTTTCCGTGGGTCGGATCATCCTGGCCCTCTCGAGACCTTCCGTCTGGGCCGCGCGAATGCCCCGGGCAGGTCTCTGACCTGCCCTTTCGCCTGCCGTCAGGGCGCGCAGAGGCTCGCGGGTCAAGGGTGGCCGAAGGCCATCGCGAAGCGCCCTTGACGCGCGAGGGGTGCGCCCGTAGGCGGCGCGGCCCAGACAACCCAAGACTGATGCCGCTGGCCACCGAGGAGATGGTCCGCTGGGTGACCGCGCGGTAAAGGAATTCATGCGCACCGCCACCGAGGACACCACCGTCCGCGGTGTGCCCATCGCGAAAGGCGAGTCGGTGTATTTGTCGTACGTCTCCGGCAACCGCGACGAGGAGGTGTTCGACGATCCGTTCCGCTTCGATGTTGGCCGTGATCCCAACAAGCACTTGGCATTTGGGTATGGGGTGCACTTCTGCCTGGGTGCGGCTCTGGCGCGGATGGAGGTCAACAGCTTCTTCAGCGAACTGCTGCCGCGGCTGAAGTCGATCGAACTCAACGGCGAGCCCGAGCTCATCTCGACCGTATTCGTCGGCGGGCTCAAGCACCTGCCGATTCGGTACCAGTTGCGCTGACTCCCGCGTTCTGCATGCGCTGCACATACAGGAAGCCGTCGACGGCGGCGCGGGCGCACTCGCGGTAGTCGAAGTCAGGCAAGGTGGAAAGCCGGCCCACCACCAGCGGGCCGATCAGTAGCGCGATCGCTCGGGGGCGGTCGATGTCGCCCAACTCGGCTGCCTCGGGGCTATCGAAAATGGCATCGAATGGCGCCGCGTACTGCTGGGCGATGCGTTCGCGCAATGTGGTGATCGCCGCACTGTCGGCGACGTGGGTGTGACGAGCTTCTGGCACCTGTTCTAGGTCGGGGCCCAGCGCCAGCCAGGACATCGCGGTCAGCATGCCCGGGGCTTCGGCGATCAATTCGGCCTGGGCCTGCAGCAAGCCGACGAGCCTGTCCCGCAACGAGCCCTCTGCCAGCGGCATGGGCGCGGGCGGGATCAGACTCTGAAAAGCCGCTGCCAGCAAATCATTTCCGCTCGGGAAGTGGCGATACAGGGTCGCCCGGGCTACGTTGGCGGCACGGGTGACCGCATCGACGGTCACCGCCCAGGGACCCCCGGAGCGTAATAACGCCGTCGCGGCTTCGAGCAAACGAGCACGCGACAGTGCCGGTCGCGGATCGGCGCGTCGCTGGCCAGTCATCGATGACCACCTCCAGACAACAGAGACTGTTGGTCTATCTACGAGACTGATAGTCTCAAACTTATAGTCGTCGACCCCAGGGAGAGCCGCATGACCATGGGCGACACCTTCGTTCGGTCCCACAAGAGTACCGAGTCGCCGGCGACCACCGGCTCAGGCCGGCGTCGGGAAGTTGTCTTCGGCACCGCGGCGGCGCTGTCGGTACCGCTGGCAACGACTCGCCGTCGCTGGCACTGGAATGGCAACCCAGCGATTCTCCTGGCTTCCAGCAGCCCTGCGCATGACCCCGGGTGGGGTGCACTGCTGATCGCCGCCATCCGCCGCATGCCGCTCACCGCACCGGACAAGCCTCGACGGCACCACTCACTGAGTCCGAGTACCCGCAGCTCGTTGGAGGCAGCGCGGATGTCTCGCGAGATGGACCGGCCGTGACATGGTGGGGATGATCACCAGCGCTGACGTCACCGCGTTGCCGCTGGAACCGAAGAATCCGCTGCCGTACTGGCGCAGGCTGGCGGCAGCCAGACGGTTCGACATGGGTCTCGAGTCGTTGCGGGATGCTGGCGGGCCGGTGACCCGAAACGTGTTGGCACCCCGGTGGGTGATGCCGCCCTCGGTGTTCGTGTCGTCACCGCAGGGCGCTCGCGACGTCCTCGGTCGCCGCGATGCGTTCGCCGAACGCGGGGCGACACCGATGGCCGTGGGAGCTGCCAGCTGGCGGGGGATAATCTGTTGGTCGTTTCGCACCAGGAGTGGCTGCCACGCCGGAGGTCGATCGGGCCGGTTTTGGCGGTCGGTGTGGTGACGGTTGGGCGCGTTTCTGTGGTTCCCTTCCGCGATAGTTGCTTATTGGCGCTGCCCGCGTGGGAGGTGTCCATGTGGAGCCCCCGAGCCGCAGCGAGGCGGAACGACATGGACGCCGACCAGCGGGTGGCGCAGAATCGGCGACGTTCGGGAAGGGACACGCCGAGAGGTGCCCTGGTGGGGGTGTCAGCGGTGGCCGGGTAGGGCGGGTCGGTGGCCGCCGAGGGCGAGCATGGCGAGGGCGATGAGGGCCTCTGGGGAGCGGAAGCCGAACGCGATGCGGGTCAGGAGTCGGATCTTGGTGTTGGTGGGCTGTTAACTTGAGGTCGTGTGGACGTTTTGCTAACCACACAAGCCTCATACGTCACACGCGACCTGGTGAATCGCGGAGGCGAACCGGCGAAAATCGCCCTCGGATTGCTCAAGTTGACAGTGCTCTTCTGGGCATGAACCACACCAGCGGTCTACCTGTCCGGGTTCGGGCGCGCCGGTTAAACCGGCTGAAACCCGCGTAACCCATTTATGGAACGTCGACTGCCTGAGATCAGTCTCGGCGGCCACATCTGCGGTTGAAATCGTGCACAGAGCCGTCCACCGGCGGCGTTACGCCCGATTCGACCGCAGGAAAGCATCCGGCGTGGATATTGAAGTGCAGCAGCCGGCCAGCTACGTGCTGGGGGTTTTGTCGCGGGCGCAGAAGGTTGCGGGTTGCCGGCGGCTGCTGTAGCCGAGGGCGATAACGCCGGCGGCTGTGGTACCGGAGGGTGATAACGCCGGCGGCGTCGCTTTTGTCGGTGCGTAGCCGGCAGTGCGGTGGGATTGTGGAGCCGTTGGGGAAGGGCTCGAGCCGGTCGGGAAAGCCTGGGCCGGGGTGCTGCGTGCAAGGGTACGGTGCGGCCGGATCGCGCCGAGCCGGCTCGAGCTGAACCCACGGGTGTCGATCATGGCCTTGGCCCTGGCCGGAGCCGAGGAGGTCCTCGCCCGCCGCGGCTGAGCATGCCGAGTCGGAGTCCTGCCTAGCTTGTAGCCCAGGCCGCGCACAGTCAGCAGGTGCACGGGATTGGCCGGATCGTCCTCGATCTTGGCGCGCAGCCGGTTGACGTGCACGTCGAGGGTCTTGGTGTCGCCGTAGTAGTTCGAGCCCCACACTCGGTCGATCAACTGCCCGCGGGTCAGCACCCGGCCGCTGTTGCGCATCAGGTATTCCAGCAGGTCGAACTCCTTGAGCGGCAACGTGATCGGCACACCGTTGACCCAGACCATGTGCCGCCCGACATCCATGCGCACCGAGCCGACTTCCAGCACGCCGCCTTCGTCGCTGCCGGGGTCATCGATGACTGCCCGGCGCCGCAGCACGGCGCGGATTCGGGCGATCAGCTCGCGCGCCGAATAGGGCTTGGTGACATAGTCGTCGGCGCCCAGTTCCAGGCCGACGACTTTGTCAATCTCGCTGTCCCTCGCGGTGAGCATGATCACCGGCACGCTGGAGCGGGCGCGCAGCTGTTTGCACACGTCGTGGCCCCCCATGCCGGGCAGCATCAGATCGAGCAGAACGATGTCGGCGCCGGACCGGTCGAACACGGACAGCGCCGTGGGCCCGTCGTTAGCGACCGCCGTTCGGTACCCTTCCCCGCGTAGCAGGGTTGCTAGGGGATCGGCCAGCGACTCCTCGTCCTGCACGATCAGAACACGGGGTGTCGAACTTAATCCGCTGGTCATCGAACTCCTAACTATTTCTTTCGTTGGTCGGACATACCGCCGGTGTCGAGGTATGCGGGAATAGACAGGGTGAACGTCGACCCGGTGCCCGGCTGGCTCCAGAGCTTGATTGTCCCGTTGTGATTGGCCGCGACATGCTTGACGATCGCCAGCCCGAGTCCGGTACCACCGGTACTGCGCGAGCGCGCCTTGTCGACCCGGAAAAACCGCTCGAATACCCGCTCCTGGTCGGCCTCGGCGATGCCGATGCCCTGGTCGGTCACCGCGATTTCGACGTTGTCACCGCAGCGGCGACAACTGATCGACACCGGCGAACCGGGTGGTGAATACGCGATCGCGTTGGACACCAGGTTGGCCAGGGCGGTGACCAGCAATGTGTGGTCGCCGAGCACCTTCAATCCGCTGGGCGCATCAGTGCTGACCACGATGTTGGCGTTGTCGGCGCACACCTTGTAACGCGAAATCGCGTCGGCCACAACGGTATCGATGTCGACGGGCCCGAGGTTCGGCAGCGGCTCGGCGCCCTGCAGCCTGGACAGCTCGATCAGCTCGCCGACCATCTGGCCCAGGCGCTGCGATTCGGCGAAAATCTTCTCGCCGAAGCGGTACACGGTCTCGGGGTCGTTGACGGACGCCAACAACGCCTCAGCCAGCAAGCTCATCGCGGCGACCGGAGTCTTCAGTTCGTGGCTGACATTGGCCACGAAATCCCGGCGAGTGGCCTCCAAGCGAACCAGTTCGGAGTCGTCTTCGGCATAGATCACGGCGAACCGGCGATCCTGCTCGGTCAACAACCGTGCATACCCGCGCACCGCCAACCCGGACTGTCCCTCCGGCCGCAGCGGCGACAGGTCGACCTCTTCGTCCTCACCGGTGCGCAGAGCCCGCTGCGCGGCGACCCGGGCGCGATCGTCGAGCTGCCGGTTACAAACCAGCCCCAGCTCTTGTGCACGCGCATTCATGAAAACCACGTCGCAGCGGTTGTCGACGACCGCCACCCCGGTGCGCGCCCGAGCGACGATGTCCTGCAGCATCTGCCCCATCTTCAGACCCTGTTCCCCGGCGACGCTCCGACGCCGCCGTTCGTCGAAGTCTTCCGGCCGCACCTGCGGGTGCACGATCACGTCACGCAACGGGTATGTCCGGTGGACCTGACTCCGCTGGTAGGCGGCTATAGCAACTCCAGAGGGCAATCAAGAAATGTAACGCGAGTCATGTTATGATACAGCTCCGGCACCGTCAAGCCTCGGAAAAGTTGGGTGGCACCCGCTCGAGAAGAAAACGCGAGTCATGTTATAGTATGCCCGTTTGTAACGCTTGCGACAATATTGAGTACTAATCGCCTACCGGCGGGAAGAGGACACCGAAGATGACCACTGCGCCCGTCCAGCGGCACAAACCCGTGCAGGCCAGGAGCCGACGCACCGTGACCAAGATCCTGGACGCAGCTGCTGCAATCATCAACGAGGACGGAGTCGAGGCGGCGACGACACGGACGATCGCCGACCGCGCCGGTGTGTCGTACCCCTCGCTGTACCGGTTTTTCGCCGACCGCGACGAGATCCTCGACCGACTTTGCTTCCGGCACCTCTCCGAGTTGAAGGCTCTGGGCGAGGCGGCGGAGCGCACCTGGGAGATTCACTCGGTCGCGGAACTGTTCGACGCCGAACTCGAGCTTCGCGTCGCCTACTACCGCGAGCACCCCAACGCCGCGCGATTGTGGCTGGTCGGCCCCAGCTCAACGGCCGTGCTCAACAGGGTCCGCGCCAATATGCGCGCACTCGCCGAACGGATGCACGTGATACTCATCGATGCAGAGCTCATTCCCCCCGACACCGACCCGCTCGCCCTGCTCGTCTTCGTCGAAATCGCCGACCGCATCCTGGAACTGGCCTACCGAGACCGCAACGATTTCGATCCCGCGATACTCGATCTCGGCCGCAAGGCACTGATCGCATACGCCAATGACTTGGCCAACGCTCGGGTCGCCCATATCCGCTGACGTAGCATGAGCCACGCCAGTGGTCAAGCTCGGGTTTCGACTCTTTTCACATCGCTGCGTCTGCCTGTCCGGTTTTGAGCGGACCGGTTTAACCCGGCTCAAACCGGCGTGAGCCGGTCCTGGTACGTCGGATGCCTGAATCGGTCCCGGTGGCCACATCCGCGGCTGAAATCGTGCACAGACCCGTCGATCGGCGGCGTTACGCTCGATTCGACCGCAGGAAAGGATCCGGCGTGGATATTGAACTGCAGCAGCAGGCCAGCTACGTGCTGGCCGTTTTATCACGGGCGCAGAAAGTTTTTGGCGGTGACCGCCCGCCAGCTGATCCTCCGGCGTTTGTGCCGCCACCGGATCTCGAGCAGAACCTTGGTTGTGGATGGTTCTGAGAGATAACGGGTGGTTGCATGACCGCGTCAGGAGGGCCGAGTAGGCGATGACGGGACATCGAGTCTTCGATGAGCTTACCCACTGGGAGGCGGCTAAGACCGACGGTAGTGGCAACGATGTCGCGGGTGGATGGTTTCCGAACGGCGAGAAGTGGTATATCGGTGCAGGCGACGACGCATACTGGAACCGCGTGCTCGACAAAGCGCGAATGTCCTACGGCGACCCCAATATTCACTACAACACGGATAGCAGGGCCCAGGATCGGTATCTGGTTTTCGGTGATGGCACCCGGCTCCCGACCGACGGCACGATCGTTTACCACGATTTCGGCCAATCACAACAACTGGGTCCAGAACGCCGACGGCACGGTGTGTCTGCAGAACCCGGACGGCAGCGGCGGTCCTGCGATCAAGCCGACCGGCTACCGCCCGACATCTGACGGCAAGTACACGCCGGTCGATGACCGCGGCAACCAGATCGCCCCGCTGACAGGCGGTATGCCACTCAGCGACCACGGCTTCTACACAGACCCGAGGACCGGGGTACTAACGCCCAAGAGCGCCAAAGGCGACTACTACACCTTCGATCCGGCGACCGGTCAGCGGCAGTTCTTCAATTCCGATGGCCAACCGATCAGCGAGCAGCAGTTCAACAACGGGCAGGGCGCTGGGCACGATGGGCAACCACCGGCCGGGCGAGACTTGCCGACCGATGAGCAGCAGTCCGGGCGGGCCGCTGACGCGGTGCGAAAGCTTCACGAGGAGTTGAAAAAACGGTACAGCCAACTCAGCGACGCCGAGGAGAAGCTCTCCGAGGCCTTGCTGAATGCGCACGCGACGACCGCCGTCGGTCAGCAAAAACTCAACGCGATACGGCAGAAGATCGTTGAGGCGGTCAATAATCCGGCGCTGCCGCTCGACACCCCGGCCGGCGAACAAGCCTTCTTGAAGTTTCTGCGCACCCAAGTGGCGGCGATCGGCGACGTCCTTCGGTCTGGGACGCTTAGTGCGGAGGATCAGTCCAAAACCGTTGCAGCGCTGTCCAATCTGTATGCCCTCGACCAATCAGGGGCCACCGACCCTTCGACCACCCCGGCATCCGGGCAGCCCTGCCAGCCGGCCACGCCAGCTGATCCCGCGCCGGCTGCGGCGCCGTTGGATCCGGGGCCTGGTGCCGAGGAGTCGATGCCGGACCCGGCGCCGGCAGATCTGGGTCTGGGAGGCCTGGGTGGGCCGGTGGGTCCGGATCCGCTCTCGCCGCTGGCGTCGGCGTTGCCGGCCGCCCTGGGCGGGTTGGCGCCGTTAGGCGGGCTGGGTTCGATGCCGCTGGATTCGCTTGGCGGTTTGGCGGGGATACCTGCGTCGCTGCCCGAGTTGGCCTCACCGCTTGGGGACCAGCCGCGCCACGACAACACCTCGGACAAGCCCGGCGAGAAAGCTGACGAGGCCAGCGACACGAAACACAAAGAGCCGCAAGACAAGACAGCCCAAGAGCCCGCGCAGCAGCCCGCGGGGGCGGGACAACCGCAACCCTCCGGCACCCCCGGGGAGGGTGCCGCATCTGGCGCCGCAGCCCCAGCACCGGTTGCTCTGACGTCGGTCACCTTGCCCGACGGGTCGACAGCCAACGCGCGCACCCCGGCCCTGGCCCAGGCCGTTTCGGGCGTATCTGGCCGGCACGCCCGTGGACGCCGCGTACCGGCAGGCCGGTATCGAGTTGCCCCCGCCGGGGCACTGTCAACTTGAGCAATCCGAGGGCGATTTTCGCCGGTTCGCCTCCGCGATTCACCAGGTCGCGTGTGACGTATGAGGCTTATGCGGTTAGCGTTAGCAGAACGTCCACACGACCTCAAGTTGACAGTGCCCATCGACGACTACCGCGACGACCCCAGCCCCGCGCTGCGCGCGCAGGTCGCCAGGGCGCTCAACAACCGGGGTGTCAGACTCGGGCAGCTGGACCGCCCGCAGGAGGCGCTGGGCGCCTACCAGCAGGTCATCGACGACTACCGCGACGACCCCGGCCCTGCGCTGCGCGCGCAGGTCGCCAGGGCGCTGAACAACCGGGGTGTCAGACTCGGGCAGCTGGACCGCCCGCAGGAGGAGCTCTAGCTCACCGTCTTTCGGTGCTGGGATCCTGTCAACGCACCCGGCGTTGACGCGTGGTGTTCAAGGGGGGAGCGCGCCATGCCGGAGCCGTTGATTTCGAACGTGTCCGATTGACATCCTTGAGGGGGTCGGTTTAGCAACCGGACACGGTTGGTCTTGATTACGGTGTAGCCGTGAAATACAGCAGAGCCCGTCGAGGCACTGGCCGCCGCGACCATTCGGAGTCTTACGGCTATGCAGAAGGTCGTCGGATGAGCGGATCAGACTGCCTCAAACAGCGGTGGTCGTGGCGGTTACTCAGCGTGGTGGCAGTGGCCGGACTGGGGCTGGCCATGGCGCCGGCCCAGGCGTCGCCGCCGAGGCTCGACCGGTTCAGCGAGGCGCCCGCCGCGCCGACCGACGTCTTGGCCGCCGTCTCGCAGGTCGCTCCGCAGATAGTCGACATCGACACAAAAATTGGCTACCAGAACGCGGAAGGAGCCGGAACCGGCATCGTGATCGATCCGAACGGCACAGTGCTGACCAATAACCACGTGATCGTGGGCGCGACCAGCATTACAGCCAGGGACATCGGCAACGGTCGAACGTATGACGGTGATGTCATCGGTTTTGACCGCACCAACGACATCGCCGTGCTGCAGCTTCGCGGCGCGAGCGGTCTGCCGGTGGCCAACATCGGCGACTCTAATCAGGTTCAGGTCGGAGATCCGATCGTCTCGCTCGGAAATACCGGCGGCGCCGGCGAAGCGCCGAGCGCGGTGCCGGGTCGCGTCACCGCGCTGGACCAGACGGTCTCGGCTCAAGACTCCCTGACCGGTGCCTCGGAGACGCTCACCGGTTTGATCAAAGTGGATGCCGCCATTCGCCCCGGCGACTCGGGCGGGCCTACGGTCAACGACGCCAACCAGGTGATCGGCATGAACACTGCCGCGTCCAACTGGTTCAGGCTCGTTTGGGGACAGGCTTTCGTGATGCCGATCAATCAGGCCATGGGAATCGCCGGTCAGATCCGCTCGGGCGCCGGGTCGCCCACGGTCCACATCGGCCCGACCGCCTTCCTCGGTGCTAGCGTTTCCAACGCCGTCGGTGCCGGCGCGTTGGTCAAGCAGGTGTACCAACCCAGTCCTGCCGCCGGGGCGGGGATTACCGAAGGTGACGTGATTACCTCTGTCGATGGCGCTCCGGTCAACTCGGCCACCGACCTAACAGATATTCTGGACCGGCACCACCCCGGCGACACGGTCGTACTGGGATTCCAGAATCGCACGACGAACGTGACCTTGGCGGCTGGGCCCCCTGGCTGACCGGGGTTTGCGAACATCAGCCTTTTCCTCGCTTGTGACCCAATTCGCTTGGCGCGGTACGGGTTCCGTGTCTCGCGCATCGGGTACCTGTGTCATCGTAGGCTTGATGAACGACTTAGGTGACAGAATCTAGCACTATCGTGCGGGAGGCAGTCGCGTCGGACCGGCGTGGTCGAGCACCCGGTGTTGCTGATCAGCCCGGGCCACCAGCGCGCGTGTTCGCGCGGCGTTTGTGCTATCAGGCCTGGTTGGCAGCTATAGGACGTTCTGTCCCCTAAGTGCTGTCATGTGCAAAGGGTGGGGGCGTCGCACACATTGCCGGGGCAATAGATCGAGTGTGCGGCGTTCACCATGGTTGCGGCGTCTAACAACGTAACGCCCTTTGCGTCCAAGTTGGCGTGGATCTCGTCGGCAATCTGTTGTGGCTTCCAACCCCAAGTGAGGTCGTAGCAGATGAGGTGCGCCTCCCCGATGAGTGCGTGATCGGTGTTCGGCGGCCAAGTGAGGCCGACGGCACGCAGTTGAGCGAGGTACGCGTCATCATCGGGATTGGCAGTCGCAATCGCAGCGCTACTAACCAGGGCAGCGCCAGCCATCATGGGGATGGTAAACATTGCCAGCCAGCGAGGTGAGACCATTTGATGCGCTCCCCTTCTTCTGGCGTTGACGATGCCGTCAGTGTGCGGGTCCAAAGCGGCACGAATATGAAGAATGCTAGCCGTGTGTCAACGCCAACTGAATTTTTACTAAGTTGTGCCAGTTGTGCCACGTGTGCCAGGTGTGCCACACATCCCCCGAACAACCCCGCCGAAACGCTATTGCATGGAAGTTGCATGAACACTCGTAAGCTAGTCTAGACATATAGTCTGAGCTGCTAATACGCTGGTGCGCGATACTGGGATTGAACCAGTGGCAGATTGCTACTTGCGCACGCGCAAACGTCGTCGCTGCGCGCCGCATCCGATTCCCAATGGTGCCGGGATGGGTGCTTCTATTTAGGGATTGACGAGACAGGTCGGCGATGCGGACGCATTCGTCTTCCGACAAGAACCTCGCCGACACGGTGGGCGGCCGCGCGGTGATCGGCCGGTAGTAGTACTCGCGGCCCCTGGCGCGGTGGCGCCGCCCGTGTCGCCATCGCTGACCGGTCTTGCGGTGAATCCCCAGCAGCCGACACGCTTCGGAATTGTTCAGCCCCTGTTTCATCAGGCGAAGGTAGAGCTCGCGCCGCACTCCACCGTGGTCCGGGAGGAGATCTTCGGCCCGGTCCTGTCGGCCTACCCGTTCACCGGCGAGGACGAGGCGCTGAAGCTGGCCAACGACACTCTCTACGGGCTGGCCGGCGCTGTGTGGACCAAGGACATCCACCGCGCCCACCGGGTGGCGGCCAGGCTCCGGGCTCGCACCGTGTGGATCAACGCCTACCGCGTCGTCGCCCCGGGTGTCCCGTTCGGCGGCTATGGCGCCTCAGGTCTTGGCCGGGAAAACGGCATCGCCGCGGTCGACGAGTACCTCGAGAGCAAATCGGTGTGGGTGGAGCTGAGCGGCGGCACGCGCGACCCCTTCACCCTGGGCTGAAGTCAGCCGGGGTAACCTGACGGACCGGACCATGCGGAGGCGGCGCCCGTGACGGACGAA
>DASPOT010000092.1:0-16173 GCA_035625875.1 Mycobacterium sp. | reverse complement strand
GCGGCGTCGCAGAGCCGCATGGCCACGTCCAAGTGATTGGCGATGCGTTCCAGTTCGGCGTGGATCACCCTAATCAAACGCGCCCGCCCCGGCGGCGTCACCCCGCCGAGTTTCTCCACCGCGTGGGCGAACGCCAGTGCGTGAGCGACCGAGGCGACACCTTCGACACGTTCTGCGACCAGAATCGCGTCGTCCACCGGCAACGTTTCGAACCGCTTGGCGATCCCGCGATGCTTGAAGTGCGGGCGGATGTTCAGATGAGGGATATCCTCGCCCGGTGTCTCGATGAGGAATTCGATGGACTCGAACACCCCGGAACGCACCGGGCCGAGCGGCAAGGTGAACACCCCGCCGCCGGTGACATCGACGGGTCCATGCTGGTCAGCCGCGCGGGAATGGATGTGCTGATCGAGTTCGGCGCGATCGCTAGACCCAGGCCGCGGCGAGGGTTGTCCGGGCTGGCGAGGCAGCAAGAGCGGGTCGAGACGCGGATGGCCGATTGGCACCACACCCGACAGGTCGTGCAATGCGCGCTCGTACCAAAATGCCGCCGGCACAGCCGGTGTCAATGCAGGGTACGCCAGCGAGCCCTCCGCGTCGGGCGCCAGCTGCGTGCGCAAGCAGCTGACCGTCGCCCTCGCGACCAGCAGCGCGTGCAATTGCGCCGCGTCGCCGCGATGGCTGCCGTAAACACCGGCGAACCGGTCGCCACCGGCGACACGCGCGGCCACTTGGGCGTGCCATTGGTCCAGGGGCAAGTCGGCAACGCTGGTCGCCACCTCGGTGGTCATCGCGCACCCGCCGCAAGCTCACTTGCCCCCCGGCTGAGCAGATCAACCAACTCTGACGGCGGCGCAAGCCCCAGCACCAGCAACACCAGCAGTCCAACAACGACTGGTGTCACCATCCAGCGGCTGGGCTCACCGCGAGTCGGCATCGGCGCGGCGACATCGGACATTTCCACCCTGGGGCGGAACAAGATTCGCGTCGTCACCAGCGTCAGGCCGAGGAACGCCAGGGTGACCAGACAGACCAGGGCCGCGGCGGCCGCATTGCGTGCGTCCGCGAAGCCGCCAGAAACAATCTGAAATTCGCTGCGAAACAGACCAAACGGCGGCATCGCCGACAACGCCAGAACAGCGGTCAAGAACAACGGACCGGACCAGGGCAGCAACCCGATGCCCGCGGCCATACGCCCGAGTTCCTTGGTACCGAACTTGCGCACCAACACACCGGCACCCATGAACGCGTTGGCCTTAGCGGCGGCGTGCGCTAGGACATGTAACAGCACTCCCGATAAGGCTATCGGCGCGCCGAAACTGACGCCGATTGCCAGGATGCCCATGTGTTCAACACTCGAATACGCAAGCAGCCGTTTGATATCGCGCTGCTCCAGCAGATACAATGCCGCCAGCAGCAGCGACAGCACACCGAAGATCAGCAGGATGGTTTGCGGGAATCGTGGCCCGAGCGCCCCGACACTGATCTGGTAGTAGCGCAGGATCGCATAGAAGCTCACCGCCAGTAGCGATCCCGACAGCAGCGCCGACACTGGCGTGGGCGCCTCGGCGTGCGCATCGGGCAGCCAGGTGTGCACCGGAAACAGGCCCACCTTGGTGCCGAAACCCACCACCGCCAGCACGAACGCCAAACGCACCGGAGTATGTGGGAATTGAGCAGATGAGTGGATCAACGGATCCAACGCCAGGCTATAGGACTGGCCCAAAACCTGCGACCCGGCATGGTACATGAAAATGGTGGCCAGCAGTGCGATTCCCAGTCCGGATGAGGCGATCAGCACATACTTCCACGCGGCTTCGGTTGCGCCCTCAGTGTTGTCCAGCGCGACCAGCAGCGCGGAGACCACCGTGGTGATTTCGACAGCGATCCACAGCAGGGCCAGGTCGTTGACCAAAGGCGCGCAGATCATCGACCAGGCAAAGGCGTTCAGGCCTAGGTAGAATCGTCTGCTGTAGCGGGCGAAGATTTCCTGGCGTTCGGCCGTGTCGGAGCGTACCGCACGTTCCTCGTCGGCCATGTAGCCGACGGCGTAGATGGCTACGACGGCGTACAGGAGGCAGGTGCCCAGCAGGAAGATCAAAGACAGTGCATCAGCCCGCAGGTAGCGCACCGCGGTGATGGTGTGGTCGACACCGGCGGGCACCAGCACCACCGCCAGCACGAACGCTGTGACACCGGTCAGCACGGTCACCGCCGCGGCCACACGGTGCGGCGCGCGGGCGCACACGAGCATGGTGACCAGGGGCAAGAGGACCAGCAGCACCATCAGCACAGGCATCGCCTACCCCCTGAGCCGATCAAGGGTCTCGGTGGACAATGACTGTGCGCGCCGATGATGGGTGCGCGCCAGCAGCCCGAAAACCACGACGGCGACCAGCAGATCGAACAAGAACGCCACCTCGAGGATGAGTGGCATCCCCGCGGCGACCACCAAACTGGCCAGCGATGCACCGTTTTCCAGCGAGAAGAACCCGATCGCCTGGCTGACCACGTCTCGACGCAGGATCATCAGGATGAACGCGACCAGTACGACCGCCATGGCCAGGCTCAGCGCGACGGTGGGCAACACATCGGAACTGATCCCGAGCACGCCGACGGCGAAAAACCCGAACGCGGCGACCGCGATCGAGATCAGCACCGCGTTTGCCACACTGACCGCGCCGCTGCCGGCGATCTCGTCGGGGGCTTCCCGCAGCAGTCCCACGACCAGCAGTGGCACGGCGATGACTTTGAGCAACAACGAAAGCACGGCCAGGGCGTACAGTTCGGGAACATTGTGACCGAAGGCGACAACCGCGGCCAGCGCGCTCACAGCCAGGGATTGGCCGGCATATAAGCGTACCTGCCCGCGCAGCAGCGCTTGCCGCAGCATCCCGAACTCCAGCAGCAGCACGATCAGCGCTATGGTGCTGGCGGTTCCACTGAAGACGCTGGGAACGGACGGGTTGTACGCCAAAAACATTATCCACCCCCCAGGTACAGGGTGAACACCGCCAGGACAGCCAACAGCAATGCGGCCGAGACGAATTCGGTGATCTTGAAGAGGCGCAGCTTCGCGTAGCTGTTGTCCAGGACGGCGATGGCGCATCCCAGCAGCACGGCCTTGACGAGAATGGCGGGGATGGCCAGGGCCACCGCAATCGCCGATCTGCTGGACGCCAGTCCCCATGGCGCGACGAAAACATTGAGGAAGATCACGTACAGCACAAGCTGTTTGGCGGCAGAGCCCCAGTGCAGCAGGGCCAGATCCGGCCCGGAGTACTCGAACGGACGACCTGATTCGATCATCCCGAATTCGGTGGTCCCGGTGTGCGTTTCGACGGGGATGCGCCCGGTCTCATATAAGATCACCATAAACAGCGCAGCTGAGACGAGTAGGTGTGCTGGACGAACGATCTGATCGGGGCCGCTGCGCACGGTCGCCCCAAGAACGTAGGGCAGGTCGGTCGTGGTGATCAGCGCCACCGTGAAGAAGACCAGCAGCATGACCGGTTCGGTGATCGCGGCGAATGTCTTGGCACGGCTGGACGCCAATTGGGCGTAGGCATCGCCGGTTTCGGCCGCCGCAGCCGCGACCAGGAAACTGGCGAAGGCCAGGATCAGTCCACCGCCGAGGATGTCGCCCATGTACCCCAGCGGCAACGGGTAGCTGGTGAGCACGGGAATCAGCATCGGGACGGTGAGGTAACACGCGAAAGACACCACCGGCGCCAGCCGGAATAGCGGGCTGGCGGCGGGTGGCGCCAGCGATTCCTTCCGGAAGAGTTTGGCCAAATCGAAATAGGGCTGCGAAATCCGTGGACCGCGGCGGCCCCGCAAGCGCGCTTCCACCCAGGCGATGAAACCGCTGACGCCCGGCGCCCCAGCAGCGACGGTGATCACTTGCAATCCTTGAATCAACGGCAGCGGCAAACCGGTCATCGATCACCGGGTTCCGGGCACCACAGGTTCCCGAGGTAGCGGGCGTATCCGCCACGGCGCAGGTCCGGAAGGAACCCGGCGATGGGTGGGTGCAGGGTAACGGTTTTCAGCTCGTCCCAACCTACCCACACCGGCCGGCGGCCCGGCTCGCCGACCACCGGCGACGCAGAGTCGAACTCCTCAGCGATGAAGACCAGTTCGACGATGCGGCGACCCGTGAGGTGGTCGTTGACTTCCAGAACGAGGGCACACCTGTTTGGGTAAACGTCGAGACCGGTCTCTTCACGGGTCTCCCGCCGCGCGCATGACGTCATGCCCTCGTGCAAGTGTGGACGACCGCCCGGGAGCACCCAATCACCACGGTCGAGACGCTCCACCAACAGCACCGCGTCGCCGCGGAGAACGGCCACCGAGCAACGCAATTCGACCAACGAATCCTCAAGGGACGTCATCTTCGCGTCGCCTAACACACCGAGCGACGGCAGAAATAGACATAAACCACCTGCGACTCCTTCGTTCGCAGGTGCCATCAGCCTTGTGGCGTTTCGGAGGTCGGCGCTCCGGGCGGGCTCCATCGCCGCTGCAAGTTAATCAACCACAACTCCGTTGGTCAAGCCGACGCGAGACCCCGGGCGATGTACTGATCGCTTAAGCTGATGTCGAGGCGATGGATCTCCGCCGGGGACACTGTGAACGCCCGAACCGCCGACCAGGCTGATGGCTCCTGCCGGAAAGCAGTGAGGAGTCTGCTGTGGCGTTGGTTGTCGGGTATGATGCCCATTCGGCCAGCCGTGCGGCGTTGGTGTTCGCCGGTGACCTCGCGGGCGCGTTGAATGTGCCCGTGCATGTTGTCCACGTCATCGACTTCGACATGGGCCCCCTGATTGGCGCCTCGGCGGGTTCACCGAACGCCACCCAGCAGCACTTCGACGCTGAACGCCAGCACATCGGAGATCTGCTTGATTCCGGGGGTGTGCAGTGGGGGTACCACCTGGTGTCTGGCGACCCGGTGGATGCGCTGCTCAAGGCCGCTGACGAGCACGCGGCGTCAATGCTCGTCATCGGGCGGCCCGAGCAAGGCATCGGCGCAACCGTGGGGCATTTCGTGACCGGGGCGGTCGCGCGGAACCTCTTGCGCCGCAGCCACCGCCCCGTTGTGGTGGTTCCCGAATTCGTCAGCAGCCGAGGATGACCTCGGCTGCGACGCGGGTTTATCTGGCCCGGCACGGCCGCACCGCGCTTAACGCGGAGGGACGACTTCGGGGACTGAGCGACCCACCGTTGGACGAGGTCGGTATCGCCGAGGCGGAGCGGCTCGCCGGTGTGCTCGCCCGCAAACATCCGACCGCGGTCGTCTCCAGTCCGCTGCAGCGGGCAGTCGCGACCGCACAGGCAATCGGCACCGCCGCTGAGCTGCCGGTCACAATCGACACCCGGCTCAACGATCGCGACTATGGACCGGTGACCGGCCTTCGCCGCGACGAGGTCGAACGCCTGTATGGCAGCATCGATTCCGCCCCCGGCGTCGAACCCGTTACGGTACTGGCGGACCGTGCCCGGCGGGCGTTCCTTGAGCTAGTGGCGGAGTTCGGGCCGGGACCTCTTGTCATGGTGTCCCACGATGCGTTCATCCGCGCCTTACTGGCAAAACTTGATCCGTCGCTCGGCCATGTCGGCCAACGCACCGGCTGCTGGAATCAGCTCAGCTTCGTCGACGGCAGGTGGCGGGTGGACGCTTATGACCGCATAACCGACTGACCTTCACGGTCATTCACGCGGGTCTCGGTTGCGCAGATAGGCCATCAACAGGTCCTCTGCCCGGTGATATTGCAGCGAAGGAAGAGGATGCCACCCTCACACACGGCAAGCTCGACGAAGAGCTTGCACGGATGAGTGCGATCGCCGACTACATCGGGCCGAGGTCGCTGCTGTTGTGCAACGAGTCCTTCCGCTTCCACCAACGAGCGCGAGGGGTCGGAAATCGCGCGCGGCGTCCTGCGCGCCATGCTCGATGCCGGGGTCAAGGTTGTTTACGTTACCCACCTCTACGACCTCGCTAGCAGCCTGTACGCGCGCCGTGATCCCGCCGACTTGTTCTTACGCGCCGAGCGTCGCCCCGATGGTGTGCGCACTTTCCGGCTGATGCCGGGCGACCCCAAACCGACCAGCCATGGCGAGGATTCGTTCCGGCGAGTCTTCGGCTCCGCCGCATGCGCTGGCGTCGAGCGAGTGTAATCCGGTTGAGACAAGCTGCTCATTCTAGCGCCTGCGGACGCAACATCCCCGACGCGATGACCGCGGCCACCATCCAGGTCGCCGCGTAGCCGAAGGCTACCGCGGGCGACGCCACCGTGTACAGCAGTCCCGCGACAACCGTCGCCACCACGTCACCCGTTGCCTGTACCGCACCCAGCACACCGAACCCGCTGCCGCGCAAGCGGTCTGGAAGCAAATGCGAAACAACCGCCGATTGGGTGGGCTCGGCCAGGCCGATGCCCGTCCCGGCTGCCGCAAAGGCGACCGCAACCACCGGCACGTTGTGGCTCCCGGCCGCGAACAGTCCGTAGGCGATGACGTACACCACCGCGCCGGTGGCGAATACCGCACGGGGCCCGCCCCGGTCATACCACCGCCCGGCAGTCAGCGACGCCACCGTCGCGACCACGTTGTGCCCGGCATAGATCAGGATCGCGAGCGACGTTGCCGCGGTTACCGACCCCTGCGGTGCGGTGAGCAACTGTGTGGCACGCAGGATCAGCAGGGTGGTCGCGACGTTGCCGAACTCGAACAGTGCCACCGGCAATAACGCGCGCAGCATGCCCGCGTTGCGCAACGCTCCCAGCTCAAATCGCCGGGCCACCGGCTCACCAGCGGCGCGTACCCGGTGACGGGCCTCCCGCGCAGCGACCATGATTGCGACGGCTGCGAACAGCCCGGGGATGGCTGCCAGGTAGAGCGCCGCGCGAACACCCACCCATGCCACCAGTCCGGCGGCCAACAACGGACCCGCCACCGCACCCAGATTGTCGCCTGCACGTTCGAGCCCAAACGCCCTGCCCTGCGCGGACACCGGACTCAAGGATGCCAGCAGGGCGTCGCGCGCCGGCGACCGCAAGCCCCGTGACAGCCAAGCGATGGCGCGCAACACACCCGCCTGCCACACCGTCGCCGCCGCGCCGATTCCTCCGGTCGTCAACGCGGTGCCCAGATAGCCACCCGACGCCATCCGTCCTCGCCGGCCGGGGTCGTTTGCCAGCGGCCCGCCGACCAACTTCATCACACCGATAAGGGCGTCACTGATCCCATCGATCACGCCGAGCGCCGCGGCCGAAGCTCCCAGCGTGCCGGTGAGGAATGCCGGTAGCACCGACGTCGTCACCTCATGACCGCTATCCGAGAAGAAGCTGGCCGCTCCCACCGCACCGACACCGGGAGTGAACCAGCCTCGGCTCGGTGCCTCGATCACGCTGTCACGGACGACATCGTTGTTCTCATCGTTCCTTCTTGAAGGTGTCATTCTCGGGTGAGCCTGCGATGCATCATCCGATGGGGCCGAGCGGCTTCTGCGCCGAGCCTGGCGATCTTGTTCTCTTCGTAGCCGGCGAAGTTGCCTTCGAACCAATACCATTGCGCCGGATCGGTTTCCGTGCCTTCCCAGGCGAGGATATGGGTGGCGACGCGGTCGAGGAACCAACGGTCGTGAGCGGTGACGACCACACAGCCCGGGAAATCACCGATGGCGTTTTCCAGTGACGCGAGGGTCTCGGTGTCTAAGTCGTTGGTCGGCTCGTCCAACAACAGCACGTTACCACCCTGCTTTAGCGTGAGCGCGAGGTTGAGCCGGTTGCGTTCCCCGCCGGAGAACAGGCGCGCCGGCTTCTGTTGGTCGGAGCCCTTGAAGCCGAATGCGGCCAGATACGCACGTGAAGGCACCTCCACCGACCCGATGTGCAGGATGTCGTCCCCTCTGGAAACAACCTCCCAGGCGGTGCGGTCGGGCTCGATGCTGGCGCGGTTTTGGTCCACATAGGCGATTTGCACGGTGTCGCCGATCTTGATCCTGCCCGCATCGGGCGACTCGTTTCCTGTCAGCATCTCGAACAAGGTGGTCTTGCCGATCCCGTTGGGGCCGATGATGCCGACGATTCCGTTACGCGGCAACCAAAAAGACAAATCTCGGAAAAGTTCGCGATCACCGAACGACTTTCTCACGCCTTCAGCCTCGATCACCAGACTGCCCAGTCGCGGGCCTGGGGGAATGTGGATCTCGTCAAAATCGAGACGGTGTGTCTTCGCGGCGGCAGCGGCCATCTCCTCGTAACGGCGCAGCCGCGCACTGCTTTTCGCCTGCCGAGCCTTCGCCCCGGAACGCACCCATTCCAGTTCCCGCTGCAGCTGCCGCAGCCGCTTGGCGTCCTTGCGGCCTTCCACTTGTAACCGGGCGGCCTTGGTATCGAGGTAGGTGGCGTAGTTGCCCTCATAGGGGTAGACAAGACCACGGTCGAGCTCGAGAATCCACTGCGCGACGTTGTCGAGGAAGTAGCGGTCGTGGGTGACCGCGACGACGGTGCCCGGATAGGCCGCCAGGTGCTGTTCGAGCCATTGCACGCTCTCCGCGTCGAGGTGGTTGGTCGGCTCGTCCAACAGCAGCAGGTCCGGGCGCTGTAACAGCAGCCCACACAATGCGACCCGGCGGCGTTCACCGCCGGAAAGCTCTCGCACGTCGGCGTCCGACGGCGGGCAGTTCAACGCGTCCATGGCTTGCTCGAGACGGGCGTCGAGATCCCAGGCGTTACGATGGTCCAATTGCTCCTGCAGCAGACCCATTTCGGCCATCAGCTCGTCGCTGTAGTCCTCGGCGAGGCGGGCGGTGATGTCGGTATAGCGAGCCAACAACGCCTCGGTGTCGGCGACACCATCACGCACATTGCCGAGTACGGTCTTGGTTTCGTCGAGGACAGGCTCCTGCGGCAGCAATCCAACGGAGACGTCCGGCGCCAATCGCGCACCACCGTTCGACGGCTGCTCCAGCCCGGCCATCACCCTCAGCAGGGTCGATTTTCCTGCGCCGGTGGGGCCCACGACGCCGATCTTGGCGCCTGGCAAGAACGACAAAGTGACGTCATCGAGAATCACCTTCTCACCGCGCACCACACGCGCCCGGTTCAGCTGGTAAATCCACTGCACGACAGCCTCCTAGACGGATCATTCGTCATCCGTAGGGACCATCGGCGCCCACCCAACCGGCTCGGCCGCGATTAGTGGCGAGTCCCACCGCCAGCTACCCCTCGACCCTAGCGTGCCAACCGCTGCGCTGCTACTCTGAAATGAGTTGCGATAAGCTGTTTCGCGGCTGGCGATGAAGCTCCGCCACTGTTCGCGCCGTCGGGCGCTGATGGCTTCTACCCGCAAGGTGGAGGTTTCGGAGACTCGCGTGTCTCCGACGAGACGAGCGAGGAGCCATGGCTACCCATAAATCCGCCGACGTAGAACTGATCAACGATGCCGAACGCATCGTCTATCGAGAGAAAATGGCGGGTATGCGAGGAACGAGCAGCCAAGCAATTAGCCAATACCCGGTCGCTCAGGTGGACACGACTTTTCCCCGAAAGCCCAGTGATCCAAGTCGTAGCCGTCGACGGCGTGGTAGTCGGCCGCATCCGCCGAGACAGCGGCCGATGGATCGTAACCGGTCGCCGACGCAGCACCTTCCGCGCTGCCTTGCTGGCTCTGGCATGCGAAGCGAAAGACTCGTGAACCCGCGCCGAAAGGGTCGTCACTGCCGATGCTGACTGTCCGCGACGCATTCACCGGTGCAAAGATACAGATCGCGGTCGCCGGTGGCGACATAATCCGTATCGGGTTCGTGATCCCGGCCAAGGCCGGACAGTTCACTTTCGCACGCGTTCTCGTCGTCGGCGACCTGTTGCGGCGGATGATTGAGGATGTCCACTCAGCCCAGGTGCTGGCTGCAGTGGTCATCAACAATCACTCCGCAGCCGAACGGGTCTCGCGGTCCGACCTTATGGTTCGACCGGTGGTAGGCATGTTCACCACCGAATCTGAGGCCGAAGACGAATTGGGTAAGCCATTGGACCTGGTGATCACGGTAGCCGGGGCAGAAGACGAACCGGCGCCGCGGCCGCCAACGCTGGCGGTCGCGCCTGTGCGCACTGCGGTGCCGTATCCGGATCCGGTCACCGTGCGTTTCGCGTTGGCTAACGCAAATCACAGGCGTCAGTTGGACTTAACGAGTTCCATGCTGGAACGCTCGCAAGCCCTCTTGTACCGGTGGCGCGATCGCGTCGAGCAGTGGAGCCACCACCCCAGCCAACCGATTCCGGCCTCATGGCGTGCCGCGGTGATCGCCGCCTTCGACGACGACCTGGACGTCGCTCGTGTGGCGGCGATGATGAGCGAACTCGAAGACGCCGAGGACATTGAGCCAGGCGCGAAATTTGAAGCAT
This sequence comes from Mycobacterium sp., assembly GCA_035625875.1. Lineage (GTDB taxonomy): Bacteria > Actinomycetota > Actinomycetes > Mycobacteriales > Mycobacteriaceae > Mycobacterium. Next base: position 5,764 of record DASPOT010000092.1, on the reverse strand, counting down.
TCACTTACGTCGATCGGGTGCTTGCGGTGGATCTTGGGCGCCACCTTGGCCAGATATAACTTGAGCATCGGATTCGCGGTGGGGAGGGGCGAAGCGATCCTGTGAAAGGGCTGCGGGCAGTACGACGTATGGGAGGCCGGGCAGTTCGACTGGCCGTCGGAGGTTTGCGGGCGATGAACGTCGGTTCGGGGCCGGCGGAGCGCGATAGCCGGACGGGGTTGCACCGCCTCGACTGGGCCGCGGCCGGCCGGTACGTGCTGGGGCGGCGCACTCCCGAGGGGGGCTACTGCTTCTACCGCACGCCGCAGTGGGGGCTGGAGGAGCCGAACGCCCCGGACACGTTGGCTGCGCTGGAGTCGCTCAGCCTTTTAGGTATCGATATACCCGCGTCTGGGCGGACCGCCCGTTGGCTGCGCAGCCTGCAGGACGGCTCCGGAAGCTACCCCACGTTGACGATCGGCTGGGCAGCGCTTCGCGCGCTTGAGGTGCTCGCCGTCGAACCGGCCTGCGCGCCGGATCGGTGGCTGCACGGCTGGGTCGAGGCACTCGCTGGCCGCGACCGGTCCCGCGACTGGCGCGTCGCCATCATCGACGCGTTGCACCTGCTCGAGCTGGTCCGTCTGCGGCACGGCGCGCTGGGTCGATGCGAGCGCGACAGCATGACAGCGGTGCTGGATGCGGCCCGGGCCCCCGACGGGGGGTGGGCGCGTCCGGGTGCCGACCTCGAGACGACGGCGATCGCGGTGCGCCTAGCCCAGCTGGTGGAGCCGCGCTGGCGCCCTGATCCGCAGCTTGCGGCCTTCTTGTCTCGCTGCGAAGACGAGCTGCTCGGCCTACGGCTCGCCCCCGACGCACAGGCAACCTCGGTCGGGGCGCTCTGGGGTGGGCTCGCGCTCGGCCGTGTCCTCGGCCGGCGCCTGTGCTACCTGGATGCCGTCGGTCAGCAGCTCGCTCTGCTGCAGCGCCCCGATGGCGGTCTGGGCGCGCGTCACCGCGCGGTCTCGACGCTGCAGGCCACGTGGTTGGGGCTCGAGGCCGCGCGGCTGTTCGACGGGCCACACGAGAAGGGATCACCATGAACGCCCCGAGGTACGTGCGCTTTTTCGAGGAGTTCGGCATCGAGGATGTTCCGCTGGTGCCGCTCCCGATTACCTGGCCGAATCCCCCGACTGCACAGGCAAGATCGGCGTCATCGGCTTTTGCGTCGGGGGCGGTCTCGCACTGCTTAGCGCTGGCGACGGATACGAGGCCGCGGCAGTCAACTTCGGTCAACTGCCCGCGACCTCGACGCCGCACGCCACGCGGCCTGCCCCATCGTGGCCAGCTACGGCGGCCGCGACCCCTCGCCCCACAAGAATGCTCGCGACGCCGTCGGAGTAGATCGATCCGTGCGGTCGAAACGGGTGCGCAGGCTCATCGTCACGTGGCCGTGCTCGACCTCATCGATGCTCAAACCGGGCTAGTCCCTCGGCCAGCCCGGTCACCGCGACATTGCCATGCCCATAGTACGGTGGCGGACTCGTCCGGGGAACCCTGACTAGCGGCGTCAAAGGCGTTGGCGCGATTGATGATTGGCGTCTGGCTATTGGAAAGCTGGCGCGGGCTGCCGCGCCGTGTATGCTGGCACCCCTATGAGCTGCCGGGTGCTGTCCACCGATGTCCGGTTGACGTCGCTTTGATGGTCCAGCCCGGCTAGATCACGCCATGAGCGGATCGCATGGCGCGTCAGTTTCACGATTGGGGTGGCCGTGGTGTCCCCCGGTCGCTAGCGTGTGGGCGCGCAAGGCGTATCCGGTTACGGCATCCAGCGTCGCCAAATGGTCGGTATTCACCAGTGCGGTCGACTGGTATCCGGCCCATATGGCATACATTCCGGCGACGTGTACGCCGAGCCGGCGGCGCGGTAGGCGGCGCGCGCGGCACGATCTGCGGCGTCCCAGGCGGCGATGGGTGGCTTGTGGCCAGCGGCGAGCATGCGGTGCAGTTCGGCGATGTCCAAGATCGCCTTGGCCGCAGCGTTGTTGGCGTATCGAACGACACCCCATGTGGGGCTGGTCAGCAGTTCGGCCACCCATGCGTGAATGACGGTGTCGGCAACATCGGCGGTTCCCACGGTGTGGAAGCCGAGTTCGAGTGCCAGAAGGCTGTTTTCGGGTGACAAGTAGCCGTCGGGTCCTGCCAGCAGGTCGTTGCATAACTGAACGAAGGCGGCCAGCGGGTGAGCCGAACAGCCCGGGAAGTCGGTGATATGCGTGTCGCCGTTGATGTAAGAAATAACGTTCATCGCACACCCTTTGCCTGATCCTGGCTGGTGCGATCCTCTGGCCAACCTCAGCGGGTGTGTGATGTGGTCGAAGTCCATTTGAGTTTCCTCCCTGATGCTGCGGATGCCGGTAGTCATCTGCGGGCCCTTTCCGTCTAATCATGCAACTAAAATGGAGCAACACCGTGACATGTGATCCGGTGCGCCGGTGTGAACGTCGACACCTTGCTCCCGTGACCGATCACCAGGCGTCGGCTGTTGGCTACTTACTGTCCTCATCATCAGCCGCCTGGGGCGGCACCCACATCCGCCAGCGCACAGTGCAACTGGCCAGTCAGGCGACTGGCCAGTCAGCCTGACCGCAGCGGCTGGTCAATCGGATAGGACACGGTCGAGCTGGGTGCGCGATTCGATGCCCAGTTTGATGAAGACCTTTTTCAGGTGGTATTGGACGGTCCGCGCGCTGAGGAACAACCGGGCGCCGATCTCGGGATTGGACAGGCCCTCGCGGGCCATCCGCGCGATCTGGGCCTCCTGCGCAGTGAGCTGATGATCGCTGGTGGGGACGCTGGGTTTGCGTGCCGACTCGCCGGTGGCCTTTAGTTCACGCCTGGCCCGCTCGGCGAACGCCTCCATCCCCATCGCCTCGAACAAGTGGTGGGCAATGCGAAGCTGGTCCCGCGCGTCGCCGCGGCGGCGTTCCCGGCGCAGCCATTCGCCGTAGATGAGATGGGCACGGGCGAGCTCGGTGCGGATAGAGGTGCGGTCAAGGCGCTGGATCGCCTCGCGGTACAGACGTTCAGCGGCCTCACCCTCGGTGAGCAATGCGCGCGACCGCGCCTCAACGCCAAGGGCCCAGTCGGTGCCACTGGCGCCGGTGGCAACCGCGAGCCGGCCAAGGGCGTCGGCGGCGATGTCGCTGCGCCCGCTGCGAGTGGCCGCCTCGACCAGCTCGACCAACGCCAACCGCGGTGTCGATGAACTTGTCCAGCGTCAGATCGCTTGCGTAAACGGTGGTTTCGCCCTTCCCGTGGATCTTGGCGAACGTGGGTCGCGTCGACCCGGACCGGCGCTCGGCCTCGATGGAGTCGGCGATCTGGCTCAGGTCGCTCGCCGGGCTGACAATCACCCCCACCGACACCTCGACCCCGAGCAACTCGGCAAGCAGGGTGGAAAACGTCAGCGCCGACAGGGAATCCCCACCCAGGTCGGTGAATTGGGCGTCGGCATCCACATCGGCGCCCGCCGTTCCCAACACCGCGCGTGCGGCCCCGATCACGGTGTCGAGCACCGGCTGCTCGGCGGCCGCCTGGCGCAGCGCGCGGAGCGCGTCCACCTGCGCGGCGGCCAGCTCGGCGTAGAGCTGCTCCAGCCGCGCACACCATAATGGTCCTTCAGCCTCGGGCGCAGCAGCTTACCAACCCCGGACAGCAGACCCTGGTCGGCGCTGAACGGTTCGGTCTCGATCAAAAGTCAGCGGGCAACTCATAGGACTGCAGCTCGGCGGCGGTCGCGGTCCGCTGCAGCGACTCGCGCAACGCGGCCTTCAGTGCGGCGGAATCGTCGGCGAACCGCTCCAGAGCCTCCGCGGTGGGGACGATCACCGCCAGCAGGTGGGAGCGTTCGCTGTTGCCGTAGACGAAGATCTGGCGCACCAGCGGCGTCGCGCCGAACACGGCTTCCAGGTTCGCCACGGCCACGAACTCGCCCTGGGCGAGCTTGAGGACGTTTTTGCGCCGGTCGACATAGACGAGATGATCGGGCGCGATCTCGGCCATCACATCGCCGGTGCGATAGTAGCCGTCCTCGTCGAAACACCTCGGCGGTGACATCGGGGCGTTTGTAATAGCCCGGTGTGGTGTTGGCCGATTTGACCAGCAGCTCCCCGCGCGGATATGGCTTGTCGGTGGTGAAGTAGCCCAGCTCGGGGACGTCGATCAGTTTGTAGTCGATCACCGGCGGGCGGGTGATGATGTTGTCCCTGGTCACCGGGACGACCTCGGTCAGGCTATATAGGTTGGCCACGTGTAGGTCGAGGCACGAATCCAAAAACGCCGCCAGCTCGGCGGACAGCGGGGCGGTGGTGACAAGCACGCCGAGCACCCGCCCGCCGAGCAGCTGTTCGCGCAGTTCGGCGATGGCTTCTGCCTCGGCGTCATCGATGTCGGCGCCCTCCAAGATGCCTCGGTCCACCGCGGAGCGGTAGCGCTGAAACAGCATCTCGACAACCCTGGGCACCAACATCAAATCGGTGGGTCGCACCAGCGCCCAGTCGTCGAACAACGTCGACAGATCCGACTCGGCGACGAAATAGCTGGTGCCGCCGGCCAAGAAGGACGCGACCAACGGCAGCCGCCCGGCGATGTGGTTCAGCGGCATGAAGTTCACGTTGAACACCGGGGTTTCAGCCGCGATCGACGTCGACCATAGGCTGGCCAGCGTCCGTTCGGTGAACATCGCGCCCTTGGGTGTCCCGGTGCTGCCCGACGTGTAGAGGATCAATCGCCAGCCGCTCATCGGTGCCGCCGGTGTAGAACGGCTCGGGCGGAAGTTGCCGACCACGCTGAATGACCTCGTCCAGCGTGCTCACGACGACCGGCATGCAAGCGTCGTGCAGGCGCCTGCGGGCACGCTCGAGGTTCTCTTGGTGGTCATCGATCCGCGGCTGGTAGTCGAATACCACCAGATGGCGCAGCGACGCACTCTGCAAAGCGGATTCGACGGCCAGATCCAAATACTGTGCACCAGCGGCGAGCACCCGCGGCTCGACCTCGTCGATGATCGGCCTTAGTACCGATACCGGGGCGCTGTGCCAAACCGTAGGTTGTGAAACGTTGTCGTTGATCTTGGCCGATTCGCGATTTAGCGGCCTTGAAATACCGCTGTGCGTACTCCTTCAGCGGTACACCGGCCTTGGCGCTTGTGTCGTGCCCTGCCTCTTCTACCTTGGTTTTGCGTCTTTCGCCGGCTTTGGCGTTCTCGACAACGGATCGCTGGCGATAGCAACCCTTGACGACACATCCGCGCCTGGATTGACGCCTGAGACGACCACCCGCGGCCCAACGGCTCGATCAAGACCGCCGACCACATCCGGGAATCCTTCGGTAACTAGTGGCCCCCCGAATTGAGGACTGAGGTCACTAGAAAAGGTGGGCAAGTCCGGGTGAGCATGGTGGCATGACCGGCATCCCTTCCGCTGGGTCGACCCCGATCTCCACCCTCGCCGGCTACCCAGTGGCGCGTGTGGCCGCCGACGCCACGGTCGCCGACGTTGCCGAGGCCATGGTCGCCGACGGGGTCGGGGCCATTGTGGTGGGCGACGACGAGCGGCCCGCCATGCTGGTGAGCGAGCGCGACATCGTTCGGGTGGTGGCCGCTGGAAAGGACCCGGCCGCCGTGCGGGCCGTCGACGTGGCCAGCACCAAGCTGGTGTGGTGCGACGCCGAGGCCACGGTCGACGAGGTGGCGATCCGGATGATGGAGCGCTACATCCGCCACATG